>JALNZB010000050.1 GCA_023229545.1 Sulfuritalea sp. | reverse complement strand
CGCAGAAATACACCAGGCGCGCATCAGCTTGCAGTACAGGCTGCGGTCGAGATGAAAGCCCTGGCGCACCAGTGCAGCTTCGAGACCTTCGAGCGAGTAGTCGCTGATTTCGTACCAGATCGAAAGACTGAAGGGCGCCAGACCGGTGTCGATTTCCATGCCTTCGAGTCCCGCAAGGAGCGTACGGGCTTCCTCGACGTGTTCCGGATGGCGGTGATCAAAGCGCAGTTCGCGGTGCTTGCGCGTGCCGGGTTGCGGCACGAAGGACGAGGGACGCTGGCGAGGCTTGCCGGTGCGCAACTCATCGCGCAACTCGCGAGCCTTTTCAGGAGTCATCCGGCTCATCGCACGTGTCTCGCTCTCAGCGCTTGATGATCTGCCAGGCCTTGAGCAGGTTCACCGCCTGCCCCAACTGGTAGTCCTTCTTCGAGGCAAATTCCAGCGGTGCGTGCGGCTTGTCGTCGGCCTCGTCGGTCTTGCCCTTCTTGCCGTTCTTCGTCTGCGGCTTCGGCGGAGTGGCTTCTACCGGCTTGTCCTTGTCACCGCCGAGATGGCGTTCCAGATCGGCTTCGCGTATGCGCTCACGCGATTCGCCGTTGGCGGATTCCTCGACGATGATGTCCGGCGTAATGCCCTTGGCCTGGATGGATCGGCCCGAGGGTGTGAAGTAGCGCGCGGTGGTGAGCTTGATTGCGGCGTTGTTGGACAGCGGCAGGACAGTTTGCACCGAGCCCTTGCCGAAGGTCTGGGTGCCCATCACCACGGCGCGCTTGTGATCCTGCAAGGCCCCGGCGACGATCTCCGAGGCGGAAGCGGAACCGGCGTTGACCAGCACCACCATCGGCGTGGTCCTGGCGAAGGCTGGCAGGTTCTTCATGAAGTCATCCTTGTAGCCGCGCTGGTAGTCCTCCGGGCTGGCCGTGAAGCGACGCTTGGCGTCCTCGGTGCGACCGTCGGTCGAGGTGACCAGCACTTTCGGCGGCAGGAAGGCGGCGGAAACGCCCACCGCGCCGTTGAGCAGGCCGCCCGGATCGTTGCGCAGGTCGAGCACCAGGCCCTTGATGCCCTCGCCCTTGGCGTCCTTGTCCGTCTTCGCCAGTTTTTCGAGGTGCTTGACCACGTCCGGCGCGGTCTCCTCCTGGAACTGCGTAACGCGCAGGTAGCCGTAGCCGCCTTCGAGCAGCTTCGACTTGACGCTCGCCACCTTGATCTTCTCGCGCGTCAGGGTGACTTCAAAAGGCTTGCCTTCGCCCTTGCGCACGATGGTGAGCCGTATCTGGGTCTTCGGCTTGCCGCGCATTTTCTTGACGGCGTCATTAAGCGTGAGGCCCTTGACCGGGGTGTCGTCGAGCTTGATGATGAGGTCGCCGGGTTTCAGCCCGGCCCTGAACGCCGGCGTGTCCTCGATCGGCGACACGACCTTGACGAAGCCGTCTTCCATGCCGACTTCGATACCGAGGCCGCCGAATTCGCCTTGGGTGCTGACTTGCAGATCCTTGAAGGAATCGGCGTCGAGGTAGGCCGAGTGCGGATCGAGATTGGCCAGCATACCGCTGATGGCGTGGGTGATCAGCACCTTGTCTTCCACCGGTTCGACATAACCCTGCTTGATGGCGTTGTAGACATCGGCGAAGCTGCGCAACTCCGCAATCGGCAGCGCCGACGTGGCCGCATCCTTGCCGGCGCTGGCGGAAAAATTCAGACTGACGAGGATGCCGGCGAACAAACCGGTTACCACCAGACCCACTTGTTGCAACTTGCTGCTCATAGGAACTCCGAACGGATAAGGGCGGGGCTTGCCGGGATAGGTTCAGTGTAGCGCGAGTTTGGCTAATTTCTGGCCCATTTCAGTGGATCGAACGGCTGGCCCCGATGCCTGAGTTCAAAGTATAAACCCGAGTCCGGGTTGCCGCCGCTGTTTCCCACGGTGGCGACGGACTCACCGCTTTTGACGCTGGCGCCCACCGCCGCCAGCAAGGACTCGTTGTTGCCATAAACGGACAGGAAATCGTCGCCGTGGTCGATGATCAGCAGGTTGCCAAAGCCGCGCAGCCAATCCGCGAAGACCACCGCGCCAGCGGCCACGGCCTTGACCTCGGCGCCTTCGGCGGCACGGATGAAGACGCCCTTCCAGCTCGCGCCTCCTTCCGCACGCGGGCTGCCGAAGCGACCGGCGATGGCGCCCTTGACCGGTAAACGGAGCCGGCCGCGCAAGGCGGCAAAGACGCCGCCAACATTGCCGGGGTCATGACTTTTTATCTTTGGGGTTCTCGCTATCGCCGTACCGCCAGCGCTGTGCGGCCCTTGGAGAACTTTCGGCGCGGCTTTATGGGTTGCCGCGATACGCGCCAGTCCTTCGATCAATTTTGCCAGTCGCTGCTCGTCCCGCTTCAAATTGGATATTTCGCGGCGCTGCGCCTTGAGCCGGTCGGCAATCGCGGCCAGCGTCGTCAGCCGCTGTTTCTTGCGGTCGAGCAGTTGGGCGCGGCTTTCCTGTTGCCGGCGCTCGATGTCAGCCAAAGCCGTCTGTCGTTCGCGCGCGGCATCCGCCAGACGTTTTTTCTCGGCAGCGACGGCACGCAATTGCTGGATCAGATCGGCCTTGGCGCGCGAGAGCTGGGTCAGGAAGTACTTGTCGCGCGCCGACTGGTTGGGATCGTGGCCGGACAGCAGGAGCTTCAGCGCATCGGAATCGCCGCCGACAAACTGGCGCTTGAGAAGTCGCGCCAACTGGTTTTGCTGGGCGCCGGTCTGGCTGTCCAGACGCTGGCTTTGCGCATCGAGATCGGCCAGTTCGGCCTTCAGCCCGACGCGTTCGGCGCCCAGTTCGTGCAGGCGCCGGTTGGCGTTGGAGATCGCCGATTCGGTCTCGCGCAACTGGTCGGCGGCATGGGTCTTCGACTCCTCCGCAGCGGCCATATCGCGCCGCAAGGCCTCGATGCGGCCTTTCAAATCGTGGAGTTCGCCCTTCTTCGTATCGACGCTGGCAGCGAATGCAGCGGGGGTGAGAAGACTCCAGAAGAAAACAGCGATTACCACGGGGAGCACGGGGAATTCAAAAGCAGGTCGAGTTGGTCTTTCCCCCGTGTTCCCCGTGTTCCCCGTGGTGAACAGTTTCACGCCTTGGCTTTGCCCTGATTCGCCACCGCCTGCATCGCCGCCTTGATGGCTTCCTGATCGCCCAGGTAATAGCTGCGGATCGGCTTCAGATCGGCATCCAGTTCATAAACCAGCGGCTGTCCGGTAGGAATGTTGAGGCCGACGATATCGGCGTCGGGAACCTTGTCGAGATACTTGACGAGCGCCCGCAGGCTGTTGCCATGGGCCACGATGACCACCTTCTTGCCCGACTTGACGGCGGGCGCGATGGTTTCGTGCCAATACGGCAGAAAGCGATCCACGGTATCCCTGAGGCATTCCGTGCGCGGCAACTGGGTGGCCGAAAGGTCGGCGTAGCGCGGGTTGCCGGTTTCCAGGCGCGGATCGCCTTCCGCCAGCGGCGGCGGCGGCGTGTCATAGGCGCGACGCCAGATCAGCACCTGCTCATCGCCGAACTTGGCGGCGGTTTCGGCCTTGTCGAGTCCTTGCAGCGCGCCGTAGTGACGTTCATTCAGACGCCACGAATGCTGCACCGGAATCCACATGCGGTCCAATTCCTCCAACACAGTCCACAGCGTCTTGATCGCGCGACGCAACACCGAGGTATAGGCAAGATCGAAAGTGAAACCTTCCTTTTTCAGCAACTGGCCAGCGGTCACCGCTTCAGCAAGCCCCTTTCCGGTAAGACCGACATCGGTCCAGCCGGTGAAACGGTTCTCCTGGTTCCACACGGATTCGCCGTGCCGAAGCAGAACTATTTTGTACATGGCGGAAGCCTTTATGTGGAGTAATAACAGTAACAGTATTCTATAATATTCGGAATTGCAGCCATAGAGAATGCATCCATCACAACCGGGGCCCACAAGGCATGAACACATCGATTTTCGAGTTAATAGGCAGGCAGGAGCATATAGAGACTGCGGCGCGGTCGCTGAAGGCGATCTCGCATCCGTTGCGCCTTAAAATTCTGTGCGTGGTGGGCGGCGAGGAAACCTGCGTGCAGGATATCGTCGAAGCCGTCGGCACCTCGCAGAGCAATATCTCGCAACACCTCGCCATTTTGCGCGACAAGGGCGTCCTGCAAACCCGCAAGGATGCCAATAGGGTTTTTTATCGTATCGCGGATCCGCGCACGCTTCAGCTCATCTCTCTGATGCGCGAGGTGTTCTGCGGTGTCCCCGCACACAAGGAATAGACGACAATGGAATTTGTGCAACAGAACATGATTTGGGTGGCTCTCGCGTTGGTCAGCGGCGGCATGCTGTTGTGGCCAATGCTGTCCGGTGGCAGTTCGGAGGATTTGACCCCGGCCCAAGCGACTCTGCTGATGAACCGCGAAGACGCGCTGGTGCTGGATGTACGCGAAACCGGCGAGTGGACGTCCGGTCACATACCCGGAGCGCGCCACATCACGCTGGCCCAGCTTGAAAAACGGATGTCCGAGATCGAGAAGCTCAAGGGCCATCCGGTCATCATCTGCTGCGCTTCCGGCAATCGTTCATCGTCGGCCTGCGGGCGACTCAAGAGGGGCGGCTTTGAAAAAGTGTTCAATCTCGCCGGCGGCATTTCGGCCTGGCGGGAGGCCAGCCTTCCCCTTACCACCAAATCCTGAGTACGGAGCGTTCAATGTCCAAAGTCCTGATGTATTCCACGGCGGTATGTCCTTTCTGCGTGCGTGCCGAACAACTGCTGACCCGCAAGGGCGTGACGGATATCGAGAAGATCCGCGTCGACCTCCAGCCCGAGCGACGCGAAGAAATGATGCAGAAGACCGGTCGCCGCACCGTGCCCCAGATCTATATCGGCGAAACCCATGTCGGCGGTTGCGACGATCTGTATGAACTCGAAAGTCAGGGCAAACTCGATTCCCTGCTGGCCGCGTAGAATCGCCTCCTTTCATCCTTACCCACCAATTCATCATGAGCGACGAACAACAGCCGGTTTTCAGCATCGAAAAGATTTACGTCAAGGATCTTTCCGTCGAAGTGCCCAACGCACCGCAGGTATTTCTGCAACGCGAGACGCCGGGCATCGAGGTACAGATTCAAAGCAAAGCGAACACCATCGGCGATGGCATGTATGAAGTGGTGCTGACGATCACGGTGAATGCGAAGCAAGCCGAAACCGTATTCTTCCTGGTCGAGGTAGTGAAGGCCGGCATTTTCCAGATTCGCAACGTGCCGGAGCAGGATCTGGAGCCGATTCTTGCCGTGGCCTGCCCGAATATCCTCTTCCCCTATGCCCGTGAAACCGTGTCCGACGCGATCAATCGCGCCGGCTTCCCGCCGGTGATTCTCGCCCCGGTGAATTTTGAATCGCTCTACCAGCAGCGCCTGATGGAACAGCAGCAGGGCGAAAGCAAGATTCAGCTGCAATAGTCGGCGATGGCGACACGGCGATTTCCGGCGCTTGCACTGGCCCTGGCCGCGCTGGCCGTGGTATCGCCTGCTTGCGCGCTCGACTACCGCGCGGTGACCGAGGCGGCGCCGATGTACGACGCGCCCTCGGCCAAGGCCAAGCCCCTGTTCGTGGTACGCGCCGGCACGCCGGTGGAAGTGGTGGTCAGCCTCGACGGCTGGTCCAAGGTACGCGACAACCGGGGCGATCTGGCCTGGATCGAAAAGAAACACCTGACGGAAAAGCGCAATGTCATTGTCCGGCTTGATCGCGCCCAGATTCGCGCGACCGCCGAAGACAAGGCCGCGCTGGTGTTCGAGGCCGAACGCGACGTGGTGCTGGAACTCCTAGAAGCGGTCTCCGGCGGCTGGGCCAAAGTCAAACATCGCGACGGCCAAAGCGGCTATGTCAAGGCGCCACAAGTCTGGGGCTTGTAGTCGCCCGCATGAAAAGTCGGAAGAGATGATCACCATGGTTAGCACGCAATGCGGATAGCGGTGCTGGGCGCCGGTGCCTGGGGTACCGCGCTGGCCATTGCCTTTGCCGGACGGCATGCGGTCAGCCTGTGGGCGCGCGCGGAAGATTGCCCCGGCGAGATGGCGCAGGCACGCGAAAACCGGCGCTTCCTCCCCGGCTTCCCCTTCCCCGCGTCCTTGCAGGTGGAGCCCGATCTTGCCGCCGCCTTGGCACAGGCGGACCTGGCGATTCTCGCCGCGCCGCTGGCGGGCTTTCGTGGCCTGCTCGAACAGTTGCGCGAACACGCCCCGGAGCTTGCCTTCCTCTGGGTGTGCAAGGGACTGGAGGCCGGCAGCGGCCTGCTGCCGCACCAAATCGTGGCCGCCGTCGGCGGCGACGCGCCCTGCGGGGTGCTGACCGGGCCGAGCTTCGCCCTGGAGGTGGCGCGCGGACTGCCCACCGCCGTGGCGCTCGCCTCGCGCGATGCGGCATTCGCCGCCGACACGGCGACGGCGCTGCATGGCGGCAA
The DNA here is from genome assembly GCA_023229545.1 of Sulfuritalea sp. GTDB lineage: Bacteria > Pseudomonadota > Gammaproteobacteria > Burkholderiales > Rhodocyclaceae > Sulfuritalea. The sequence continues at coordinate 6,110 of JALNZB010000050.1, read as the reverse complement.
TCTGCGCATTTATGCCAATGGGGACTTGATCGGCGCCGAAGTCGGCGGTGCGGTGAAAAATGTGCTGGCCATCGCCACCGGCATCTGCGACGGCCTCGGCCTCGGCCTCAATGCCCGCGCTGCCCTGATCACGCGTGGCCTTTCCGAGATCACCCGGTTTGGCGAGGCGCTGGGCGCCCGACCTGAAACCTTCATGGGCCTGGCCGGGGTGGGCGACCTGATCCTCACCTGCACCGGCGACCTGTCGCGCAACCGCCAGGTGGGTCTGCGCCTGGCCGAGGGTCTGGCGCTGGACGAGATCGTGCGCCAGCTCGGCCATGTCGCCGAGGGCGTCCCCGCCGCACGCGAAGTCGCCCGCCGCGCAGCCGAACTTGGCATCGAGATGCCCATCACGCGCGCCGTGACCGCCGTACTCGACGGTCGCATCACGCCCCGCGAGGCAGTAGAGCAATTGATGGCACGCGATGCGAAGCACGAGTAAAGACGATCCCACCACGGTAAACGCTTTTGCCCTATTCGCCGCCCGCGAATCCCTGCTGTCGCCATGCCTCGTACACCAGGATGGCAACGGCATTGGAGAGGTTGAGGCTGCGGTTTCCCGGCATCAGCGGTAGGCGCAGGCGGTGGTTTTCGTCGATGTCAGCCAGCACATCCGCCGGCAGTCCGCGCGATTCGGAACCGAAGATGAATGCATCGCCGGGCAGAAAGTCGGCACCGGCATGACGGCGTGTTGCCTTCGTCGTCAGCGCAAACCGTCGGGCGTCGCCCAATACCGCGCGGCATGCCGCCCAGTTCGGGTGCACCGAAACGCTGGCCAGCTCGGCATAATCCATTCCCGCCCGGCGCAGTTGCGCGGCCGACAGATCGAAGCCGAGCGGTTCTATCAAATGCAGTCTGGCCCCGGTATTCGCGCAAAGGCGGATGACATTTCCCGTATTGGGCGGAATTTCCGGAGCCACGAGAACAACATGGAACACTTGCGGGAGCCTCCGAAAAACGGTAGTTTCTGAAAAATCAGATGATTAGACTATGACTTTCGTGCAAAATCACAGTTGTAACGGCCCCGATTCTAAGGCCGCTTTGGAGACCGCCTGATGGCACGCCCGGAAAAAATCCGCCTTGGTGACATGCTGGTGCAGCAGAACCTCGTTACCGGGGAGCAGCTCAAGCTCGCGCTCGACGAACAAAAACGTTCGGGCCGCAAGCTCGGTCGGGTTCTGGTGGAAGGCGGCTTTGTTACCGAAGAGGGGATTTCGATCGGTCTGGCGCGTCAGCTCGGCGCCGATTTTATCGACCTCAAGACCTTCAAGCCGCAACCTGAACTGATCAAGCTTTTGCCGGAAGCCCAGGCGCGGCGACACCGCGCGCTGGTACTGACCGAGCGGGCCGGCCTGCTGGTGGTCGGCATGGCCGACCCAACCGATCTCACGGCGTTCGACGAAGTGGCGCGCGTTCTCAAACGCGAGATCGACCTTGCCGTGGTGACCGAGAGCCAATTGCTTTCCGCCATTGACCGGGTCTACAGCCGCGCGGCGGAAATCCACGGCCTGGCCAAGGAACTCACGGCCGACATGGGCGATATCTCCGCCGATTTCGGCAACATTCTCGGCCTCACCGCAGGCGCCGAAGATGCCCCGGTGGTCAAGCTGCTCAACACGGTATTCGAGGAAGCGCTGAAGATGCGCGCTTCCGACATCCACATCGAGCCGCAGGAAAAATCGCTGCTGATCCGCTTCCGCATTGACGGTGTGCTGCACGTGCAGACCGAAGCCGATTCAAAGATTTCCACCGCACTGGTGCTGCGTCTGAAGCTGATGTCGGGCCTGGACATTTCCGAAAAGCGCCTGCCGCAGGACGGTCGCTTCAACATCAAGTTGCGCAACACGGCAATCGACATTCGTATCTCGTCCATGCCGACCCAGCACGGCGAATCGGTCGTCATGCGCTTGCTGGCGCAGAACACGGGGCTGCTGCAACTGGACAAGTTGCACATGCCGCCGCGCATCCTGGAGCGCTTCCGCCATGCCATCGCGCGACCGTCGGGCATCGTGCTGGTCACCGGCCCGACCGGCTCGGGCAAGACCACCACGCTGTACGCCGCGCTCAACGAACTGAACACGCCCAAGGTAAAAATCATCACCGTCGAAGACCCGGTCGAGTACCGCCTGCCCGGTCTCAATCAGGTGCAGGTGCATGAGAAGATCGATCTGTCCTTCAGTCGCGTGCTGCGCACCGCCTTGCGGCAAGACCCGGACATCATCCTGCTGGGCGAAATGCGCGACCAGGAAACCGCCGAGATCGGCATGCGCGCGGCCATGACCGGCCACCTGGTGCTATCGACCCTGCACACCAACGATGCGCTATCGACGCCGATCCGCCTGCTCGACATGGGCGTGCCGCGCTACATGGTGGCCCTGTCGATCCAGATGGTGCTGGCGCAGCGTCTGGTGCGCGTTACCTGCGAGAACTGTTCCGCCCCCTACACTCCGGAGCCGCATGAGCACTTGTGGCTCAAAACGGAACTCGGCGACCGGGTGGACAGCTTCCAGTACAAACTGGGTCGCGGTTGCAGTCACTGCGCCGGCACCGGCTACCAGGGTCGTCAGGCCGTGTATGAAATTCTCGACATGAACAACGCGCTGGTCGAGGCGGTGAACCGGGGCGACCCCAACGAGTTCATGCAGATCGGACGCGAACAGATGGGCGGCAACACCCTGCGCCGCGACGCCGTGCGCCTGGTCGTCAACGGTCGCACCACCATCGAGGAAGCCATGCGGATTTCGACGCAGTTGGACGAATAGCGACAAATGCCTAACTTCGCCTATCGCGGTCGCAACGGCGCCGGGGAGATCGTGCAGGGAGTCATGGAGGGCGCAACGGCCGGGGCGGTGGCCGACCTGATTGTCGGCAGTGGCGTGACGCCGATCGAGATCAAGCCCACCGACGCCTCGCCAGACAAGGCCGGTGGCGGCTCCGGCGTCAAGTTCGAGCTGTTCAAACAAAAAGTCGAGCACATGGACGTGCTGCTGTTTTCGCGGCAGCTTCATACCCTGCTGCGCGCTGGCGTGCCCATCATGCGCGCGCTGGCCGGCTTGCAGGAATCCAACACCAACTCGGCGATGAAGAATCTCCTGCAGGACGTGCGCGAAAGCCTGGATTCCGGTCGCGAATTGTCGTTGTCGCTGGCTCGCCATCCGCTGGCTTTCACGCCCTTCTATCTGTCGATGGTGCGCGTCGGCGAGATGACCGGCCGGCTCGAAGAAGTCTTCATCCGCCTGTTCGATCACATGGCCTTCGAGCGCTTCATGCAGGAGCAGGTGAGATCGGCGCTGCGCTATCCGTCATTCGTCGTCGCCGCCATGGGCATCGCCATCGTCATCGTCAATATTTTCGTGATTCCGGCCTTCGCCAAGGTGTTCAAGAGCTTTGGCGCCCAACTGCCGTTGATGACGCGCGTGCTGATCGGTTTTTCGGATTTCATGCTGAACTATTGGCCGATGCTGCTGGTGGGCAGCGTTTCCGCCTTTGTTGGATTCAGGGCCTGGAAAAATACGTCCAAGGGCCGCTACATCTGGGATCGCTTCAAGCTGAAGATTCCGATTGCCGGAAAAATCATCCGCAAGGCCACCCTGGCCCGCTTCGCCGCCAGCTTCGCCCTCGCCTCGCGCAGCGGAGTGCCGATCATCCAGGCCCTCACCAACGTCGCGGAAACGGTCGACAACGCCTATATCTCGGCCAAGGTCGAAAAAATGCGCGATGGCGTCGAGCGCGGCGAGAGCATCCTGCGCACCTCGATTTCCGCCGGCGTGTTTACCCCGGTGGTGCTGCAGATGATCGCCGTGGGCGAAGAATCGGGCGCGCTGGACGACATGATGAAAGAAATCGCCGAAATGTATCAGGGCGAGGTCGAGTACGAACTGAAGACCCTGGCGCAGCAGATCGAGCCTATCCTCATTGTTTCGTTGGGCATCATGGTTCTGATCCTGGCGCTGGGCATCTTCCTGCCGCTGTGGGACCTGGGCAAGGTGGCCGTGAAGAAGTGACATGAAGCGTCAGCGTGGCGTCAACAAGCTTGAATTTGCCGTCATCGTTTGCATCTTTGGCGTGTTGGCTCTGGTCTTTCTCGAACGCGTCGAGCGAGTGCAGATCGACGCCGAGCGCACCGAGGTTCAACTCACCATCCGCAACCTGCGGCAGGGCATGCAACTGGCGGTCGGCGAACTCATCATGCACGGCGAAGAACAGCGCCTGCCCGAACTTGCTGCGGCCAACCCGGTCCGCTTCCTTGAAAAGCAGCCGCCGGGTTACGAGGGCGAAGCCACCTTCCCCTCCCAGCCGGGTGGCTGGGTTTTCGACCCCATCCATCAGGAAATCGCCTACCGCCCGCGCCTGCCGCAAGCCTTCGATGGCCGCGACGAACTGCGCTGGCGCTATCGATCCTTCTCTTTCGGTCCTGACCGGCTGGGCGGATTGCGGCTGGTGGAAACCGAGTGAAAGTGGCAGAAAACCTTCGGTCGGTAGGGATTCAGGGAACTTGCGCTCAATTACCGGCTCAGACAGCCGTTAACTCATTAGTTTCTGCGATTCAACCCGCCCCACCCGTGATAGCCTGACTAAATGTCGCCTTGCTGCCCACAACGATGAACCCCACCCTCACAGCCCGAGAGTCCTCGGGCTTCACCCTGATCGAACTGATCATTGTCATCACCATCATCGCCATCCTGGCGGCGGTGGCGCTACCGCGCCTGATCGACGCCCAGCGCGACGCCCGCATTGCCAAGTCCTACGCGATTTTCGGTTCGATCCGCTCCGCCACCGCCTTGGCGCGCTCGCGTTGCGAACTCGACCTGGCCAATGTCGCGCCCCCCGTCGCGACAACCACCTGCGCCTCGGCCACGCCCAAAGTGAACATGGACGGCATCATGGTGGATATCGTCAACCGCTACCCGGCCGCCACGGCCGCCGGGATCGAAGCGGCTGCCGCCATCAACCTGACGGCCGACGGCCTGACGGTTGGCGCAAATTGCGGCGCCGGCGGGCGCTGCTTCGACATCCAGGGCGGCACAGTGCCGGACTGCCGCATCAGCTATCAGGAAGCCACGCGCCCCGACGCCATAATCATCGCACCCGTGATTTCCGTCACAACCACGGGCTGCTAGATGCCCGAGCGTGTGCGGATTTAGTTAAACTTTTGGAAATAGACTAGGAGGCATCAAAAATGAAACACCAACAAAGCGGTTTTACCCTGATTGAACTGATTGTAGTGATTGTAATTCTGGGCATTCTGGCGGCTACGGCGTTGCCGAAGTTTGTTGATCTGAGCGGTGATGCAAACAAGGCAAAAGCCGACGGAATTGTCGGTGCCATTGCGTCGGGAAACGCAATTCAGATGGCAAAGAATTTGGCAACCGGTGCTACTAGCTATAGTCCGGTATGCGGTGCTGGTGTTTTGGGCGGTACCGGGCTTGATGACTGTACCGCTACAGGAACGCCCTGTGTCGTTACATGTGCAGGTCAGGCTTCCAAGAGCGTCACCCTACCTTCGCTATAGGGCAATATGGCTTTCGTAAATTAGTAAGCCGTCAATTATCCGCAGATGGAGTCAGGGCTGCGGTGGGGGTTTCGCGGAGCGTGCGATATCGTTTGATTCGTTGCGCTCCGCTTGTCCGCTGGATTGTTTTTCGATCATAGCGGTTGTTTATCTTCTTGTACCCAATCTGATTTTCCTGACCGGCTGGTTTCATTCGGCGCTGGCGCTGCCCTTGTGCGCCCTGGGCGTCTGGAGTTTGTGGAAACTGGCACGGGGATCATTTCTGGTGTCCTATGACGGCCCCGATCCGTGGGCGCTGCTGCTGATCATCGCACTGGTGGCCGCCTGGGTGGCCCTCGGCGGGGCGGGTCATTTCTTTTTCGCGAATCACGATTGGCGGGTTCGCGATGCGGTGCTCGGCGATCTGGTCTTTGGGGCCTGGCCTGTCGCCTACCTGAATCCTGCTGGCGAACCGCTGCTGTTGCGTTCCGCCATGGGCTTCTTCCTGCCAGCGGCTTTGGTTGGAAAAGCGTTCGGCATCGCCTGGGTTGATTGGGCTCTGTATCTCTGGCCCGCACTT
>JALNZB010000014.1 GCA_023229545.1 Sulfuritalea sp. | reverse complement strand
GTTGCTCACGGCCTGTTGCTTGGCGACCCATCATGGCAATGCATCCTCCTAAACAATGCCGCAATCATATTAGTAATGCATATGGCATGTCAAGGGGTTTTTCAACAGAATAGGTCAGAAACGGATGCTCAACTTTCGATCTGACACTCGACTTGCGCCGGTTGGTTTCCTTGTCAGCTTCCGTCAGAGGGCAGTTCCGGTAGGCGCGTTTGTTGGTGAAGTCCCTCGCCTTCGGCGCAATGTCCTTGAGCCGCTCCCGCTGATCCTTGCCTCGGTAGGCGCTATCTCCGTAGAAGCGGGTTTCCTCGCCATGCAGCAGATTCGGTACTTCATGGCTGTCATGCACGTTCGCCGCAGTGACGCTTGCGCTATGGACCAGACCGGTCTGACTGTCCGCCCCAATGTGAAGTTTCATGCCGAAGTACCACTGGTTGCCCTTCTTGGCCTGATGCATCTCCGGGTCACGGCTCTTCTCCTGATTCTTGACGGAAGGAGGTGCGGCGATCAGCGTGGCATCGACAATCGTGCCGCCCGACAGCTTCATGCCGTTGGCCAGCAACAACTCACCGACCTTGGTGAACAGCGCCGCGCCCAGGTCGTGCTCTTCCAGCAGGTGACGAAAGTTGAGCAGAGTCGTCGAATCGGGCGCCCGCTCCCGTCCAAAATCGAACCGGCAGAACTCCCGGAACACCAGCACGTCGTAGAGGGCGTCTTCGCAGCCTTCGTCGCTCAGGTTGAACCAGTTGGCCACGCAGTACATCCGCAGCATCCGCTCCACGCCCACCGGCGGGCGGCCATTCCCCGCCTTCGGGTAATGCGGTTCGATCAAGGCACAGAACTCGGCCCACGGCATCAAACCGTCCATCCGTGCCAGAAACTCCACCTTGCGCGTCGCCCGATTGTGCTTCTGGAATCCCTTCACTGCCGCCAGCGTCATCTGTTTCATCGTCTTGTCTGCCACTCTTCAAACCGAAAGGCCGATTAAATATGACACACGCATTGATTGTAACTTATTCAGTGGTTCCCTAGTCTTACTGTGTCATTAATCATATCTACTTGCGCCGCAGCAAGGACACCGCTGAAGTCCGCGAGCGATCGCTTGGGCGATGAGAAATCGCAGTGTTGGAATGGAGTCCGGCACATGTCGCTGTACTCGTCCGGCTGCCAGTGGAACGCGCTCGATGCCATGGGGATCTGCACCTGCAGTCGGCGTATCGACGCTGTCGCGAATGGACCGAGGCCGGCGTGTTCGAAGCCTTCTGGTGGCAAGGACTGATCGAATACGATGGACTGAAGGGAATCGACTGGTCCTGGCTGTCCATGGACCCACTGGCGCTCGCCATTGAGGGCGCCAATCGTCACGACATGAAGTTGGTCAGAAGTACGCTCGAAGGAATCATGGCGGCGCGCCCCTTGCCGACGGTAGCGATGCCTCACGGGCTGTGCCTTGACAAGGGATACGACTTCGATGAGGTCCGCAGCATTGTTCGAGAGTTCGGTTTCACCGCGCATATCCGCGCTCGTGGCGAAGAAGCCAGAGCCATCAAAGAAGAGGCGGGCTTCAAGGCTCGGCGCTGGGTGGTGGAACGCACTCATAGTTGGATGAATCGCTTCCGTCGCATCTTGGTTCGTTGGGAGAAACTCCCCGAAACATTTATCGCCATGTTGCATCTCGCCTGCGGCATCATCACGTGGCGCGCAACCGGCCTACTGAAATAGACTCTATGTCAAACTTCTAATGCCTCCCCGGCAGAGCCGGGGGAACTCCAATGTTGGTTTAGAAGTGGGCTGTTCATGGGGAGCGACTTGTGGTCATATCCTGACTTTTGGGTGGAGTCAGGATGGTACGCATGTGGTTGCGTGATGATCAGCTTGAGCGAATAGCGACACCTTGTGTCGCGTCGCGGTGACGCCACGGTCGCGCTGGTAGAATGCCAGCATGATAGTTTGTCATTCCCAATTTGTTCAGGTGCGTGGCTGGCGCCTGCGTGTGCACCTCCGGGGCAGCCGCCTGGTCGATGGATTCTTGGGCTCATGAAACCGCTCAATGCCGACCTGCATTGCCATTCGACGGTGTCCGACGGACTGCTGAGGCCGGCTGAACTGGTGCGCCGGGCGCAAGGCAACGGCGTCGAACTGCTGGCGCTGACCGATCACGATGAACTCGGCGGATTGGCCGAGGCCCGGGCGACGGCAGACGAGGTCGGTCTGCGCTTTGTCGATGGAGTCGAGGTGTCGATTTCCTGGGGCGACGACCAGACGGTGCATATCGTGGGACTCGGCATCGATCCCGCCAATGCGGCGCTGGTGACCGGACTGCGCCAGATCAGGAGCGGTCGCGACGAACGCGCCGGGCGCATGGCTGCGGAACTGGACAAGGTGGGCATCCACGGCGCCTACGCGGGCGCGCTGCGCCATGCCGGCAATCCGGCGCTGGTCAGCCGCTCGCACTTCGCCCGCTACATTGCCGAGCAGGGACATGCCAAGGACGTCAAGTCGGTGTTCGACCACTGGCTGGCCAAGGGCAAGCCGGGCTATGTCGAACATGCCTGGGCGACGCTGGAAGACGCGCTGCGCTGGATAGTCGGCGCTGGCGGCACGGCGGTGATCGCCCATCCCGGTCGCTACCGCTTGTCGAAAGCCGAGTTGCGCGAGTTGTTCGTGGCGTTCAAGGAACTCGGTGGGCGCGGCATCGAGGTGCTGTCGGGTTCGTCGAAGGATGATGAGGTGCGCGAGTTCGCGCGCATCGCCCGCGAGTTCGGTTTTCTCGCTTCGCGCGGTTCGGATTTTCATGGGCCGGGCGAGAGCTGGGTTGATCTCGGCAAAATGCCCGACTTGCCGGAGGACCTGACACCAGTCTGGTCGCAACTGGTTTAGGCCGGTTCCCCGGATTACAACGCATGGCACAGCTATTCAATATCCATCCTGAACACCCGCAACCGCGCCTGATCAAGCAGGCGGCGGAGATCGCCAGGAGCGGCGGCCTCATCGCGCTGCCCACCGATGCCGCCTATTCGCTGGCCGGCGTGGCGGGTTATGCGCCCTTGCTGGATCGGATCCGCAGCATACGCGGCGTCGATGAGCGCCACCACTTCACGCTGATGTGTCGCGACTTGTCCGAAATCGCCACCTATGCGCGGGTGGACAACAGCCAATATCGCCTGCTGAAGGCCACCACGCCGGGCAGCTATACCTTCATCCTGGAAGGCACCCGCGAGTTGCCGCGCCGACTGCTGCATCCCAAGCGCAAGACCATCGGCCTGCGCGTGCCCAACCACCCGCTGGCGCTCGCGCTGCTGGAGGAATTGAATGAACCGCTGCTGACATCGACGCTGATTCTGCCGGGTTTCGAGACGCCGCTGGCCGATGCCGACGAGATACGCCGGCATCTGGAAAAGCGGCTCGACCTGGTGATCGATGCCGGTCGTTGCGGCAGCGAAATGACCACTGTCATCAACCTGACCGGCGCCCAGCCGGAACTGGTTCGGGCCGGGCGCGGGCCGCTGGCGCCGTTCGGGCTGGAAGAACCCGTCTGATAGAATCATCGCTCCCATGAATTTCATCCAGACGCTGGCGATTTCCGCCCTGCCGATCATTTTCGCCATCACCTTGCACGAGGCGGCGCACGGCTACGCGGCGCGGCATTTCGGCGATCCGACGGCGTGGCAGATGGGACGCATCAGCCTGAATCCGTTGCGGCATGTCGATCTGGTGGGCACCATCCTGGTTCCGGCGCTGATACTGTTGCTCTCGGCAGGCGGCCTGCTGTTCGGCTGGGCCAAGCCGGTGCCGGTAAACTTCGGCAATTTGCGCCGTCCCAAGCAGGACATGCTCTGGGTGGCGGCGGCCGGGCCGGGGGCGAATCTGGCCATGGCGCTGGCCTGGGCCCTGGTGCTGAAGCTGGTGATCGGCGGCCCCGAGCATGGCTATGCCGGGGCGTTGAAGGAAATGGCGTTGGTCGGCATCCGCATCAATGGCGTGTTGATGGTGCTGAACTTGCTGCCCTTGCCGCCGCTGGACGGCGGGCGCATCGCGGTCAGCCTGTTGCCGCATCGCGCCGCCTGGAAGTTTTCGCAGTTGGAGCGCTGGGGGTTTCCGATCCTGCTGGCGCTGCTGTTCTTTGGCGTGCTGGATACCATCCTGCGGCCCTTGTTGTGGCTGTTCAACAGCCTGATCCGAACCCTTTTTGGTTTTTGAAATGTACGCAGAAAAAGTTCTTTCCGGCATGCGCCCCACCGGGCGCCTCCACCTTGGCCACTATCACGGCGTTCTGGCCAACTGGATCAAGCTCCAGCACGAGTATCCCTGCCTGTTCTTCGTCGCCGACTGGCATGCGCTGACCACGGCCTACGACGAGCCGGGCACGATCATGGACAACACCCGCGACATGATCATCGACTGGCTGGCCGCCGGCGTCGATCCGTCGCAGGCGACCATTTTCATCCAGTCCAAAGTGCCGGAGCACGCCGAACTTCATCTGCTGCTGTCGATGATGACGCCGCTGGGCTGGCTGGAACGCGTGCCGACCTACAAGGATCAGCAGGAAAAGCTGTCGCACAAGGATCTGACGACCTACGGCTTTCTTGGCTACCCGCTGTTGCAGGCGGCAGACATCCTCATCTATCGCGCCAACCGGGTGCCGGTGGGCGAAGACCAGGTGCCGCACGTCGAATTCACGCGCGAGATCGCGCGCCGTTTCAATCACCTGTATGGCCGCGAGCCGGGCTTCGAGGACAAGGCGCGCGAGGCAGTCAAGAAGCTCGGCAGCAAGCGCGCCAAACTCTATGACGAATTGCGCACCCGCTATCAGGAAAAGGGTGAAGACGATGCGCTGGAGCAGGCGCACGAACTGCTGAACGAGGCGCAGAGCCTCTCTCTGGGCGACCGCGAGCGTCTGTTCGGCTGGCTCGAAGGCACGCGCAAGATGATCCTGGTGGAACCCGACGCGCTGCTCACCCAATCCTCGCGCATGCCGGGGCTGGACGGCCAGAAGATGTCAAAGTCCTATGGCAACACCATTGCGCTGCGCGAGGATGCCGACTCGGTGCGCAAAAAAATCAAGACCATGCAGACCGACCCGGCGCGCGTGCGGCGGACGGACCCCGGCGATCCCGAAAAATGTCCGGTGTGGCAGTTCCACCTGATCTATTCCGGCGACGACATCAAGAGCTGGGTGCAAAGCGGCTGCCGCTCGGCCGGCATCGGCTGCATCGAATGCAAGCAGCCGGTGATCGAGGGCGTGCTGAAGGAACAGGAGCCGATGCGCGAACGGGCCAGGATGTACGAGGAAGATCCGCAACTGGTCAAGAACATCATCGCCGATGGCTGCGAAAAGGCGCGCAAGCTGGCGCAGGAAACCATGCGCGACGTGCGCGAAGCGATAGGACTCGACCACTCGTGATCGAAAACGCCGCTCATTTCGCCGTCTCGCCAGCGCCGACTATTGATGCAGTTGCGGGCGCGCCGCATCTGCCCAGAGTCTATGGCGAGTTCATGGCCGAAATGCCGCGCGACCTCTACATTCCGCCGGATGCGCTGGAGATCATTCTCGATTCCTTCGAGGGGCCGCTCGACTTGCTGCTGTACCTGATTCGCCGCGCCAACATCAATGTCCTCGACATCCCGATGGCGCCGCTGACGGCGCAGTACCTGGTGTATGTCGAAGCGATGCGCAAGGGCAATCTGGAACTCGCCGCCGAATACCTGCTGATGGCGGCGATGCTGATCGAGATCAAGTCGCGCCTGCTGCTGCCGCGTCCGCCCAAGGCGGAGAATGGCGAGCCGGAAGATCCGCGCGCCGAACTGGTGCGCCGCCTGATCGAATACGAGCGCATGAAGGCATCGGCGGCCAGGCTGGATGAAATGCCGCAGGCCGGACGCGACTACGAATGGATCACGGTGTGGATCGCCGACAAGGTCGCCGAGCGCCAACCCGAGGTAAGCCTGCATGATCTGCAAGTGGCGTGGCTGTCGCTCATGAAGCAAGCCAGGGTGCATCAGCATCACAAGATTCATCGCGAAGAACTTTCCGTGCGCGAACACATGAGCATCATTCTGCGGCGCCTGCACGGGGGGGGCTACGTGGTGTTTGACCAGTTGTTCGATCTGACGATGGGCGCCCAGGGACTGGTGGTGAGCTTTCTCGCCATGCTGGAACTGGCGCGCGAGTCGCTGATCGAAATTACCCAGAACGAGGCCATGGCGCCCATTTACGTGAAACTGCCCGATGCTGCCACTGTATAAACCCGATGACTACAAGCGCGTGCTGGAAACCGCGCTGCTGGTGGCCGACGAGCCCCTGCCCCTGGCCGAACTGAAAAAGCTCTTCGACCAGGAGTTCGATGACGATACATGGCGTACACTGCTCGATGACTTGCGCCGCGACTGGGCGGATCGGGGCGCGGAACTGGTGCAACTGGCATCCGGTTGGCGCTTCCAGACGCGCCCGGAATATCAGTCCTACCTGGACCGGCTGAAGAACGACAAGCCGCCGAAATATTCGCGCGCGGTGATGGAAACATTGGCAATCATCGCCTACCGTCAACCCGTGACGCGTGGCGACATCGAAGACATTCGGGGCGTGGCCGTATCGCCGAACATTCTGAAAACGCTGGAAGGACGTGGCTGGATCGATGCCGTCGGCCACCGCGACGCACCCGGAAGACCGGCACTGTATGCAACCACGCGAAGTTTTCTCGACGACCTCGGCTTGCGCAGCCTCACTGAACTGCCGCCGTTGACTGAAATTGAAAGGGTCATGGACCTTGGACAATCCGCAATCCCCGAAGCCCTCCCGGTCCAGGCGAGGGCCGAAGAGTCGGGCGCCGAGCACGCCGGATCAGGGCAAGCGTCAGAGCCGCAGTCAGGCCACGGCTCAGACAAACTCGCCGCCGACGGGCAACTCGACCTCGCCGGGCAAGAGCCGGAACAGCCCGCCGCGCAGTCCGTCGCGCAAGGCTAGTCCCTTCCGGCCGCCGCAAGGGTCGCCACGGTCGCAGGAGCGCACGGCATCCGCTCGCGGCGGTTCGGCCTTGCCGTCTCACGCCAGGCGTCGCGACGAGCCGGTGTTCATCGATCCGCCCAAGCTGCACAAGGCGCTGGCCGACGCCGGCTACGGTTCGCGGCGCGAGCTCGAAGAATGGATCGTCGCCGGGCGCGTCAGCGTCAACGGCGTGCCGGCGCACGTCGGTCAGCGCGTCGGTCCGGAGGACAAGATTCGTCTCAATGGCAAGCTGGTGCAGCTCAGGTTCGGCTTGCGTCTGCCGCGCGTGCTGGTCTATCACAAGCCCGAGGGCGAGATTGTTTCCAGGGACGATCCCGATGGTCGCCCCAGCGTGTTTGCCAAGCTGCCGCGACTCAAGAGCGGACGCTGGATATCCATCGGTCGCCTCGATTTCAACTCCTGCGGCCTGCTGTTGTTCACCAACGACGGCGCTCTGGCCAATCGCATGATGCATCCGCGCTATGAAATCGAGCGCGAATACGCCGTGCGGGTTCTCGGTGAAGCGACGCCGGAAATGCTTGAGCGTTTGCGCACCGGCATTCAACTCGAAGACGGCCTGGCCAGCTTCAGCCTTATCGCGGAAGCGGGCGGTGAAGGCGCCAACCGCTGGTATCGCGTGGCTTTGGCGGAAGGGCGCAATCGCGAAGTACGACGCATGTTCGAGGCCGTCGGCCTCATGGTCAGCCGCTTGATGCGGGTACGTTATGGGCCGGTGCACCTGTCGCCGCGCCTCAAGCGCGGTCAGTGCCGCGACCTGGAGCCTGGCGAAGTGCAGGAATTGTTCAAGTTGCTGCCGCCGGAGCGGAAGACCGGCGTCCCGGCGGAATCGGGTGCGTACGCCGATAGCGACGACGAGAACGGCTTTGCCGACGATGACGACATCACTATCACTGACAACGCCAATCGAATTGATTTGGCAGAGAAATGATGCCTCTGCTATAATCTTGTGGCTTTGGTTGGCACCGTTCTCGAAAGAGAGAAGAAATGAATGGGCTTTTTGGCCCATTTTCTATTTGTGCGATGGGTTTGTGAGTTGGTATGCAACTGCTTGATTTGATTGAGACGACTGTTGTTGGTTTGGGATACGAACTGGTTGAATTCGAAACCAGTCCGCGCGCCCGACTGCTACGCGTCTTTATCGACCAGCCGGAAAACGCGCCGAAGAGCGGTATCAGCGTCGAAGATTGTGCCGCCGTGAGCAACCAGCTCAGCCGTGTGTTCATGGTCGAGAACGTCGACTATGACCGCCTTGAGGTTTCCTCTCCCGGCCTTGATCGCGCGCTGGTCAAAGCCGCCGACTACCGGCGCTTCGCCGGGCAGGAGGTGCAGCTCAAGCTGCGTGTTCCGCTGGGCAACCAGCGCAATTTCAGCGGCATGCTGGAAGGGCTGCAAGAAGAAGATGGGGTTGAAATGGTTTGTCTGCGAATGAATGAAACACTGCACCGGTTTACGCTCGAAAATATTGATCGGGCGCGCCTGCTGCCAAAGTATTGATAAATGCTGGAGGACTCACATGAGCCGTGATTTGCTGCTGTTGGTGGATGCCCTGGCCCGCGAGAAGAATGTGCCGCGGGACATCGTCTTTGGCGCCCTTGAAATGGCGTTGGCATCCGCTACAAAGAAGCGCACCAACGACGAAGCCGATGTGCGCGTAGATATTGATCGCGAGACCGGCGAATTCGAGTCTTTCCGCCGCTGGCTGGTGGTGCCCGACGACATGGTCGAGAATCCGGAACAGCAGATCGGCCTGACCGCCGCGCAACAGCAGATTTCCGACATCGTGCTCGAAGACTTCATCGAGGAGGCCCTGGAGCCCATCGATTTCGGTCGTATCGGCGCGCAGGCGGCCAAGCAGGTGATCCTGCAGAAGATTCGCGATGCCGAACGCGAGCAGTTGCTGAATGACTTCCTGGATCGCAAGGAATTCCTTGTCAGTGGCACGGTCAAGCGCATGGAGCGCGGCAGCGCCATCATCGAAGCGGGACGCATCGAAGCCTTGTTGCCGCGCGACCAGATGATTCCCAAGGAAAATCTGCGTCCCGGCGACCGCGTGCGCGCTTGGCTGGCGAAAGTCGATCGCCAGGCAAGAGGCCCGCAACTGATCCTGTCGCGCACCGCGCCCGAGTTCATCATGAAGCTGTTTGAACTCGAAGTTCCCGAGATCGAAGACGGCCTGCTCGAAATCAAGGCCGCCGCGCGCGATGCCGGCATGCGCGCCAAGATCGCCGTCAAATCGAACGATCCGCGTGTCGACCCGATCGGCACCTGCGTCGGCATGCGCGGTTCGCGCGTCACGGCGGTGACCAACGAGCTTTCCGGCGAACGTGTAGACATCATTCTCTGGTCGGCCGATCCGGCACAGTTCGTCATCGGCGCGCTAGCGCCGGCCGAGGTGCAGAGCATCGTGGTCGACGAAGAAAAACACGCGATGGATGTCGTGGTCGATGAGGACAACCTCGCCATCGCCATTGGTCGCGGCGGACAGAACGTCCGGCTGGCTTCCGAATTGACCGGTTGGACCATCAACCTGATGACCATCGAAGAGTCCCAGACCAAGTCTGAATCGGAGCACAGCTCGATTCGCGCTTTGTTTATCGACAAGCTCGATGTCGACGAGGAAGTCGCCAACATCCTGATCGAGGAAGGTTTCTCCACGCTGGAGGAAATCGCTTACGTTCCTCTCGCCGAAATGCTCGAAATCGACGCCTTCGACGAAGCCACAGTGACCGAACTGCGCGAGCGATCACGCAACGTGTTGCTTACCGAGGCCATTGTTGATGAAGAACAGATGGAGAAGGTAGCCGATGACCTGCTGTCGCTCGATGGCATGGACAAGCCACTGGCAGCGAAGTTGGCAAAGAATGGTGTAACAGATCGCGATGCGCTGGCGGACCTGGCGACAGATGAGTTGATGGAAATGACCGGCATCGATGCCGGGCGGGCGACGGCGCTGATTACTGTTGCGCGTGCCCACTGGTTCGCCGAAGAAGAATGAGAGGTACGGCATGGCTTTGATGACTGTTTCCCAATTTGCGACCGAGCTGAAAATGCCGGCGCCAGCCCTGCTTGAGCAACTGGCCAAGGCCGGCGTCAGCAAAGAGGCTACCAACGACAGCTTGTCCGAGCAAGACAAGACGCGACTGCTTGACTATCTGCGCAAGGCGCACGGCGACGCTGTGCCCAAAGCCAAGATCACTCTGACGCGAAAGCAGACCAGCGAAATCAGGGCCTCGGATTCCACCGGCAAGGCACGCACGATTCAGGTTGAAGTGCGCAAGAAGCGCGTATTTGTCAAACGCGATACCAGCGAGCTGGCGGCCGAAGCAGCCGCTGAAGTTCCGGCTGAGGTACACCGGTTGCTGCGGTTGCCGCAGTTGAACCTGTCGCTGCCCCTGCTTTGGCCCCCGCTCCTGTTCCCGAAGTGACGCCTGTCGAGGTGGTTGCGGCACCCGTGGTGAAAGCTCCGGTGGCTGATGCCCCGGCCGTCAAGCGGGTAGCAGCAGCACCGAAGTCGGTGATTGACCCGGAGCAGCGAGCATTGCGTGAGGCTGAAACGAAGCGTCAGGGCAAGCTTTCTGCGATTCAGGCGACCGAGTTCAAGGAGAAGAACGAGCGCGAAGCCAGGGCTCGCGCTGAAGCCGACGCTCGGGTTGCCGAGCAGCAGGCGCAATTGGTCGCGGCGGAAGCCAAAAAGGTCAAGGAGGCTGCTGCTGCCGCCGGCGTATCCGGCACTATTCACAAGCCGGCGACGAAGCCGGAAGACGGCAAAGCCAAACCGGCGAAAAAGGTTGCCTGGAAAGACGATGCCGCCGCCAAGCGACGTGCGATCAAGACCCGCGGCGATGCGGGGACTTCCGGTTGGCGCGGTTCCAAGGGCGGCGGGCGCCATGGCCGCCACGGTCACGCCGAGGATGCGCCGGCGCAGCAACCGGTCGAGGCTATCGTTCGCGAAGTTCATGTTCCGGAAACGATTTCCGTTGCCGATCTGGCGCACAAAATGACGGTCAAGGCCACTGAAGTCATCAAGACGCTGATGAAAATGGGGTCGATGGTGACCATCAATCAGGTGCTCGATCAGGAAACCGCCATGATCGTGGTCGAGGAAATGGGCCACCTGGCTTTCGCCGCAAAACTCGACGATCCCGATGCATTCCTCGCCGACGAAGGTGAACATAAGGATGCGGCGCAACTGCCCCGTGCTCCGGTGGTCACCGTGATGGGCCACGTCGATCACGGCAAGACTTCCCTGCTCGACTACATCCGCAAGAGC
This sequence comes from Sulfuritalea sp., assembly GCA_023229545.1. Classification (GTDB taxonomy): domain Bacteria; phylum Pseudomonadota; class Gammaproteobacteria; order Burkholderiales; family Rhodocyclaceae; genus Sulfuritalea. Next base: position 71,445 of record JALNZB010000014.1, on the reverse strand, counting down.
CGCGTCGCGCATGGCGAGGCCGGCGGCATCACGCAGCACATCGGCGCCTATCACGTCGAAACGCCGCGCGGCATGATTACCTTCCTCGACACTCCGGGCCATGAGGCTTTCACGGCGATGCGTGCGCGCGGCGCCAAGGCGACCGACCTGGTCATTCTGGTGGTGGCTGCCGACGACGGCGTCATGCCGCAGACCAAGGAAGCCATTCATCATGCAAAAGCGGCCAACGTGCCGTTGATTGTGGCCATCACCAAGATCGACAAGCCCGATGCGAATCTGGAGCGCGTCAAACAGGAACTGGTTGCCGAGGGTGTGGTGCCGGAAGAATACGGTGGCGACGCGCCCTTTGTCGGTGTCTCGGCCAAGACCGGAGAAGGCATCGATGCACTACTGGAACAGGTGCTGCTGCAAGCCGAGGTACTGGAACTGGCGGCGCCGGTGGATGCTCCGGCCAAGGGTCTGGTAATCGAGGCGCGCCTCGACAAGGGCAAGGGTCCGGTGGCGACGATTCTGGTGCTGTCTGGAACGCTGCGTCGTGGCGACGCGCTGCTGGCGGGCGCCGTGTTCGGTCGCGTCCGCGCCATGCTGGATGAGAACGGCAAATCGATCGAATCGGCAGGCCCCTCGATTCCGGTCGAGATTCAAGGCCTTACCGACGTGCCGTCGGCCGGCGACGAAGGCATGGTCCTCCTCGACGAGCGCAAGGCGCGCGAAATCGCACTGTTCCGTCAGGGTAAGTTCCGCGACGTCAAACTTGCCAAGCAACAAGCGGCGAAGCTGGAGAACATGTTTGAACAAATGGCCGAGGGCGAGATCAGAACCTTGCCGTTGATCATCAAGGCTGACGTGCAGGGTTCGCAGGAAGCCCTAGTGCAGTCCTTGAACAAGCTGTCTACCGGCGAAGTCAAGGTCATGGTGGTTCATGCAGGGGTGGGCGGCATCAGCGAATCCGACATCAATCTGGCCGCCGCCTCCAAGGCCGTGGTGATCGGTTTCAACACCCGTGCCGATGTCGGCGCGCGGAAGGCTGCCGAGAGTCTTGGCGTCGATATCCGCTACTACAACATCATCTATGCGGCAGTGGATGAAGTAAAGGCAGCCTTGTCCGGCATGCTGGCTCCCGAGAAAAAGGAAGTCGTGCTCGGCCTGGTCGAGATTCGTCAGGTCTTCCGCATTTCCCGAATTGGCGCCGTCGCCGGCTGCATGGTGTTGTCCGGTGTCGTCAAGCGCAATGCCTCGGTGCGATTGCTGCGCAACAACACGGTGATACACACTGGTGAGCTGGAGTCACTCAAACGTTTCAAGGATGACGTGCGCGAAGTCAAGGAAGGCTTTGAGTGCGGTTTGAACCTCAAGAACTTCAACGACATCAACGAAGGCGATCAACTCGAAGTGTTTGAGGTCCAGGAAATCGCCCGCACGCTGGGCTGATTCGCAATGGCAACAAAGCGCGGTTCGGGTCATGGCTACGCGCGTTCCGACCGCGTTGCCGAGCAGATCCGCCGCGAACTGGCGGATCTGCTGCGCTTTCACCTCAAGGATCTGCGCATCGCGCCCAAGTTGACGCTGGTGACGCTGACCGCCGTCGAAGTCACCGCCGACTACGCGCATGCCAAGGTGTTCTATACGTCGCTGGCGGACCCCGCTGCCAACGAGATGATCGATGAAGGACTCAAGCATTCGGCCAGTTTTCTGCGCCGCGAACTGGGGCGCCGTGTTCGCATTCATCATATCCCCGAACTGCATTTTGTCTTTGACCCCTCGGTTCAGGAGGGCGCGCGCCTCTCGAAGCTGATCGACGAGGCGGTGGAGTCGGACAAGAAGCCGCAAGACGTGTGAATGCGCGAGTGAACGCGCCACAGCCAAAGGCCGGCAAGGTTCCGCGCCGCAAGCTCGACGGCGTGCTGTTGCTGGACAAGGCTCTCGGTCTATCGTCGAATCATGCCCTGCAAGCCGCGCGCCGACTCTACAACGCCGAAAAGGCCGGACATACCGGAACGCTCGACCCTCTCGCCACCGGCTTGCTGCCCCTGTGTTTTGGCGAGGCGACCAAGTTTTCAGGCGAGCTGCTCAATGCCGACAAGCGTTATGTGGCGACGGTGCAACTCGGTGTCACCACCACCACTGCGGATGCGGAAGGCGCGGTGCTGGAACGTCACCCGGTGGAAGTCACGCGCCCGGACCTGGAAGCCGTACTGGCTGGCTTTGTCGGCGAGATCGACCAGGTGCCGCCGATGTATTCAGCCTTGAAGCGTGACGGCAAACCGCTTTACGAATACGCCCGCGCCGGCATCGAAGTGGAGCGGGCAGCCCGCCGCATCAACATTCATGAGATGCGCCTGCTCGACGGAGAGGCTGGTTTGGCCGACGGGCGCTTTGTTTTCGAAGTCCGTTGCAGCAAGGGAACTTACGTGCGAACCCTGGCCGCCGACATTGGTGATCGCCTGGGCTGTGGAGCGCATCTGGCCGCCTTGCGACGTACCGGCATCGGCGCGCTCGATATCGCCCAGGCCCATTCCATGGCAACGCTGGAAACCCTGACGGCTGATGCCCGCGATGCCTTGCTGCTGCCGCCCGATTCCCTGCTCACCAGCCTGGCCGAAGTCCGGCTGAACCTCGCCGATGCCGCTCGGTTGCGGCACGGTCAAGCCGTTCGCTGGTCCGGCGAGGATGACGCCCGGCTGCGCGTTTATGACCAGGAACACCGCTTCATCGGTGTTTGCCGGCAGGTCGCCGACGGTTGGCTGCAACCCCTGCGGCTTGTCGCCGGTGTTTGAGCGACGAATTCGCCGGTAGTGGTCTAGTTTGAAATCGGGATTGTTACAACTCGGTGCGAAATCGCACCATCGTATGCTACGCTTTCGATATGACTACGAAACGAACAAATCCCCGCAAGGACTTTACCCAGACTGCCTTTGGCGTTGTGCAGCAGGCGACAGGGGAAGCTGAACCGTCACAACCGTTATCTGGGAAGAAAGCCGATAGTAGGAAAGGTGGGCTGCGCGGCGGAAAGGCTAGAGCAGAAGCCCTCACGCCAGAGCAGCGATCTGAGATTGCGAGAAAGGCAGCAGAAGCCCGCTGGAAGTCATAATCACCTTTATGTCTCTATGAGTGAACCCGCATTGAGCGGGTTTTTTGTTATCCAACAACCCATCCTTTCGTTCTCTCATTCACACCCTCGTCTTCCTTTGCATTTTTTGCTTGACTCCACCACCTTATTGCGTATAATCCGCAAAATCGTGATTACTGGAGTCATGGAATGGCCACTATCGATTTGGATGCGTTGAGGAAGGAGGTTGAAGCAGACCGAAAAGCCCTAGCCGAAAAGGAAGCCGTTTTGCGGTTCTTTGAGGGTAGGCAAGTTTATAGCGCAACTCAGGCGCCGCTACTGCCGGATGTTGTTGTAGATAAAGACCTTATCTCCCTAGATCAGTTGATTCCTGATGGGCAACGCCGAACTCTTCAAGAGGATGTTAAGGACATTATTTCCAGGTTCGGAACCCAAGAATTTTCCGTTGCTCATGTTGATGCAGCGCTAAAGAAAATGGGCGTAGAGATCAAGGGCGGGAAATTCCCTCGCTCAAGAATCTCAACTACTCTAGGGAAGTTGGAGAGCCAAGGATTTATTGCGAAGACCTTTGAGGGGTCTGGCAATGTTCCGAATCGGTATCGCCTAAACAATGCAGATGACTTGCTGTAAACGGCGAAAACCCCAGCGTTGGCGCGCTGAGGCTTTCTATTTCAAACCCCTTTCCCGTCCGGGGAACCATAGTCCGCACTGGTGCGCGGTCAAGGAGGGCTCGTGTATGGCTCACATCTTTATGACCTTAATATTCTAGGCATCCAGAGTCAGCCATGTCAGGAAGAACAATAGCCTGACATAGCTCATTCTGGCAAAAAATCCACATAAGATCAAGTAGTTTTTGCGCATACTGTCGCAAGGACGATTTACGTCCATATTTGCATTTTTTGCATTGACAAATGCACTTTACTCAAGCATACTGTTCATTATCGAGTGACAGTATGGAGTAAGTCATGAACCGCCTAACCACCAAAGACCGCGCCAGAATCCTCTCAGTCCTTTGTGAAGGCATGGGCGTTAATGCGGCCTGCCGTGTCACTGGCGCGTCAAAGAACACGGTGCTCAAGCTGTTGGCTGACGTAGGCGAGGCATGCGCCCTCTATCAAGATCGCGTCATGACCGGACTGACTTGCAAGCGCATCGAGTGCGACGAAATCTGGTCTTTCGTCGGCATGAAGGAGCGCAACGTGCCGGAAGAACTCAAGGGCGTTCTGGGCGTTGGCGATGTCTATACCTGGACGGCTATTGATGCCGATACCAAGCTTGTACCGTGTTGGCATATAGGAACCCGCGCTATCGAGTCAGCGCGGCCCTTCATTCAGGACTTGGCAGATCGCCTTACCAATCGTGTTCAACTCACCACAGACGGCCACAAGGCATATTTGACGGCTGTAGAAGAGGCGTTCGGGAGCGGCATCGACTTCGCTCAACTGGTCAAGATTTACGGCAACGAAGGCCAGGGCAAAGAGGATGCGCGGCGCTATAGTCCGGCAGAATGCACCGGGACAGAGAAAAACAGGATTACCGGCAACCCGGATATGGAGAACGTATCGACCAGCTACGTCGAGCGCCAGAACCTGACCATGCGGATGCACATGCGGCGCTTTACCCGGCTGACCAATGCGTTCTCAAAGAAGCTGGAGAACCACATGCACGCGATCAGCCTCTACTTTATGTTCTACAACTTCTGCAAGATTCACAAGACGCTTCGGGTTACGCCGGCCATGGAGGCAGGAATTGCGGATCACGCATGGGACTTGGAAGAAGTTGTAATGATGACGGACACAAACTTCTGAATATCTACTGCGGCCATTGAGCTAAGAACAAGCCCTTCTCGCGGTCAGAATGAAGTCTCGATACTTCCACGATAGCCTTAACGCCAGCTTGAGTAGCCACGTCTAAAGGCCCACGGTATGCACCAACGGCAGAATCAATTTGCTGTCTAGTGAATCCGGCTACGACTTCATGGCAGCAGAGCCATGAATCATGGGTAAGAAACGCCTGGTTAAGACCTTTCTGAATTGGGAGTACGTGCTTTAGAACCTCCGGTCTTGCCTTCTGAAACGGAGTGAGTTCAGAGTTGATAACGAAGAAACGTACCCTGTCATCTGGTAGGACATAGGCAGGAACAAGCAGTTTATCTTTTGCGGCTGGAGGCCAATAGAGACAATAGACATGACCACAATTAACCGGCATCGCCTATTGTGATGCCTAAATTATGAGGAAAATCTTGTTTCTAGATGCTGAGCCAAAATGTCACCACCATCTTCTATAGACTTGGCAATGGCCAAGAAGTCCATAGTGGCATTACGTCCTGTTTCCTTCCACGCTGCGTCATGCGCCAAATCGCGAATGTGCCGGGGTCCGCGTCGCTTGAGGATGGAAACGGTTTCATCAAGGCACTCAATTTCACTCGCGCTTAATACGTCGAGTGAGGGCATATCCTTAACAACAACATCATAAGTTATCGCGTCCACTGAAAGATAATGCTCACTCTCGGGTAAGTAATTATTATTCTCATCTCCCCGTAGAACCTTCATGGAATCGTAAATCTTGGAAGGACATGCGCCTTGCGCCATAGCAATGAACCTGTCGCCAGTGATGGGACGACCATAGCGTTCCAAGTGAAGGCGATCCGCAACGTACACCATCTTCAAGATGGTGTACATCGTTTCTCCAGATCTGTCGGCGAGATAGGCGGTGGCGACCAACGCCTTTTCTGGCTCAAATTCAAAATACGCAGCCATAGCACTCTCCGCACGTATAGAGGGAACACCAGTAAGTCTATCCCTCAAAAATCCACAAATACTGTGAATATCTCTGTGCATAAGTATGTGGGTAAGTCGCAGCATAAGTCAATTACCCCGTTGGGGTGCCCCGATAAGCATTAGGTTCCGGCTTCTTACGGGTGAATTGTGTTTACCTTGAGGGGTAACTGTATATCCATACAGCCCTGGTATCAAGGACAAATTTGTAACAGCGTCTCCACCAAACTGAACCACTACCAATTCGCCGTAATACTTGATCAGACTTCACTGAAAACGCTATAATCCACGGTTCTCCAAGAGCCCAACATCACAGGAACAGCAAGGAAACCACAATGGCAATTTCCACTATCAACAAAGCCAAGATCGTCACCGACTACCAGCGTGCGCAGGGTGACACAGGCTCTCCCGAAGTTCAGGTGGCGCTGCTTACCGCGCGCATCAACGACTTGACGGGTCATTTCAAGGCGCATACCAAGGATCATCATTCACGTCGCGGCCTGCTCATGATGGTCAGCCAGCGCCGCAAGATGCTGGACTACCTAAAACGCAAGAACGTCGACGGCTATCGTTCGCTGATCGAGCGCCTTGGTCTGCGCAAGTAGTTTTCAATCCAGGCGCCGATCCAGGTTCGCCCCCGACGTGCGATGCGCTTTGCTCCAGATACTGCGCATGCATGCTGAACAGGCCGACACAGCCATGATGACTGTGCCGGCTTTTACTTTTTGCTGAAAGGAATTGTCGTGCTGAATCCGATCAAGAAGAGCTTTGCCTACGGTGACCATACCGTCACCCTTGAAACCGCCGAAATCGCCCGCCAGGCTGGCGGCGCCGTCATGGTCACCATGGATGACACCGTTGTGTTGGCCACGGTGGTCGGCGCGCGCAACGCCAAACCGGGACAGGATTTTTTCCCGCTGACCGTGGATTATCAGGAGCGGTCCTACGCCGCCGGTCGCATTCCCGGCGGCTTCTTCAAGCGCGAGGGACGCCCCTCGGAAAAGGAAATCCTTACCTGCCGCCTGATTGATCGTCCGTTGCGTCCGCTGTTCCCCGATGCCTTCTACAACGAGGTACAGGTCGTCTGTACCGTGATGTCCTGCAACCCCGAAATCGATCCGGATATTCCGGCGATGCTCGGCGCATCGGCCGCCATGGCGATTTCCGGGATTCCGTTCAGTGGCCCGATTGGCGCTGCTCGCGTCGGTTACATCGATGGCAAGTACGTGCTGTGCCCAACCAAGACTCAACTGGAAAGCGCGCAACTGAATCTGGTGGTAGCGGGTACCGAAGGCGCCGTGTTGATGGTCGAGTCCGAGGCCCAACAGCTTTCCGAAGAAATCATGCTGGGCGCCGTGGTGTTTGGCCACGACCAGATGCAAGCCGCGATCAAGGCCATCAACGAACTGGTGGAAGTTGCCGGCAAACCCGAATGGGATTGGCAGCCGCCGGCCAAAAACGAGCCGCTGATCGCTCGTGTCGCCGAACTGGCGGAAGCCGAACTGCGCGAAGCCTATCGCATTACCAGCAAGCAGGCCCGCACCATCAAGACCCGTGAAATCACCAAGAAGACCATCGCTGCCCTGACCGAGGGCGTGGAAAACGCGCCGGATGCGAACCTCGTCGGCAATACCGTGTTCGATCTGGAAGCGAAGATTGTCCGCAGCCAGATTCTCAACGGCGAACCGCGCATCGATGGCCGCGATACGCGCACCGTGCGCCCGATTGTCATCCGCAACGGCGTCCTGCCCCGCACTCACGGTTCGGCGCTGTTCACTCGCGGCGAGACGCAGGCGATGGTGGTCGCCACGCTGGGGACCGGCCGCGACGAGCAGATCATCGACGCGCTGCAAGGCGAGTATCGTGATCGCTTCATGCTTCACTACAACATGCCTCCCTACGCCACCGGCGAAACAGGCCGCGTCGGCACGCCGAAACGTCGCGAAATCGGCCATGGTCGCCTGGCCAAGCGTGCGCTGCTTGCCGTGCTGCCGTCGCCCGAGGATTTCGGTTACTCGATGCGTGTCGTGTCGGAAATCACCGAGTCCAACGGCTCGTCTTCAATGGCCTCCGTCTGCGGCGGTTCTCTGGCCCTGATGGATGCCGGCGTGCCGCTCAAGGCGCACGTGGCGGGCATCGCCATGGGCCTGATCAAGGACGGTCCCCGCTTTGCGGTGCTGACCGACATTCTGGGCGACGAGGATCATCTGGGCGACATGGACTTCAAGGTGGCGGGTACCGAAGAAGGCATCACCGCCTTGCAGATGGACATCAAGATTCAGGGCATCACCAAGGAAATCATGCAGGTGGCGCTGGCCCAGGCCAAGGAAGCGCGTCTGCATATCCTGGAAATAATGAAGGGCTCCATGACGGGCCATCGCGAGGAAGTGTCCACCTTCGCACCGCGCATGATCCACATCAAGATCAACCCGGAAAAGATTCGCGACGTGATCGGCAAGGGGGGCGCCGTGATCCGCGCACTGACCGAAGAAACCGGCTGCGTGATTGATATCGAAGACGACGGCTCGATCACTATCTCTTCGGTGAATGCCGATGCCGCACAAGTGGCCAAGAAGCGTATCGAGGACATCACCGCCGAGGTGGAAGTGGGTCGCATCTACGAAGGCACGGTGCTGCGCCTGCTCGATTTCGGCGCCATCGTCAGCCTGCTGCCGGGCAAGGATGGCCTGCTGCATATTTCGCAGATCGCCACCGAGCGGGTAAATGCCGTCGCCGATTACCTCAAGGAAGGCCAGGTAGTGAAGGTCAAGGTCATCGAGACCGACGACAAGGGCCGCGTGCGCTTGTCGATGAAGGCCATCGCCGTCGAAACAGCGGCGCCCGCTCCGGCGGCGCAACAATAAGGTCTCTGCCGCAGGCAACAAAAAAGGACGCTGCGGCGTCCTTTTTTGTTGGTCGGCGCTTGCGCGCCCACTGGCGGCTTACTTGCCAACCTGTTTTTCGCGGTGCTCTTCCAGGGTCTTGCAGTCGATGCACAGCGTGGCCGTGGGACGTGCCTCAAGACGCTTGAGGCCGATCTCGACGCCGCAGGAATCGCAGTAGCCGTAGTCGCCGCTTTCAATGCGGGCAATCGACTCGTCGATCTTCTTGATCAGTTTGCGCTCGCGGTCGCGGTTGCGCAGTTCCAGCGCGATGTCGGATTCCTGGCTGGCCCGATCATTCGGATCGGCGAACACGGTGGCCTCGTCCTGCATGGTATGCACCGTGCGTTCGATGTCCTCGCTCAATTCATCCTTGAGAGAGGCCATGATGGCGCGAAAGTGGGCAAGTTGTTTCTTGCCCATGTACTCCTCGCCCTTCTTCGGAAGGTAGGGCGGGAATTGCTTCTTGTGCAGCAGATCTTCAGCCATTGCAGAGTGTCCGTATTTTCGGAGAACCGGCTTTATAAACGAATCCGGGGACTACTGCAAGTCAAGGTTTATTGACACGGACCGGCAATGATCGATTGACCGCGATAGACCGGGTTCTGTAGAATCGCGCCGGTTCGGGGTGTGGCGCAGCCCGGTAGCGCGCTTGCTTTGGGAGCAAGATGTCGAAGGTTCGAATCCTTTCACCCCGACCATGTGATACCAAGGGTTTCCGTCGAAAGACGAAAGCCCTTTATTTTGGGTTTAGTCCCCTTTGCCCAGCATCGCCTTGAGATTGGCAAACGGCGAGTGCGTCGCCGCCGTGCCGCCAGCGCCGACTCCTGTGGCGCTGCTGCCTCCAGCTTCCAACTGCCGCTGATGCTCGTTGTCGTGGCAGTAAAGGCACAGCAGCTCCCAGTTGCTGCCATTGGGCGGGTTGTTGTCGTGGTTGTGATCGCGGTGGTGCACCGTCAGCTCGCGCAGATTGGCGCGCGTGAATTCGCGGGCGCAGCGACCGCATATCCATGGGTAGATTTTCAGTGCCTGCTCGCGATAGCCTTGATCGCGGATTTCCGCCGTGCGGCGGGCATCGGCGACGATGCGGTCGAGCTTGCCTGGGGCGGCGGCTTTCATGCGGCCTACTTTTCCTGAAGGAGATTGTTCATCCGCTGTGCCCGGCTCTTGGACTCGGCCTTGTTGATCTCGGACACCTGGCGACCATAGGCCTCGCGCGCTTCCGGGCCTTGTTGCGTGGCTTCGATGCTGCGTATGCAGCGCCAGCGCTTGCCGGTCTTGGTCACGATCAGGCGCATTTCATTTCGTGGATGGTGCGTACGACAGTGGTAGCAGTAAGTCGGTTCTGTTGCCATGGAAGTGGGCCGGTATCAGGCGGTAACATCCGTGATTATGCTACGCCGAACGCGATTCTTGCCGTACTTCAGCGCTGGCGCATGGCGTCGAAGAATTCGGCGTTGTTCTTGGTCGCCTTGACCTTGTCCAGCAGGAATTCCATGGCCTCCATGTCGTCCATGTTGTACAGCAGCTTGCGCAGTATCCACATTTTCTGCAAAACAGCGGGTACCAACAGGAGTTCTTCACGGCGAGTGCCTGAACGATTGACGTTGATCGCCGGATAGACACGCTTTTCCGCCATCTTGCGGTCAAGGTGAATTTCCATGTTGCCGGTGCCCTTGAATTCCTCGTAGATCACGTCGTCCATGCGCGAGCCGGTTTCGATCAGCGCGGTGGCGATGATGGTCAGCGAGCCGCCTTCCTCGATATTGCGTGCCGCGCCGAAGAAGCGCTTGGGTTTTTGCAGGGCGTTGGCATCGACGCCGCCGGTGAGCACTTTGCCCGAAGCCGGTTGCACCGTGTTGTAGGCGCGCGCCAGGCGGGTGATGGAATCGAGCAGGATCACCACATCGCGCTTGTGCTCGACCAGACGCTTGGCCTTTTCAATGACCATTTCGGCGACCTGGACGTGACGCGTGGCCGGTTCGTCGAAGGTCGAAGCAACCACTTCGCCCTTGACGGTGCGGGTCATTTCCGTAACTTCCTCGGGGCGCTCGTCGATCAGCAGGACGATCAGCGTGACATCGGGATGATTGGTGGTAATGGCGTGGGCTATGTGCTGCATCAGCACGGTCTTGCCCGCCTTGGGCGGCGATACGATGAGGCGGCGCGTGCCTTTGCCGATTGGCGCGATCATGTCGATGACGCGGCTGGTGATGTTCTCTTCGCCGCGGATGTCGCGTTCCAGCAGCATGTGATTGGTCGGATGCAGCGGCGTGAGATTCTCGAACAGAATCTTGTGTTTCGCCGCTTCCGGGCTCTCGCCATTGACGCGGTCGACCTTGACCAGCGCGAAATAACGCTCGCCTTCCTTGGGTGTGCGAATCTCGCCTTCGATGGTATCGCCGCCATGCAGATTGAAGCGGCGCACCTGGCTTGGACTGATGTAAATGTCATCAGTGCTGGAGAGGTAGGACGCCTCGGGCGAGCGCAGGAAGCCGAAACCATCGGGGAGAATTTCCAGGACGCCATCGCCGAAGATGGTTTCACCTTTCTTGGCCTCATTCTTCAGCAGGGCATAAATCAGTTCCTGCTTGCGTAGCCGGTTGGCATTTTCGATGTTGTTGGCGGCCGCCATCTCCAGCAGTTGGCTGACATGATGGGCTTTGAGCTCGGATAAGTGCATGGACTACCTGCGCAGAAATCCCGGCGGAAGCGCCGGAACAGAGGGATGTAGAGGATGAATTCAGAAAAGAATTCAATCAGGAGGGGAACCGAATCGGCGCCACCAAGGAGTGGGCGCCTGTCTTGCTCGTAGCGGCCCGGAATCAGACTCCGAGCCGGACTGTAACGGGATCAGAGATTGCTGTCAATGAAAGCGGTGAGTTGCGATTTCGACAGGGCGCCCACTTTTTGCGCCTCGACGTTGCCACCCTTGAACAAAAGCAGGGTCGGAATGCCGCGAATGCCGAATTCGCCGGGAGTTTTTGGGTTGTCGTCGATGTTCAGTTTGGCCACGCGCAGCTTGCCGGAATAATCCTTGGCCACCTCTTCGAGAATCGGCGCAATCATCTTGCATGGGCCACACCACTCGGCCCAGAAGTCGACCAGAGTGGGCAAGGCGGAGTCGAGCACTTCTGCTTTGAAGGTGCTGTCGGTGACGTGGTGAATGTATTCGCTCATGGATTCCTCGGGGAGTATTGCTGCCTGATTGCCGCATCCGCAGCCTGGCGGCACTATGAATTGCAGCGACTGTCGCCGCTTGCATGGCCGAATCCTAGCAAAAAATCCCGGTCATGGCGAATACTTGGCCCGGTGTATCGCGACTTTGCGATCCATTCGGATGCCCTGATGGAAGGGATGACGACCGTCGCGCCCGTCTGCGTCATGCTCCCACGTCCAGCGCCCGCCACGGGCGGCCTGCGGGTAAAATGCGGATTCCGAATCCTGCCCATCAGTCATGGCCATTTCCATAAAGACCGCCCAAGACATCGCCGAGATGCGGACCGCCTGCCGCCTGGCCGGTGAAGTCCTCGACTACATCGCTCCCTTCGTCAAACCGGGCGTCACCACGGCAGAACTGGATCGGATCTGTCACGACTACATGGTCAATGTTCAGGGCTGCATTCCGGCGCCGCTCGACTATGCGCCTTCGGGCTACACGCCCTACCCCAAGTCGATCTGCGCCTCCATCAATCATCAAGTCTGCCATGGTATTCCCAACGACCGTGCGCTGAAAAAAGGCGACATCGTCAACCTCGACATCACCACCATCAAGGACGGCTGGCACGGTGATACCAGCCGCACCTTCTGCGTCGGCGAGATATCGATTCTCGCCCGGCGGCTGGTGTCGATAACCCACGAATGCATGTGGCTGGGTATCGCCCAAGTGCGCCCCGGAGTGCATCTGGGGGCGATCGGCGCGGCGATCCAGAAACATGCGGAAAGCGCGGGTTTTTCCGTGGTGCGCGAGTTCTGCGGCCATGGCATCGGTCGCAATTTTCACGAAGAGCCGCAGGTACTGCACTATGGCAAGGCCAGTGATGGCCCATTACTGGCGCCGGGCATGGTATTCACCATAGAACCGATGATCAACGCCGGCAAGGCGGCGATTTCGGAACTGCCGGATGGCTGGACCATCGTCACCAAGGATCACAGTCTTTCCGCCCAGTGGGAGCACACCATCCGCGTCACCGAGACCGGCGTCGAGGTAATGACGATCTCCGCAGGCACTCCGCCGTGCCCATCTCACATCCGGATCAATCCCTGAGCATGATGACTCGTTTCCCGTCACGTCGCCGACGGCATAGCGCAACAGCATGAGCGGTTCGCGCCGACTGGCCGCCCGCGCCAGACAACGCCTGACTGCGGGGCAGCAGGCGCTGACCGCCGCTTGGCGGGAAGGGAAAGACGGTGCTGCCCTGCTCAGCGGTCGCACAACGCTGGTAGATAGCGTACTGCTGGAAGTCTGGACGGCACTCGCCATGCCTGAAAACTGCGCTTTGGTGGCCGTCGGCGGCTATGGGCGCGGCGAGCTCTACCCCGGCTCCGACGTGGATCTGCTGATCCTGGTGGCCGATGAACAACACATGTCCCGCGAGTCAGGCGCGGCGCCGCAACTTGAACAACTGATCGGCCTGCTGTGGGACATCGGCCTCGACATCGGCCATAGTGTGCGCAGCGTCAACCAGTGCCTGGACGAAGCCGATCGCGACATCACGGTCGAAACCGCGATGCTCGAAGCGCGCTATCTGGCCGGAACGCGTACGCTCTACGATGATTTCGAGCAGAGTTACAAGGCCGCGCTGCATCCCGTGGTTTTCTTCAAGGCCAAACAACTGGAGCAGGCCGAGCGCTACGCCAAGTTCAGCGACACGCCCTACAGCCTCGAACCCAACTTCAAGGAAGGCCCCGGCGGTCGCCGCGATTTGCAGGTCATCCAATGGGTGGCGCGCGCGGCGGGCATCGGCGACGACTGGCCGTCACTGGCAAAGGCGGGCCTGATCACCGCATCCGAGGTTAGCCAGTTCAAACGCGTTGACCGGCTGCTGCGCGACTTGCGCATCGAACTGCATGTCCTCGTCGGTCGTCGCGAAGACAAGCTGCTGTTCGATCATCAGGAAAAACTTGCCCTGGCCATGGGCATCGGCCCGACTCATGCCAAACGCGCGGCCGAAGTGCTGATGCAGCGCTACTACCGAAATGCCAAGCTGGTCACGCAACTCAATGCGCTGGTGATGCAGGTGCTGGCCGACCGCCTGCTGCCGGCGCGGCAGGGGCCGCCAGTCATCATCGACGAATACTTTCAGGTGGTGCGCGAGCAGCTCGACGTGCGCGAGGAAGACATTTTCCAGCGTTTTCCGCGCGCCATTCTCGAATGCTTTCTGCTGCAAATGCAGCGCTCCGAGCTCAAGGGCATGACGCCGCGCACCTTGCGCGCCTTGTGGCGGGCGCAGGGATGCATCGACACCGAATTTCGTCGCGACCCGCAAAACCGCGCGCTGTTTCTCCAGTTGTTCCAGCAACCGCACCTGATCCACGCGCTGCGGCGCATGAATCAGTACGACATCCTGGGCCGCTATTTGCCGGCCTTCGGTCACATCGTCGGCCAGATGCAGCACGACCTGTTCCATGTCTACACCGTCGACCAGCACATCCTGCAGGTGATGCGCAATATGCGGCGCTTCGCCCAGCCCGAGTTTGCCCACGAGTACCCGTTCTGTTCGCGGCTGATGGCCGGCTTCGAGAATCGCTGGCTGCTCTATGTCGCCACCCTGTTCCACGACATTGCCAAGGGTCGCGGCGGCGACCATTCCCAGCTTGGCAAGAAGGACGCCGCACGCTTTTGCCGCGACCACGGCATCACGGGGGACGATGCCGAACTCGTGGTGTTCCTCGTCGAGCGGCACCTGACCATGTCGCACGTGGCGCAAAAACAGGATCTGGCCGATCCCGAGGTCATCCTCGCCTTTGCCCGCATGGTGGGCGACCTGCGCCGGCTCACCGCGCTCTATCTGCTGACGGTGGCCGACATTCGCGGCACCAGCCCGAAAGTGTGGAACGCCTGGAAAGGCAAACTGCTTGAAGACCTGTTCCGCATGACCGCCAGCGTCCTCGGCGGCACGGCGGTGCTCCAACTCACGGGTGTCGCCGAGCGACAGGAAGAAGCGCGAAGCATCCTGCGCCGTCACGGCCTGCGTCCGGACGTCGAAGTCGAGCTGTGGAGCCATCTCGACACCGGCTACTTCATGCGGCACGCCGCCGATGAAATCGCCTGGCATACACGCGTGCTCTACCATCGACCGGACAGCGCGCAGCCGGTGGTAAAGGCGCGCCTCAACCCGATGGGCGAAGGCTTGCAGGTGATGGTTTACGTGCGGGATCAAGCCCTGCTGTTTGCCCGCCTCTGCGGCTTCTTTGCCCGGCTCGGCTATAGCATCGTGGACGCCAAGATTCACACCACGCGTCATGGCTATGCCCTGGACAGCTTCGTGGTGTTCGCCTCCGACGCGACCCAGGTCTATCGCGACATGATCGGCCTGATCGAACACGGCATCGTCGAGCAACTCATCCAGCAGGGACCGCTGCCCCCGGCGATCAGTGGGCGCCTGTCGCGGCAGGTGCGCCACTTTCCGGTCACGCCGGAAGTGGATATTCGCGCCGACGAGCGCGGCAACCAGTACCTGATGTCGGTCAATGCCGCCGACCGGCCCGGACTCCTCTATGCCATTGCCCGCGTGCTGGGCCAGCACGGCATCACCCTGCATACCGCGAAGATCGCCACGCTCGGCGAGCGCGTCGAAGACGTGTTCCTCATCAGCGGCAAGGAACTGGCGCAGACCGCCACGCTGGTCAGGCTCGAACAGGACCTCCTCACCGTACTTCAGGTATGATCACGCGATGAACTGGATCCGCGAGCAATTCACCTTTACCGACCTGCAGCGTCTGCTGTTCAAGCTTTCGGAGCACGTCAAGGCTTTTCAGGGGCTCACCCCGGCGGAAATCAGCGACCTGCTCGGCAATTCCGAGAAATGCACCTTCGCGCCGGGCGCCGATATCGTCAAGGAAGGCAGTGTCGGCACGCACATGTACATCATCCTCAATGGCGAGGCCAAGGTACTCAAGTCGGGCCGCGACGGCCAGGTCGAACTCGCCCGCCTGATGCCCGCCGACAGCTTCGGCGAAATGGCGCTGGCGGATAACGAAGCGCGCAGCGCCAGCGTCGTCGCCGATTCCGATTGCGTACTGGTCCGCATCAACGACCAGATCATCAACTCGCGCCCCGAGATCGGCCTCAAGGTCTATCGCAACATCACCAAGGTGCTCTCCGCCCGCCTGCGTACAGCGGACGAACTGCTGGCCTGGCGGCTCTAGCCGCCTGTCTCGCCGCCGGTTACTCCTTGCCCACGTCGACCGGTGTCACGCCGGTCTTCACCCACGAACGCATGGCCAGCACGGTTTCGCGTTCCATTCCTATGAAGCCGTGTGCGCTGCGGGCCTCGCAAGGTGCGCCGCTGGAAGGCCCGCCACCGCGCACGGTCAGCAGGGGGCTGCGGGTCATTTCGGCAAACTGCCGCGCCTCCCGGTAGGGGGTGTACTCGCATGGATCAAACTCATGGTGCACCCACAACAAACGCGCCTTCATGCCATCCCAGCTCACTCCGGACAGGCCCCGCCCCTTGCCGCTATTGAGAAACAACGACGAGGTAAGAATCACCCGTTGGGCCATTCCCGGATTCATCCGCGCCGCATGAAAGGCACTGATCGTTCCTTCGCTGGTGCCGACCAGTGTCCAGTCGCTAACCGCGTAGCGACGCGAGGCCTCCGCCAGCAACGCCGCGACATCCGCGCCGTAGCGCGGGTCCTGGCGAAACTGTCGACTGAAGCTGGTCCACTGGTCGGAAGGCGCATCGATTGAAATGACCAGAGTCTCGTCATCCAGCCAGTGCCGCCGCGAGCGAATCAGAAAGTTGCCGCGCAGTTCGAAACGGGGCTGCCCTGCTTCTTCGCGCAGCTTCATGATCGACGGATAACCTGGAAACAGGGCAATGCCGTACTTGAAGGTCTTCGCTTCCGGCAAATGGGTCACCAACCCCGAAATGCTGTAATCCTTGAGGGGAACGGTCAGCACAACATTCATCGCCAGACTGTTTGGATCGCCGGACGCGGCTCCGCCCGGCTGGGCATAAGCCGGTCGCGGACCTGCGATCAAGGCCAGTGCGAAGATCGCTGCCAGGCAGTCAGGGCGTTGCAGGCGCATGGTTACCCCCGCGATAATGCTTATGGGTTGCCCGCTCATCGCGACGCAACGAAGAAGCGCTGCGGCAACGGCGGCGGAAACGCTTAAGCCGGACGAAACGGCTATCAGCCGTCGGCGTTGATCTTGCCAATCAACTCCTGCAAGACGATATCGGCCCGCTCGTTGGCAATCTGGCAGGTACCGGCATTCTCGTGCCCGCCGCCGCCATGGAACAGCATCAGTTCGCCGATGTTGGTGTTCGAGGTGCGATTGATGATCGACTTGCCGGTGGCGAATACCGTGTTCTGTTTCTGCACGCCCCACAGGATATGGATGGAGATATTGGTCTCCGGGAATAGCGCGTAAATCATGAAACGATTGACAGCGAATATCGTTTCCTCATTACGCAAATCGAGCACCGCAAGATTCTTGTACACCTTGGTGCAGCGCTTGATCTGCTCCTTGGCCTTTTCCGCGTGTTCGAAGTAAAGCTCGACACGTTCCTTCACATCCGGCAGGGCCAGGATGTCGTCGATGCCGTGATTGCGGCAGTAGGCGATCAGATCCATCATCAACTGGTAATTGCTGACGCGGAATTCGCGGAAGCGGCCAAGACCGGTGCGCGAATCCATCAGGTAGTTGAGCAGCACCCAGTCTTTCGGATCGAGGATTTCCTGGCGCGTGAAATTCGCCGAATCGCTCTTGTCGACGGCGATCATCATCTCGGTGAAAGAAACCGGAAAGCGGTTCTTGCCGCCAAAGTGCTCGAACACCACGCGTGCGGCGGACGGTGCATCGGGATAGATGATGTGATTGGGACGCTCGCCGGGATTGCGGAAAGTCTCGGAGAGGTGA
This sequence comes from Sulfuritalea sp., assembly GCA_023229545.1. Lineage (GTDB taxonomy): Bacteria > Pseudomonadota > Gammaproteobacteria > Burkholderiales > Rhodocyclaceae > Sulfuritalea. The sequence continues at coordinate 53,625 of JALNZB010000014.1, read as the reverse complement.
TGATCGAACGCCAGATGCACGCCCGGAACAAAGGGCAGATTGGTGGTGATGTCGCGGTCGGAAATATCGATCTTGCCGTCCTGCATGTCCTTCGGATGAACGAACTTGATATCGTCGATCAGGTCCAGCTCGTTGAGCAGAACCGCACAGGCCAGGCCGTCGAAATCGCTGCGTGTCACGAGGCGGTATTTTTTGTCGGACATGTCTTATCCCCAGAAAACTCAGTCGGAAACAGGATTGTATTCCAGACTCGCGAGGATGCCATGCGCGACGTACAGCACCGCCAGACGCACCGGCAAACCCTCGGCAACGAACAGGGCGGCATAGGACTCCAGTTGCGGGCGATAGCGTTCGGTGTGGGCGGTCAGCCTTGATATCTCGGCGCCGTCACCCAGATCGACAGTCTTGTAGTCGATGATCCAGCGCACGCCATCGGCGACAAAACTGCGGTCCACGACGCGCGTTACCACCGTACCGCCAGCGCCGACTCTCATCAGCGCCAGTTCTGCGCCCGCATCGGCGCGGCGGCGCAGCACCCATTGACCATCGGCGCTGGCCAGAGTCGTCGCCAGCATGCGGGCAACCCGCGCCGCGCCCGCTCGCGCCTCCACCGGCGACCAGCCGCGACTGGCCAGCCAGCGCTCGAAGCCGGGCTGACGCTCGACCACGCGCTGCGCCGGCCATGCGTCGGGATCGGCGGCGATCAGTTCCAGCACGGCGTGGCTCAGGGTGCCGACGGCGGCGGCCAGCGCGTCGGCTGTGTCCTCGCGTCCGCCCTCGGCGTAGACCGGCAGCGCGGGCGCGCACCACCGAGGCGGCACGCCCGGCGCGCGCAGACGCAACAGTTGCGGCACGAAATCCTTCAGCTCGCGGTCGTCGTCGAAAGTCGGCGCTGGCGGGGCGGCGACCACGGCGCGAAAATCCGCCTCGACCGCCGGCCACAGCCGCGCCAACGGCGAGCCGGCGCGCGGCGCAACCAGCGCCCCCTCCCCGTCGCGCTGCGCGACCCCGACCAGATGCAGCCGGCGCACCGCGCGCGTGGCGGCGACGTAGAGCACGCGGGCTTCCTCATTGCGGCTGCGTTCGCGTTCCATGCGTTGCAGGAAATCATAGGCGGTCGGCTCCACCGCTTTCCTGCCACGTCGCGGATTCACCGGCGCGGCGATCAGGCGCTCGCCGGAGGCCAGTGGAAAACTGTCCCACGCCAGCAGCGGCATATCGCGCCCCGCCGTCTCGCGATGCAGTCCAGGCAGGATCACGGTATCGAACTCCAGTCCCTTGGCCTTGTGGATGGTCATCAGTTGCAGCCGGCCGTCGGCCTGTGCGTCCGGCGCCGCGTACAAACGCCCCATGTCGCCTTCGAGACTGTCGAGCGCGAAGCGCCCCGCCGCATCCAGCGCATCGAGACGCCTGAAGAAAGCCCGAGCGTCGGCGACCTCGTTCGCCGCACCGAGGCAGTCCGGCCCGCCGAGCTTCTTCCAGGCATCCTCGATCCAGCGTCGCCGCCGCTGCCGGCCCTGCCCGGCCAGCGCTTCGGCCAGCACCGCGCGCACATGCGCCAAGCGCTGGCGGCCATCCGCCGACAGCCGCTCGATGCGTTCGGCATCGTTGATGAGCGACCAGATCGTCGCGGCGTGATCGTCGCCGGCCAGCGCGTGCAAATCGGCCAGGCGCAGGCCGCACCACGGCGCGCGCAGAATCGCCAGCCAATGCACGCGATCCGCCCGGTGATGCAGGGCGCGGGTCAGCGAGATCAAATCCTGCACCGCCTGACGCCCCGCCAACGGCTCGATTTCCACCGCCGAAAAATGCCAGCCGGCGCCATGCCGGCGGATTGCGGCGACCAGCGCCGCCAGATGACTCCGCGCCCGCACCAGCACAGCAATGGTGCGCGTCGGCTCTGCGCGCCATTCGGCGTCGATCAGGGCGATGATCTGCTGCGCCTCATCACGGCTTGCGGCGGCGCTCTCGCCCTTTTCCGCCAGCACGGGATGAATCATGACGCCGGCCTGGGACGACGAGTCGCGCGTGGCGACGAACTCGCGGTAGCGAATCTCGCCGCGCAGCGGATCGTCGACCGCCGGAAACAACGCCGGAAAGCAGACGTTGATCCAGTCCACCACCTGCGGGCAGGAGCGGTTGTTGCGCGACAGGCGCAAGCGCGTCAGCCGCAGCGCGCCGATGCCATGTTCGGCGGCGCGCAGGAACAACCCGACATCGGCCTTGCGAAAGCGGTATACCGACTGCATCGGATCGCCCACCGCGAACAGCGTGCGACCGTCGTCCGGCTGCCAGCCGGCGGTCAGCCGTTCCAGCAACTCGATCTGCGTCGGGCTGGTGTCCTGGAACTCGTCGACCAATAAATGGCGAATGCGGTAATCGAGGCGCAGGCCAAGTTCCGAGGGATCGAGTTCGTCGCCCAGGGCGGCGATGGCGCGCGCCGAAAGCTCGCCGAAATCGACCTCGCCGGCCTCGCGAAACACCAGCCACAGTTCGGCGGCGGCCAGTTTCATCAGGCGCGCCAGCGCGCGTACCACATCGTCATTGTCGTGATCGGGCGCCGGCAGTTCGCGCAGGCGGCGCAGGGCGGAAACGGCGGCGGCATCGAGCGCGGCCAGCCCGGCCAGCATGGCGTCCTTCCGTGCCTTGAATTCCTTCCCGGCCGGAAAGCCGTTCTTCACATTCACGGTCTTGCGCGGCTCGTCCTTCTGCGTCAGCAGAAACTCCGCCAGCGCGCGCCAGCGCGGCAATTCGTCCGGCATGGCGGCGAGCGGCGCGTTCCAGTCGGCCAGCGCACTTGGCAAATTCGCATCTTCCAGATTCGCGGCGGCGAAGCGCGCCAGCGGCATCCATTGCCTCTGCCACGCATCATCGAGCACCTCGGCGATCAGCGCCAGTTCCTCGCCGACCATCTCCGCCAGCGCTTCGCCGATGGCCGACTCGGGATGATCGAGCGCCGCAATCTCGCGCCATTGCTCACGCCGCGCCAGCATCTCGGCCAGCAGGCGCGCCAGTCGCGTCACGTCGTTGTCCATATGCGCCAGCGCCGTCGCCACCGCCTCGGCATGTTCTCGCTCGTCTTCGCCTCGGCCTTCGAGATGATCCAGCGCCCGCCGCGCCGCCTCTTGGTAATATCGTTTGGCTTCCTCGGCCACGGCCGGCTGCGCGCCGAAGCGCGAAAGCAGCGGCATTTGCCGCGCCAGGCTGGCGCACAGCGCATCGATGGTGGTCAGCCGCAGCCGCCCCGACTGGCTTTCAATATGCCATCCGCGTTCAGCCGACCGCGCCAGCGCGGCGCGCGCCAGCTCATGGGTGATGCGCTTGTGCGCGGCTTGCGGCTCGACCGCCTCGCGCGCCAACGCCAGACTGTCCTGGATGCGCTGCCGCATCTCACCCGCCGCCTTGTTGGTGAAGGTGATGGCGATGATTTCCTCGGGCTCTTCGACAGTCGCCAGCAGGCGCAGATAGCGCTGCGTCAGCAACTCGGTCTTGCCCGCCCCGGCGGGAGCCTCGACGATGAAGGAATCAAGCTCCAGCGCACGGCTGCGGCTGTCCTCGTCTTCCCGCAACAGGTCGCTCATGGCTCGCCGCTCTCGTCGAATTGGGCCTTGCGCTCGGCGACGCGCAGCAGCGGTTTTGCATCGCAGTACTGGATGTCCTTTTCGTTGGCGAATACCACGGCGGCGACGCCGTCCTTCACCTCGCGCGCGACTTCGCTGACGCGCTCGGCCCACAAGCGGCGCAAGGCGGCCCAGTCGGGAAACTCGTCCTCCGCATAGCGCTTGCGCAGCGCCTCCAATGACTTTACCTCCGGCAACAGACCGTCGCTTTCCGCGACGCCGAGGAAACCCGGCGCATCCGGCGTGACGCGGGCCAGGGCCACCGCCGCCACTTCGCGGTCGGGAAACGCCAGCGCGGCGTAGATCGGCAACTGCGGTTCCGTAATGCGCGGCTCCGCCCAACTGTCGGCCGAATCGTTGCGCCCGCTCTTGTAGTCGATCACCACCAGCCGCCCGTCATCAAGCTGGTCGAGGCGGTCGATCACCACGCGCACCGGCAGGCCTTCGATGTCGAGTTCGTGCCTTTCCTCGCAAGCGATCACGCGGAAGGGCGAACGCCGCACCTCGACCTCCAGCCAGACCGCGAGCAGCGCTTGCAGTCGCTCGTGTTCCAGTTGCCGCAAGCGCGGCGGCAGCGGCTCGACGGCGCGACGGTCGAATTCGGCCAGCGCATGCGCCACCACGCGCCGAATTTCCTCGCCGCGCCCGGTCTCATCCATTTGGGTCAACTCAGCCAGGCCGCGACCGCGCCAGAATTCCTCCAGCGCCGCATGCAACAGCGAGCCGCGCGCGCGCGCATCGAGGCCGAAAGTCGGCGCTGGCAACACGGCGGCGCCGAGCCGATATTGATAAAAACCCCAGGCCGGACACACCGCCTGCGCCGCCAGCAGCGCCGTGCCGCCGCGAATGCGCTCGGCGGCGCCGACCGGCGGCGCCCGCGCGTCATCGATGCGCTCCATAACTTCGTCATCGACGCGTTCCGGCACAGTCACCGGCGCGGGCGACTGCTCGCGGCGGGAAATATCCGCCAGCAGCGGGCTAACGCGCAACGACCGCTCGCCCTCGCGCTGCGCCCAGGAGAACACCACCTCGGCAGCGCTTTCACACCACAAGGCCTGCGCGCTCCGCGCCTCGGCGGCCAGACTGTCGGCGCGCGCGGCGGAAATGCCGGCGCGGCGCTGCAATTCGGCCGGCAACAACGGATTGGCGCGCGGCGCCGGCGGCCACGCCCCTTCGTTGAGGCCCATGACCCACAGCCCATCCACCGCGCCGGCGACGGCATCAGCCAGACTGCATATTTCCACCCGCGCCACGCCCTGCCTCGCGCCGGCAAACGCCTGGTCGCGACACTGGCGTTGCAACTGGCGCAAGGCATCGCCGGCATCGACGCGACCCAGAATGGCGTCCAGCGCCGACAGGCCGCTCAAAGCCTCGCGCAATGCGTCGCAGGCCGCGCCCTCCGCCGCCAGCCGCATGCGCTGACCGGGCCAGCCGAGCGCATCGAGCAGTTCGGTGAAGCCCTTGCCCCACGCTGCAGGCAACTGGCGGCGCGGCGCGGCGCGGGCGGCTTCGAGCAAGGCGCCCAAATGCGCGACCAGATGCGGCGCCGGAACATCGTCGCCAACCGAGCGCACCGCTGCACGCACCAGGCGTTCCAGGCTGGTTTCGGGCGGCAACAGTTCGCGCAAGGCGGCCTCGATGCGAGCGCGGGCATCGGCTTCATCAACATCGGTCGACCAGCCGGGGCCGCAAAGCAAGGCGCCGAATTTGGCCTGCGCCACGCGTTGCGGATGCGCGAAAAGTTGCAGCAGACGCAGGGCGACATCGACCAGCGGCTCCGCCGCCAGCGGCGTCCCGGCGACGAAGGCATGGTCCCGTTCCAACCCGGCCCAGCCGGCCCCTACGACATCGGGATGGAGCGTGTCCTCCAGCGCCGATTCCAGCAACTGACGTCGCGCCGGCAGATCGGCCACGGCGATGCGTAATCGCGCCCCTGCATCGTGCGTCAGGCGGTCATGTGCCCACTCCGCCGCCGCCACGCATTCGGCTTCCGCATCGGGCAGTTCCACACCAAGCGCAGGCGCGGCTTCGCCCCGACCGAAATCGAGCTGGAACAGTTCGACGCCGCGCGCTTCCAGCGCCACCAGCAGGCGCGAGACCAGCGGATCGGGCGCGATGAAGCCGGCAAGACCGAGACGCGCCGGCAAGCCGCCAATGCCGCGCCCAATGCACTCGATGCGCCAGGCCATGACCTCATCGGAAACGCGCCAGCCGCCGGCCCGACAAGCGCCGCCCACGGTTTCCCGCCAGCGCAAAAAGGCGCGGTATTCCTCCGTAAACGCCGCCACGGGCACCTCGATGCGCCACGCCCGCTGCAAGCTCGCCGCCTCCATCGCCGCCAACGCCAGGCCTTCGCGGTCGAACAAATCCGCCGCCGCGCCGGTATCCGCCGCAATCGCCTGCTCCCACAAACTGCGTTCCTGCGGCCACGAGAGAAAAGTGCCGGCCATGCTCTCCGGCGGAATCTCGCCGCGCAGCAGCGCCGCCGAAGTCAGGTGGTCGAGCCACTGCGCCGGCGTCGCGCTCTGCAACGCCCGCCAGGTCTCGGCCCCGCGCGCCGCCTGCAAATCGCCATGCGCCCAGCGCAAGCTCGAAGCCAGCCGCGCCGTGGCGCAAAGCACCACCGGCTCCGGCCCGCCGGGAAGGTCGGCCAGGGGGATGCGGGGGAGATCGGGGCGAATCATCGCAGGCCCAACCCGCAACTACGTCCGCAGATCATTCAGAAATTCCGCAGCAGGTTCGACACCTGTCGCCAGCAGACGATCCATCAATCCGCCCTCCCCGGCGTTCTGGTCGGTAACTGCTTCACCATGCGGTCGAAGTCGGATTCGAAACGCCGGTCGTCCAACACCCGGAATTTGTCGAATTCCTGTTCGGCGTGAGTCTTGGCCAATTCGGCCGACACCTTGCCCGCACCCTGCAAAATCTCGCGATCGTTCAGCTTCAGAAAACCTTCCAGTTTGCTGATCCAGTCCTGCATGCTCATGGCAATACGCCGCGTCGCCTGACCTTCGGCAAAAATCAGATACTGCTCGGCCAGGTTGTTGAGGGCGCGCAGTTCTTCCTCGCTCAGGTAGTTCTTGGCGACGCCCACATCGACCTTGCGAATGCGCGCGCCCTCCCAGGTCGTCAGCCCCATGTTCGGCTGGTTGCTGTCGGCGCGGGCGGCGATCAGCTCGGCGGCGGTCTGGCCGTGGATGGCGTAGTGCACCTTGTTCTGTACCGTCGCGAAAAACTGCTGCGTCAGCGGGTGGCTGGGATCGTAGTCGACGCTGGTGGCGTAGATGTCGGTGATCTTCTGGTAGAAGCGCCGCTCACTGGTGCGGATGTCCTGCAGGCGGCGGGTCAGCTCGTCGAAGTAATCGTGGCCCTGGCCGGGGTTCTTCAGGCGCGCGTCGTCCAGCACGAAACCCTTGACGATATATTCCTTCAGCTTGTCGTTGGCCCACTGGCGAAAGCGCACGCCGACCGGGCTGCGCACCCGGAAACCGAGAGCCAGCACCATGTCCAGGTTGTAGTGCTCGACCTCTCGGCTAATCTCCCGCCCACCTTCGTTTTGAACTGTTCGGAAAAGCCGAACAGTTGCCCCCGGTGTCAATTCGCCGTCCTCGAAGATGTGCTTGATATGCTCGCTGATCGTTCCCTTCGCCTTACCGAACAACTCGGCCAACTGCTTCTGGTTCAGCCAAAGGGTTTCCGCCTCCAGCATCACATCGATGCGGGTGGAGCCGTCTTCGCTTTGGTAGATGAGGAATTCGCGGGGGGCTGTCATGGGATCATTTGAACGCCGTCCCGCCAGCGCCGACTTGGGGGGCGACGAGAATTCCATGACTGAGAAATATGTTTCTGCCATTTATGGCAGATCAAATAACACACTAAGGAATTCTTTGGCCTCCTTGATTCGCGGACATAAAAGGGCTGCACCCTTTAACCATCGATTATCCTGAATCGATACCTGAACGGCCTTTCCTGGACGCAGAATGCTTGCCATCGCGCCAACAATAGCTTTGTTTTTACCGGCAGGCTTATTGATCTCTCTCAGATCGTCCGCAGTCAATCCGATGCTCATTGCCGAAGACACATATCCCATCGCGGACGCCAACAGACCTGGATAGACAGCGCTGGCGCTATCCAGCAACAAGTCTTCTAAAGTTCCTTCGGTGGCGTTTTCCGGTAGGACATACGCGCCCAACTTTGGCGGACCTTCAAGAATGACAGCCGGCTTGTCGCCCAGAGTAAAGCCCTTCTTTTTCATCTGCTTCCTGATTTCGGTGTAGCGAGCGAGAGCCGGAATCACCTTGTCCGAATCGAGCAGAAGGCCAATTCCGGTCAGGGCACCTTGCTCAATCACGGCGCAAGTTACTTCGACCGATGAAACAAGCTTTGAATCCCCGACAGCACTATGAACGGCAATCGCGTGCGTATCGGACTGAAGAAACAGCGGAACAGGGACACGCATCTGAAGGTCATCGTTCGGAGGAAAATCTCTCGGAATCAATGGGAGAAAAAAGGGATCAAGATCGCCCATGTATTGGACACGACGAAGCCCATGAGGGCTAAGAAGCCGATAGGCGAACTCGACGTCGTGGGGGCCTTCGACAACCAGATATCCGTACTTGCGCATGGATATCTATCTCACGTCCAATCCGCGCTCGAAACGCAAACGCTGCAAGATATCCTCGGAGTAGCGCTTGCAATTGGTCCCCTCTGGCGTCTGGGCGAGATGGAATGCAACGATATCCCCATCGTCCGTCACCAATCCCGCTGAAAGAAGTGCATCCAAAGCTTCCAGGCTGTGGGTGGTGACGAATATTTGGACATCAAGCTCTTTCGCGGAGTCAACCAACCACTTGAAGACACGGCCTAATGCAGCGACATGAATTCCAACTTCAACCTCATCAATCATCAACACACCGCCACTTAAAGAAGTGAGCGTAGCAGCCAACAATACCGAACGTCGCATAGCATCGCCAAACACCGACAGCGGAGCAAAGCCCAACTTTCGGTGCTTAATGTAGATCGCGGGGCGGTCACCGTAATACGATGCCAGATCGATGCCTTCAATATTCGGATCAAAATCCTGAAGTAATTCGATCACCCGAGACATATCGCCACGGAAAATCTGATTCGAGTGAGATCGAACCTGAATCCGATTGAACTGGTATGAATACGGTGTCAATACCTCGGCATTGAGACGAGGTCCTTTCCTTGGCCTATTCATTCTCGGTCCGAGAATCCCCTCCCAAACTCTCAAAGGAGGTATCTGTTCCATGTCCGGAAACAATCGCCCTTGAAAGGCTCCGGAAAGTTCATGTTCATCCCAATCCGGGTAGTGAACCAATTCGCCTCCACGCATCGGTTCTTCGATGTCGGGTTCTGGCCTTCGAGAGAAACGCAAGTCGCGTCGTCTTTCCTCCGGGGAGGGCTCGCCCACAAATTCCTTGTAGTTGACTCTCAATGTGCGTAACGGAAATGTCCCCTCGCATTGAAAGTCGCACCCCGCGTCAAAAAAAATGTCTGGCTCAAAAGAAGCGCCATTCTGAGTAAAGCACCAACGTAATGACAGTAGTCGCGTCTCATCCAGCCGACCGAAATCACGTCGACCGACCATCGACAACCATTCGTCCGGATTGAACGGCTGACACATCAACGAGAGCGCTTCAAGCACGCTCGTCTTACCGGAGTTGTTGTCACCTACCAGAATATTGACGCGACCCAACCCTTCAAGCTTGAGAAAACGCAGACCGCGAAAGCCATTTATTCCGATATTGGCAAAAGGTAGTTTTTTCATAGCATTGCTCAACCAGCACCTCGACTGAGGCAAGTAGATGCAAAAGAGTACATCAATTCACCCTAAAAACCTTCGTTACCTCGTCCCTCACGCACTTGATGACCTCCACCGCAATCCGCCCTAACTTCCGCTTGCCTGCAAGACGGAAGGCATCTCCGCTCACGACTGCATTCGCCGTATCGCCAGGGCCGACTTTGATGGCTCGTGGAGCGGACAGAATATGCCACAGTCGAGCGTAGCCAGCGCATCTTCGCTGATTTCACGGGCGAGGATATTCTTGCACGTCGCGTCGTCGTGCTTGAAGGTGTCAACGGTTTTCGAGGTTGAAGTCCTGGCCACGGCGTCTTTGAAATGGGCTTTCGGCAGAAACATGCGGATCAAATGAATCCGATGGAGCGCTTCGGCTTGGCCTTGCGCGTCTGATCGTCCGCGATCAATTGTTTGATGGCGTCGAAGATCGCGGAGAACTGCTCGTCGTATCTCATTTCCATCGCCTCGATCTTGCGGGCGAGGTCGCGATTCGAATCCATGAGACGCCGTAGCTGGACGAAGGTGCGCATGATAGCGATATTCACTTCAACCGCGCGCGGCGAATGCAGCACGCTGGAGAGCATGGCGACGCCCTGCTCGGTGAAGGCGTAGGGAAGTCCGCGCCTGCCACCATGCATGCTTGCGGTCACAAGCTGTGACCGCAAGAGTCCACTCTTCTTGCTATTTGACGCGGCGGTCGATGCACTTGAAATGCCAATCTGGCATTTCAAGCCTTCCCAATCCTCATGGCTTAACTGGAACATGAAATCGTCCGGGAAGCGGTCGATGTTCCTCTTGACTGCGCGATTGAGAGCCCCGGTTTCAACGCCATAGAGCATGGCAAGGTCGGCATCGAGTAATACTTTCTCGCCACGGACAAGGAAGACGAGCTGCGCTAGATTTTCCGGCTGGGGAGTGAGCTTGGCCATTGAAGATCAGTGCCTTTTGGCAAGTGTGTGTTTTCCATATCCGATCCGTCGCAAATGCTCTTCCGTAGCGGCACGAAGGCTATGACATCTCGACCGGTCGATGTATTTGACATTGCCGGATTATAGGGGCGATCACCCCGCCAGCGGCAGCATCAGGGCGCCCAAGGCGCACAGCGTGGTGGTGACGATGAACACGGCGAGATCGGCGGGATGAACGGGGTGCTGGGCAAATACCTGATCGATGTACATGGGACTTCCTCCTTGAGAATGGAGGCCAGTCTGCACGTGGCAAAGCTCATGGGATGAGCCTGTCGTCCTTCGCCGGCAAGTCTTTTTCCAGCAACTCCGGTGCCTGCACTTCACGCGGCAGCGCCTCGACCGGGTTCAGGTCGGCGATCTCCTTGTCCTCGCCAGCGACCTTGAGGTCACGGAACTTGCGGGCGGAAACGAGGACGCGGGTCTCCATCGAAGCCACCGACTTGTTGTAGGCGCCGACCGCCTCGCCCAGGTTCTTGCCGACGCGGCCCCAGTGCTCGGTCACGGTGGCGATGCGCTCGTATAGCTCGCGTCCGAGCAGGCTGATGCGTTCGGCATTCTCGGTCAGCGCCTGCTGCGTCCAGCCGTAGGCGACGGCGCGCAACAGGGCGATCAGCGTGGTCGGCGTCGCCAGGATGACGCGCGCATCGACGCCGGCTTCGATCAGCGAGGGGTCGGCTTCCAGCGCGGCCGAATAGAACATTTCGCCGGGCAGGAACAGCACGACGAAATCCGGCGAGGGCTGGAACTGCTCCCAGTAGGCCTTCTGGCCGAGTTTCCTGAGGTGTTCGCGCACCTGGCGGGCGTGATCGGCCAGCTTGCGCTTCTTCTCCTCCTCGTCGGTGGCTTCCAGCGCTTCGAGGTAGGCGGCCAGCGGCGCCTTGGCATCGACCACGATGTTCTTGCCGCCGGGCAGCTTGACGACCATGTCGGGACGCAGCCGGCCGTCTTCGGTGTTGGTGCTTTCCTGCTCGAAAAAATCGCAGTGATCGAGCATGCCGGCCATCTCGACCACGCGCTTGAGTTGCAGCTCGCCCCAGCGCCCGCGTGTTTGCGGCGCGCGCAGGGCCTTGACCAGGTTGCCGGTCTCCTGGCGCAAGGCGCCCTGTGCGTCGGCCATGGCGCGCACTTGTTCGGTCAGCGTGGCGTAGGCGTCGATGCGGGATTTTTCGATGCCCTGGATTTGCAAATCGAATTTTTCCAGCGACACTCTTACGGGCGCCACCAGTTCGCCGATGGCCAACTGGCGCTTGTCCAGATCGGTCTTGGCCGAGGCCAGCGCCGCCGCCTGCTGCGCTTCCAGCGTGGCGCGGGCAAGTTCGAGGAAGGACTGGTTGTTTTTGGCCAGCGCGTCGGCGGAAATCACCTTGAAGGCATCGGCGAAACTGTCGCGCGCGGCTTCGAGCGTGGCCTGCCTTTCGGCGAACAGCGCCTGGTCCTTTTCCAGTTCGGTTTGCAGGGTCGCGCAGCGTACCGCCAGCGCCGACTCTTGCAACCGCAACGCGCCCAGTTCGCCTTCCTGCTGACCGAGCCGCGCCTGCGCTTCGCGCACGCGCGCGCCGAGAACCCAGGCAACCAGCCCGCCGCCGAGCAGCAGGCCGACCACCAGTGCAATGCTCATTTCCATGCGCCGCTCCGTTTCAATTCCGTATTGATGGCAAGAGTATCACTCGCAACTGGCTCACCAGATGATGCTCATTCATTGAAGCCGCGAATCAGCCGGCCCGCCTTTTTCGTCGGCCGGCCTTTCAGGTCCGCACCAGGCATCGGCGCCAGCCGGCGGATTTCCTGCTGCCGCTCGCGGCGGGCGACGCTTTCCGCCACCTCTTCGTAGAGCAGGCGCGCTTCCGGCGCGGGACGGCGCTGGCCGTTCACGCCGCGCACGATGACGGTCCAGCGCACTTCACCGGCGACAATCTCCAGTTCGTCGCCCGCTTTCAGTTCGCGCGCCGGTTTGACGTGCTGGCCGTTCCACTTGACCCGACCGCCTTCGACCGCCGCAGCCGCCAGGCTGCGCGTCTTGAAGAAGCGCGCGGCCCAGAGCCACTTGTCGACGCGTTGCCGCTGCGAGTCGCCATCGTCCGCCATCGTCACTCGTGAAACACCACGAATTCATCCAGCCCGGCGCGCTCGGTGCACAGACTGTTTTCGATGGCCGCCGCATCGGCATAGCCCAACGCCATGCCGCAGACCAGTTGTTCCTGCTCGCCAAAACCCAGCACCTCGGCGACGATGCGGCAATAGCGGTTCCACGACGCCTGCGGGCAGGTATCGAGGCCCCTGGCGCGCGCCGCAAGCATCACGTTCTGCAGGAACATGCCGTAGTCGAGCCAGCTACCCAGCGCCAGGCGCCGGTCGATGCTGAAAATCAGGCCGACCGGGGCATCGAAGAAGGTGAAATTTCGCCGCTGCTGGGCGTTCATGCGTTCGCTATCCGTCTTGCCGATGCCGAGCAGGCCGTACAGATCCCAGCCGACCTTGCGCCGCCGACCGAGGTAAGGCTCGAAAAACCGCACGGGATAATACTGATACTCCGCCTGATCGCCGTCGTCGTCCGCATCGTAGGCGGCGCACACGGCGGCCACCAGCTTGCGCCGCGATTCGCCGCTCAGCACATGCACGCGCCAAGGCTGAAGATTGACGCCGGAGGGCGCACGGCAGGCGCTGGCGAGCACTTCGGCAATCAGCGAAGGCGGAACTTCCTGCGGCAGGTAGGCGCGCACCGAATGGCGCCCGGCCATGACGGCATCGACGGCGGCTTGCAGCGACTCGGATGTCAAATTAAACGGCACCATGCTGAATGGTTGTGGCGGATGTCAGCCCACAAACATGTGCACCCCGCTCATGACCACTCGCACGATGCCCGCGACCAGCAGGGCCACGCCCACCGATACCGCCACCGAAAACAACGCGTCCCGCCGCCCGATGGTCTTCAGCATGACGGCGAAGGTTGAGACGCAGGGAATGTAAAAGGTGAGGAACAACAGCAGCGTCACGATCTGCACCGTATCGAGCACGCCGCCGATTTCCTGCGTCCCTAGCGCCTGGTAGATCATCAGCAGCGAGAGCTCCTTGCGCAGCACGCCGAACAGCAGCGGCACGCCCAGCGCCAGCGGCAGGCCCAGCCCCCAAACCGTCACCGGCAGCAGCAAGGTATTGATGAAACTGTCGGCGCCGACGTGATTGAGCAGCGCCAGCACCACGCTGCCGCCCACCAGCAAGGGCGTGACGATGGTGAGAATGTCGCTGGTGCGGGCCCAGGTCTCGGTCAGCAGTATTCGCCAGGTCGGCAGTGCATAAGCGGGAATCTCCTGCACCTGGCCGGGACCGGATTCGCGACCGCCGCGCGACAGCAGGCGACCGATGACGGCAATGACGACAAGCGTCAGCGCGAACATGCCGAACACACCGGCGGCGCCGAGATACTTGCCGGCAATGGCAAGGATGATGGCCGAACGCGCCGAGCAGGGGACGAAGGTGATCAGCACCGAGGCGATCACGCGCTCGCGACCGCTGGTGGCCTTCGCCGCACCGGAGATGGCCGGCACGTTGCAACCCAGCCCGAGCAGGAAGGGTACGGCCACGCCACCATGCAGTCCGATCTTGTGGAAACCGCGGTCGACGACGAAAGCGATGCGGTGCATGAGTCCGGCCTCTTCCAGCGACACCAGCAGCATGACCAGCGGAATCATGTAGGGCACCACAATGCCGACCAGTCCGATCAGACCGTCGAGCACCGCGCGTCCGACCACGCCGGAGGTTGCCACGGGTTGCCAGTCGGCAAAGGCCGCAGCGAGGCGCACCGTGGTCATCGAATCGATCCAGCCGCTGATCTCGAACACCACGAACAGCACTGCGGCAAACACCGCGAGGCTGCCGATCAGCCCCCATTGCGGATGCAGAAACAACTCGTCGAGCCAGTAGCGCCAGCCGCGAGTCTCCGTCGGCGATCCCATGCGCATCGCCGCCTCGACCAGGGTCGCCGCGCGATGATGCCGATCGGCATGCAGTTCCTCTTCCAGCGGGCGCGGCAGTCGCAGACCGGCGGCGTCGCGCAAACCTTCCAGTTGCGGCAACAGCCCCGGGAAATGCTCGCGCAGTTCGTCCTCGATGAAGCCGTCATGAGCGGCGAAGTGCGTTAGCAGCAAGGGATGCGGCAGGCAAAACGCGGCATGGATTTCGGGACGGTTCAACGCTGCGGAAAGCGGCTGCATGGTCTCGACGAGGTACCGGCTGGGCGGCTGCGGCAGGGGACAGGTCTCCTCGCGCGCGGCATTCACGGCGGTGCTGAAAAGTTGCGCCAGCCCCTGTCCCATCAGGGCCACCGTCGGCACCACCGGTATCCCCAGCAGCATTTCCAGCGCCTTGATGTTGATGTAGAGGCCTTTCTTCGCCGCCTCGTCCATGTGATTCAGAGCCATGACAATGGGTCGCCCGAGCTTGCTCAATTCCAGCGTCAGCTCGATATGGCTTTGCAAACTGGTGGCATCGACCACCTGGATGATCAGGTCGGGCGGCGCGAAGGGCGCCGGCGGGCGGGACGCTTCGTGCGCCGAAACAGGCGGTCGCTCGTCGCCCCACAGCAGATACTTCAACGCGGAAAGATCGTCGCCTTGCAGATGATGCAGCGAATGAATGCTCGGCAGATCGACCACGCTGGCTTCATCGAAACCGATCTGAACCGTACACTCGCTGTAGACCTGATGCGTGCCGGTCAATTCCCCGCTGTGCGGCGCGGTGCTCGACACGGCGTCGAACAGGGTCGTCTTGCCGCCGCCCGGCAGGCCGACCAGGGCGATGCGCAAACGCCGCTCGCCGCGAAACAGCGGCGTGCGCAGGGGGACGGCGGTTACTGTTACTCCCGAGGTGGATTTCATCATTGGTCAAATGTTAACCGGGAAACAGTCCGACCACGATTCGCGTTTAACGTTTCACTTTTCACGGCTTCTCAAAGCCGGTATTCGAGCTGAAGCCTCGACTGCAACCGCTTTGCCAGCTTGAACGCCTCCTTCAGCACCTGGCGATCCAGTTCGTTGAGCTGGTCCGGGTCGATGCGATTTTCCGCGCCGGGCGGGGTGTCGGCGCGCTGATTGCGCAAACGCAGCTTCTGGATGAAAAAGAAGCCCTCGATCACTGCATTGATGTCGTCGCTGCCCAGCTTCATTTGTTCGGCGGCCGCCCGCAAGCGGGCCGTGGTGCTGGTGTGAGGAATGCCGTTGGCCAGCGCCACGATGCGCGCCGCATCGACAAAGAGCCGCGCGCCGAAGGCCTTGAGATCGAGCGTGTGAGGGAATTCCGGATTGCTGTCATAAACGAAGTCGCGGATCATGCCCAGCGGCGGCGCGACTTTCACCGCGTTCTCCGCCATGAAACGGAGAAATATCCGGGCGTTGCCGGTAAGGTCCAGCAGCCACTTGCGCAAGGCCCTGGACAGCGCCTCGTTGCCATACAAGGGGCGGAAATCGAAGAAGATCGTGGCGTTGAGCAGCGCTTCCGGCTCCGGCAACCGTATCCATTGCGTAAAGCGCTCCTGCCACTCGTCCTGCGTCAGGCACCACTGCGGGTTGCTGGCCATGATGTTGCCCTTGCACAGCGGGAAGCCGCAGCGCGCCAGACCTTCGTTAACCTCGCGGGCAAAGTCGAGAAAGCGCAACTGAAGTTCATCCCGGTCGGCAAAATCCGGGCAGACGAAAATTATCCCATTGTCCTGATCGGTGCTGAAGGTCTGTTCGTCGCGCCCTTCCGAACCAAACGCCAGCCAGGCCCAGTCAAGGCCGAACAGATCATGCCGCGCCAGCGTGATCTCGATTACGCGGCGCGTCAGCCGGTCATTGAGACCGGAAATGAACTGCGTCAGTTTTTCCGCGCTGACGCCCTGGGCCAGCATGTTGAGGCACAAGCGGCGCACGTCGCCGGCCGCCCGGCTCAGGGCATCGATGTCGACCGCCGCCTCGATCACCTTGCGGATGTTGCGCAGGCCCACGCGCTGCATGGCGAACAGGTCACGCTCGGAAACCACCCCGCTCACGCGCCCTTCGTTATCGATAATCACCAGATGACGAATGCCGTGCGTCGCCATCGCCAGCATGGCGTCATACATCGTGGCATGGGCCGAAATGGTCGCCGGCGCGGTCGTCATCACCTCTTCGACAGGCGCGGTCGTCACGTAATTCGGAAACATAACGCGACGCATCGCGTCGGACTGGGTGAAGATGCCAACCGGTTTGTCTGCGGCGTCGGCCACCACCACCGAGCCAACCCTGGCGCTCACCATGACGTCCATGGCTTCGCGAACCGACGCCTGCGGCATGACGCGAGCCACCTTCTGCCTCGGCAAGGAAGAAAGCTGCGCATTCAGCGACTGCTGTTCCGCGTTGCTCTGGCCAAACTGAAGTTCAATCAGGCGCCTCGATTCGTCGAGCAATCGGGCCACCTGGTCGAGCACGAAGCGACTGAACTCGCCGCTGGAAAGCAGCAGTTTGAAGAAGTCGGCGCTGGCGAGACGCCATGCGCGCACGTCATCGACTGCGGTATAGACGTTGATCGGCGGACGTCTCGCCGCCACCGCCGCCAGCGGAAAGCTTTGCCCCGACTCCAGCTCGTACAGCGGTTTCTCGGTGAGGGTGATGTCGACCGCCAGCCGGGCCTGCACCTTGCCGGATTGAATGATGAACAGATCCGGCGGCAATTCACTCGGCGTCAGAATGAACCCCCCGCCCGCCACGGCAACAGGAGTCAGGCTGGCCGCCAGCTCGTCGAGAGCGAGCGCGCCCATGTCCCTGAAAGGTGGGTAGCACCGCAGAAATGCCAGCAGTTCCTCGCGGGATTCAGAAGCCATGATCAGTTTCCCTTGCACTCAGGTTTCAATATGGTATCGGGTCTTCAGTCTCTGCTGAAGAGTGCGCGCCTGACGCAGCGCCTCGAGCAAAACGCGACGGTCGAACTCGTTAAGGCAATCAGGATCGACGTAATTTCCCTGCGCGCCGGCGTCGAAACCACCGCCGACCTGCACCCCAAGGCGAACACCCTGCAAGGCATGGAAGGCGTGCACAGCGGCTTCGGCGTCGGCGGTCGTCATGACGCCCTCCGCCGCAGCCCGGCGCAGACGTGGCGCGGTGCCTGTTGCGGCGATGCCGGCGCCCAGCGCCAGAATGCGTGCCGCATCGACAAAAATGCGCGAGCCGAATTTCTTCAGATCGATCACGCCACCGGCTTCGGCCTCGGTGACAAAATCGCGCAAGCGCCCCAGCGGAGGCGCTGCCGCCAGCGCATTGACAGTCATCATGCGCAGGAAAATTTCGTTGCCGCGCGTCAGCGACGACAAACCCCGACGCAGTTCCCCCGCCAGTCCGGCATCGCCGGCAAGCGGGCGGAAATCGAAGAAAATCGCGGCGTTGAGCAAGGCCTCCGGCTCCGGCGTGCGCACCCAGGTGGTAAAACTGTCCATCCACTCGGACAGCGAAAGGCACCAGCGCGAATTGCCCGCCATCACCCCGCCGTCGCATAGCGGAACACCGCATTCCGCCAGCGCCTGATTTGCCGCATGGGCAAAGGGAAGAAACAGTTCGCGCAACTGACGCGCCTCGCCGTCATCGCTGGCGGAGAACACCAGCCCGTTGTCCTGGTCGGTGGTCAGCGTCTGCTCCAGCCGCCCTTCCGAACCGAGGCCCAGCCAACACCAGCGCGTCGGCGGCAGGCGAAAGCGCGACTGAAGCAGCGCCAGCACCCGCGCGGCAATGGCGTCGTTGAGGCGGGACAAGACCCGTGTCACCAGCGCCGACCCCGCTTCCTCATTGCTTAGGGCTGCGGCCACCTTGCGCGCCTCTGCGGCACACGCCACCAAAGCGGCGATATCGGGTGCGGCAGCGATGCCGGCGGCGCATCCGCCAATGGCACTGGCATGCGGCAAAATATCGCGGTCGTTCATGTCAATACTTGACGCGGGCAAACCAGGTTTCCTGCGCGGCATCGAGCGCCTGGCGCAGGGTGAGGATTCCCATGTCCGCCAGCAGCGGAATCATCTTGAGGAACACTTCACCGGTGACATAGGCGTCGCCCAGCGCGGTGTGACGGCCGATGACATTGATGCCGAAACGTTCCGCGATGCTCTCCAGGCTGTGCGATTCCTGGTTGGGATGAATCACCGCCGACAGCAGCAGGGTATCGAGCACGGGCTGCGTGAAACGCACGCCAAGACTGTCTTCCTTCAATTGCAAAAAACGCATGTCGAACGCCGCGTTATGCGCCACCAGCACGGTTTCGGCGCAAAACTCATGGAACGCGGAAAGCACCACGTCCAGTCGCGGCTGGCCATTCAGCATGGCCTCGGTGATGCCGTGAATCAGCATGCCTTCCGGCTTCAGCGGAATCACCGGGTCGACCAGTTGATCGAATATTTCCTGCCGCAGCAGGCGATTATTCACGATGCGCACGGCGCCCATCTGAATGATCTCGTCGCCATTGGAAGGCTCCAGCCCGGTGGTTTCGGTGTCGAATACCGAATAGACGAGATCGGTCAGCCGGCGATCGGGATCGATGCCGGAGCCTTCAGCGTCGCGCGCGGCGAACAGGTCGAAGTCGTAATATTCGGGACGGCTGTCGCTGTGCAGATGCTGCGCCGGATCCATCGCCTGCGCGTCGGGCATGACCGCCGCCGGCAACACAATGCGGAAGAAGGCGTTGTGCGCAGCCTTGTCGCGCTGGTACCAGATTTCTCCGCCATGACGCTCGATCACGTCGCGCAGCGTCAGCGGACTGGTCTCGGCGCCGACATTCATCGGCTCCAGCTCCCATGCATACAGAGTCTCGGACGAGACCGGCGTGCCCGACCAGATCAAATCGACGAACACCATGTTGCCCTCGGCGCAAAGACGCAGGCGCAATTCGCGGATGGCATAGTCATCGCGCAGGCGCGAGGCGAGAAAGGTGATGGCCTGGATCAGGGCGAAGCTATCCACCCGCATCCACAGCGTCGCATCCTGATCCTCGTTCTTGATCGGCAATTGCAGCCGGTCTTCGATGCGTCTCGCGGCGGCGGCAAGGATGTCGATGCCCAGCACGTCTTCCAGCGGCCAGCGCGTCTTCAGCGCATCGGCAAAGCGGCTCATGGTGGCTTCAAGGCGCCCGCTCATGGCCGAAGTTTCGTCGGCGATCACGCGCATGAAGCGCTCGCGGTAGTCCGCCTCCATCTCCGGCGAATCGATCAGCGTTTCCACCGCAGCGCGAATGTTGGCCAGCGCCGCGCGACTGCCATCGGTCAGCGACTGCAAGGCCTGATCGCGCTCGGCCTCGCGCTCGAAACTGCGCGTGATGTTCTCGATGGTCAGCACGTAGCCGGTGACCTGAGGCTCCCTTTCAGCCTCCGCCGTCGGTGCAATCACCGGAGCCATCTGGGCGCGCAAGAGTTGCCCGGTGCGCGTCGACGTGATGAAGTTCGCCGTCGGCTCGGCGCTGCCTCGGCGCAAGCGCTGCTGGATGTTCTCCAGCGCATGGGTGATCTGCCCGCGCTCGAGGATGGAAAAAATCGAGCGGCCAAGACCGATCAGCGCGCCGCCGCTCATCGAGGTCGGCCCCTGCGCCAGGGCCTTGAACTGCAACCGGGCGCGGCTGTTGTAGAGCAGGATGCGGCCATCGAGATTGCATACCACCACGCCCAGCGCCAGCTCCGACATCAGGGCGGCAAGCCGGTTTTTCTCCTCTTCCACCGTCGCCTTGGCCTGCCTGATGCGGGTCTCGACATCGAGCAGCAGTTCGTCGCGCTGCTGCGCCAGATCGTTGGTGGCGCGCGCCAGATCGCGCACCTCGGGCGGACCTTCGAGCGCAACGCGAAAGTTGCGATTGGCGCCGAGCATCAGGCGCAATGTTTCGGCCATGCGCGGCAAACCCTGCACATACGGTCGAAACAGTCCGCGCAGCGCGACCATGCCGGCAATCAGACCCATGACGGCGACCACGACGACCAGCGGCAGGCGCGGCACGAGGAACCCCGCAAAAACGGCCCGTTCGACATCCCTGGCCTCGGCATACAGCAGCAAGGCCGCAAGCAGGAAGGGGCCGGTCATCAGCAGCCCAAGCACTCCGACCGCCAAAGCAAAACGAAACCTTGCCTTCATGCCAGCAGCGACTTTATCCGCAGCACGAGATCCTTGGTCGAGAACGGCTTGGTGATGTAGGCATCGGCTCCCAGCGCCAGGCCCTTGGCGATTTCCGTCTCGCGGCCCTTGGCGGTCAGCATGATGATTTTTGCAGCCGCCAGCGCCGGATTGGCGCGCAAGGCCTGACAGACCTCGAAGCCGGATTTCTTCGGCATCATGATGTCGAGCAGGATCAGGTCCGGCGCAAACTCGGTCGCCCGCTGTAACGCGGCCTCGCCGTTGGTGGCCACGGCAACCTGAAAGCCTTCCTTCTTCATCAGGTACTCAAGCGATATGACAATGTTCGGCTCGTCATCGACAATCAGGATGCGATGGCTCACGGCTCTCCTCCCGTCTTCTGGTTTGCGCCATTATCGCTGGCTTGCCGGGGCAAGGTGAAGACGAAAAGCGCCCCGGCGCCCGGCGCGCTTTCCACCCACAGCCGACCGTTGAAATACTCGATGATCTGACGGCTGATCGGCAAGCCGAGGCCGGTACCCTGCGGCTTGTCGATAAGCACATCGGCGGTGCCCGCGCCCTGCCGGAACTTGTCGAAAATCACCTCCTGGTCCTCAAGCTGGATACCGGGGCCGTTGTCGGCGACGCTGACGCGCACCTCATCCGCCGTTACCTGCCCGCGAAGCGGAATCCCAGGTACGCAGAGCGCAGTCACGCCGACTTTCACGCGACCGCTATCCGCCGCGACAAACTTCAGCGCATTCGACAACAGATTGACCATCACCTGCATCAGCCGGTCACGGTCGGCCAGCACCACCAACCCGGACTCGCAACCGTCAAGCTCCAGCGCGACGCGCTTCTCGGCAAACAGCGCGGCCAGCGATTCCGCCGCCTCGCGAATCACTTCGGCCACATCAACGGCGGTCACCGTCCATTCGGCGCGACCGGATTCGAGTTTGGCCAGATCGAGTATCTGGTTGATCAGCCGCGACAGGCGCTCGGTTTCGCCGACGATGATGCCAACAAAGCGCTGTCGCTGCGCCAGATCGATGTTTGGATCTTCATGCAGTATTTCCGAGAAGGCGCGGATCGAGGTCAGCGGCGTGCGCAATTCGTGGGTCACGGTCGAGATGAAATCGTCCTTCATGCGATCCAGCTCGCGCAGGCGGTCGTTGGCCTGGCGCAGCTCGGCCGTGGCGATTCTCAGCTCCAGCGACTTCTGTTCCAGTTCGCGGGTGTAGGCCCGCACCTCCGAGGCCTCGTCGAGAATGTTCATCACCTCGTCGATGCCGAGCGGCTCCTCGGTCACCACCGAGGCCACCATCGCCCGCGCCGACGCCGAACCGATGGCGCCGGCCAGCAGCGTTTCCGCAAAGTTGACCAGAAGGGTATCGGCGGGAAGTTCCTCGACACCACGCAGACCCCGCTGCAGCGCATGACGGGCAAAGGCTTCCTGCGCGCGCTCCAGGCCGAGGAAGCGCCCGGCCAGCGGCAGCAGATCGGCCACCCCGGCACTGCCGCGCCAGCCGGGAATGCCGGCGGCCTCGGCGCCGCCGACAAACAAGGTCGCCTGCCGCGCCTCGCGCATGTTGGGCACGCGTTGCAGCGAAACGCCGATGTAGGCGCCCAGATTCACCAGCAGGCTCCACACCAGGCAATGCGTGATTTCGTCGAGTCCGGTGAGGCCAAACAGATGCTGCGGGCGCAGCAGTTCGATACCGAACAAACCATGTGCAATGAAGCCATCCGGCAGCCAGCCCGACTTGGCGAACGAAGGCAGCAGCAGGGTATAGGCCCACAGCACGAATCCCGCCGTCAGGCCGGCCAGCGCGCCATCGCGCGTGCCGCCCTTCCAGAACAGGCCGCCGATCACCACCGGAGCGAACTGCGCCACTGCGGCAAACGAAATCAGGCCGATCGACACCAGCGCGTAGGCTTCGCCGGCGACGCGAAAATACAGATAGCCGAGACCGAGAATAATGACAATGGCCCAGCGCCGGATCTCCAGCAGCAGACCCGACAGATCGGCGCGCGCCGCCAGCCCGAGCATCGGCAGGCGCAGCAGCAGGGGCATCACCAGATCGTTGCAGACCATGGTCGACAGGGCGATGGTCTCGACAATCACCATGCCGGTCGCCGCCGACAAACCGCCGATATACACGAACAGCGCCAGCGCCTCCTGCTGGCGGGCCATCGGCAGGGTCAGCACGAAGGTGTCGGCATCGACGCCGCCGCCCGGAAAGTGCAGCAACCCGGCCAGCGCCACGGGCAGCACGAACAGGTTGATGAGGAACAGATAGAGCGGGAACATCCACACCGCGCGCCGCAGATGGCTTTCATTGACGTTTTCCACCACCGCGATCTGGAACTGGCGCGGCAGCAGCAGCGAAGCGAACAGGGAAAGAAATATCAGGGTGCCCCAGGTACCGTAGGCGGCCGGAGAGTCGGCGGTGGCGAGACGGCGCGCCACCTCGGGCACAGTCGCCGCCTGCGCAAAAATGTCGCCGACGCCGTCGTGCATGCCCCAGACAACGAACACGCCGACCGCCAGAAAAGCCACCAGCTTGACCACCGACTCCACGGCGATCGCCGCCACCATGCCTTCGTGGCGTTCGGTGGCATCCAGATGGCGGGTGCCGAACAGGATGGTGAACGCCGCCAGAATCGTCGCCACATACAGCGCGCTGTCCTGGAACACCGGCACCGCGCCGGCCTTCGCTGGCATGATGATATCCGGGTAACTGGCGAGAATCGCGAAACTGTTGGAGACCGCCTTGAGCTGCAAGGCGATATAGGGAATCACGCCGACCACGGCGATGATCGTCACCAGTCCGCCGAGCAACTGGCTCTTGCCATAGCGCGAGGCGACGAAGTCCGCAATCGAGGTGATGCGATTGGTTTTGGCGACCCGGATCATCTTGTACAGAACGAAACCGGCCAGCGCAAACAGCAGGGTGGGACCGAGATAGATCGGCAGAAAACCGATGCCGCTGGCCGCCGCGCGACCGACGCTGCCGTAGAAGGTCCACGTCGTGCAATACACGCCCAGCGAGAGCGCATACACCACCGGATTGGCGATCAGCGAGCGCCCCGCATCCGCGCGCCGGTCGGCATACCAGGCAATGGCAAACAGGATGCCGAGGTAGGAAAACGACGCGAGGACGATTACCCAGCCTTGCAGCATCTCAGTCTTTCCGGCTCTCGACCACCCACGCCATTTGCACAATCAGCGCCAGCCACGATCCCATCAGCCACGCATACAGCGGCGGCATGCCGAAAAAGTCGCCGCTGCGATTGAACACGGAAAGCAGCGGGTAGTTGAAAAAGAAACAGCCGAGCAGGAACAGGAAGGCCAGGCGCTGCGCGGTGAGTCGGGAGCGAATCATGGTGTCATCTCCTCAAGAAAATTGCGATTCGGGCATCAAGCTGTCGATGACTCCTGTGCGCCCGTTCCGGAAGTAGCAGGGTTAGGAAAGCGGACGTTCAAGTTAAAAATCGCCGTAGCTGCACGGCGCCGTCGCAC
This sequence comes from Sulfuritalea sp., assembly GCA_023229545.1. Lineage (GTDB taxonomy): Bacteria > Pseudomonadota > Gammaproteobacteria > Burkholderiales > Rhodocyclaceae > Sulfuritalea. The sequence continues at coordinate 29,605 of JALNZB010000014.1, read as the reverse complement.
AGCATTCGGACAACTAACGACCGAATGGTTAAGTTTCTTTCTCGCCTATCTTCGCATATGCGGCCACAGCCATCACGGCCTCACGTGTTGACTTTGAGCAGTTCGCGATTGACAGTGTGGAACCGATGTTTTGACCGTCGCGAATGACTTTGTACATCAGTGCATGTACGAACGACTGAGTCGCAAACTGTACCCCGTCAAAGTCCAGAACGACCATCGTTCCAGCCTTCATGCTTGGCAGAAGTTCCTCGTCCCGTATCTTCGCGGCCTGCTCAACATCCTCTTCAAACAGCTTGACGCTGACGATGACGAGTTCGTCCAAATCGCCCAACTCCGGAATCCCTTCAATGAAATCGAGCGCGAGCTCAGAGGGATACTTCTGCGCTTCGGCAGCTAACCGCCGACAGACCGTGAGAAGTGAATCAAACTCTCCGATGGTGTCCCTCCGCAACTGAAGGTACGCAAAGGTTCCTGGCCAACCGCCGGCTTTGGCATGCCAGTACAGTTTCTTCTGTTGGCCTTCCTTGTCACCCCAGATATCCACTAGAGCGTCCCTCGATCCCAAGAAGAAGCTACCTTTTGACAATGACGTGATCTGCTTGATGAAGAACAATCCAAGGCCGGCGTTATCACTCATTGACGTGTAGCCACCGGCCTTGAATGTCCTGGATACGTGAGGAAGCGTGGCCAGTTTCAACGCCTGGAGGTGTGTGTCAATTTCTGGATAGGCCTCATTGATCGTAGCTTTAATCCCGAGGCCCATATCAGCGACGCAGACCTCAACGAGACCGGTCTTCGGGTAGTACTGAGCCATTGCAACGCCGCCACCTGCGCTCCCAGAGTGCTGCACAACGTTGCGAAGTAACTCGATCAAGGAGTACTTGACAGCTCCGGCCAACTCTTCGTCATCAATCTGAAGAATGTCCATTACGGACTTTGCAAAGCCCGGAATCTCCGAACTGCGAGTTATGCGGCTGAGCCTTACGGTTCTATCTGGTCTTGCAACAGAGGCCGGAAAGGACGTCTCACCCATGAGTTCAAGGAATCCACTTTGGATTAAGTAGTTACCCGCGACAGTGTTAGGCGACGCTTTGAACGAGAGGTGACATCGCTTCACCTCCCTCAACCAAAGCGAGTAGGCGGCAAAAAGAGTAACCGCGTACGGCGCCACAAAGTCGCAGGTGTCGAAGTTAATCTGCACTGGCGGCACCAAGTCGGTTCGCCAACGCCAGCCACCAAAGAAGTTCAAGAGACTCTTGTCATCAAGGCTTGCGGGAACGTCGACGCAAAACATCGTTCTCTCACTCAGTCAGCAAGACTATTGGGGTCAGTGTGTGGACTATATGGGTCAGTGTGAATTCATTTTTCATAACATTTCCTTTTCACGAACTCCATATCATTCGATGCGCAGCGAATGTCGTCCCTCTCGCCGTCCCGCCAGCGCCGACTTTTGCAGGACAGGTGGGTGGCCATGCAAATTCCATGTGATGCCGTATAGCTGAAATGTCTCTGTCCCCTTTGGTCCTTACTCCCTCGCAGCGGAAAGTCAGGATTTGGCTGGCCAGGCAATCTGTACCTGCCGATGCTGCGTAACGCAGTCGCGGAGGTAAAGATTGATAAGACTCTGGTAAGGAACACCGGCATTAGCTGCCATACCCTTGAAATAGACAACAACGTCTTCGGAGAGACGCATCGTTACAGGCTTCTTGAGCTTCGATGCGTAGGGATTCCTGCGCGACTTCATCTTGGAAAGGTCGTATTCGGCTTTCATGGCATTTCACTTCCGTAAAAAGTACTTTCACGCTTGGTGGCCTTGCGGGCGGAAATAATGCGGATGACGTTTCCTGCATCCCGTTCGCAGTGACAGACCAGAAGCAGTCTTGCCTCCGTGCTCATGCCCAACAACAAGAAACGCTCCTCATCAGTCGAGTGTTCTGCATCGAAGAACTGAACGGCAAACTCATCATAGAAAATAGACTGGGCTTCCTCGAAGGAAACCCCGTGCTTTCTAGCGTTGGCTGTGGACTTGGAGGTATCCCACTCGAACCTAATCATACGTACAGTGTATTGAAGAAGTGATGTATGTCAAGACAAGCCCCCAGCGTCCCCTGCACCGCAGAGTTGGACGTCGCGGTGTTCATTTACGGCGGACTCTCAGATAACCAAAGACGCCGGATAGCCCAGAAAAAAAGCGCCCGTCTCGCGAGGGGCGCTTTTCTTTGCTCATGGCAAGAATCAGGCGTTCTGCTTCAACTGATCGAGGATGCCCGGATTCTCCAGCGTCGACACGTCCTGGGTGATCTCTTCGCCCTTGGCCAGGCTGCGCAACAGGCGCCGCATGATCTTGCCGGAACGCGTCTTGGGCAGGTTCTCGCCGAAGCGGATGTCCTTCGGCTTGGCGATCGGACCGATTTCCTTGCCGACCCAGTTGCGCAGTTCGGCGGCGATCTTCTTCGCCTCTTCGGCGCTGGGACGCGACTGCTTGAGCACCACAAAGGCGCAGATGGCCTCGCCGGTCACGTCATCGGGACGACCGACCACGGCGGCTTCCGCCACCAGCGGGTTGGAGACCAGCGCCGACTCGATTTCCATGGTGCCCATGCGGTGGCCGGAAACATTCAGCACGTCGTCGATGCGGCCCATGATGGTGAAGTAGCCGGTCTTGGCATCGCGCATTGCGCCGTCGCCGGCCAGGTACAGGTTGCCGCCGAAATCCACCGGGAAGTAGGACTTCTGGTAGCGATCAGGATCGCCCCAGATGGTGCGAATCATCGCCGGCCAGGGCTTCTTGACCACCAGGAAACCGCCCTTGCCCCATTCGACCTCGTGGCCGGTCTCGTCCACGATGGCGGCCTGGATGCCGGGGAACGGCAGGGTGCAGGAACCCGGCACCAGCGGTGTCACGCCCGGCAGCGGGGTGATCATGTGGCCACCGGTCTCGGTCTGCCAGAAGGTATCGACGATCGGGCAGCGCGCGCCGCCGACATTGTTGTAGTACCACATCCAGGCTTCCGGATTGATCGGCTCGCCCACCGTGCCGAGGATGCGCAGGCTGGTCAGATCATAATTCCTCGGATGCGTCGCCGGCGCGTTCTCGCCGGCCTTGATCAGCGAGCGGATCGCCGTCGGCGCGGTGTAGAAAATGCTGACCTTGTGCTTCTCGATGGTCTTCCAGAAACGCCCGGCATCGGGGTAGGTCGGCACGCCTTCGAAGACGATCTCGGTGGCGCCGCAGGCCAGCGGGCCGTAGGTGATGTAGGTATGGCCGGTAACCCAGCCGATGTCGGCGGTGCACCAGAAGACATCGTCCGGCTTGATGTCGAAGGTCCACTTCATGGTCAGCATCGCATGCAGCAGATAACCGCCGGAACTGTGCTGCACGCCCTTGGGCTTGCCGGTGGAACCGGAGGTGTAGAGCAGGAACAGCGGATGCTCGGCATCCACCCACTCGGGCTCGCAAACGTCGGACTGGCCGGCGATGGCGTCGTCCCACCACATGTCGCGGCCGGCCACCATGTTGCAGGCGCCGCCTGTGCGCTTATAGACGATCACCGTCTTGATCGACTCACAGCCGCCCATACTGATGCCGTCGTCGACCGCCGGCTTCAGCGGAATGTGCTTGCCGCCGCGACACTGCTCGTCGGCGGTGATGACAGCAACTGCGCCGGCGTCCTGGATGCGCTCCTGCACGCTCTTGGCGGAGAAGCCGCCGAACACCACCGAATGGATGGCGCCGATGCGGGCGCAGGCCTGCATGGCGACCACGCCTTCGACCGACATCGGCATGTAGATCAGTACGCGATCGCCCTTCTTGATGCCCTGCGCATGCAGCGCATTGGCGAACTTGGCGACGCGGGACAGCAGTTCCTTGTAGGTCACTTTGGCAACTTGACCGCCGTCGCCTTCAAAAATGATCGCAACCTTGTCGCCCAGCCCGGCCTCGATGTTGCGATCGAGACAGTTGTAGGAGACATTCAGCTTGCCATCGGCAAACCATTGGTAAAAAGGCGCCTTGGAGTCGTCCAGCGACTTGGTGAAAGGCTGCTTCCAGATAACGTGTTCCTTGGCCAGGCGCGCCCAGTAGCCGGCGTAATCCTGTTCGGCTTCCTTGCACAGCGCCTCGTAGGCCGCCATCCCGGAAATGGTGGCCTTCTTGACCACGGCCTCCGCCGGGGGAAATACACGGGTTTCCGTGACATTTGATTCGATGCTGGACATTGACACCACTCCTCTCGCATGTAACCGGATGAAATCCGGATGACTATGATCTTCAGCCGCGTTGGTCGGGCAGCCTGCAGGCGGACCCGCTTCCTGCCGGGACACGAAACCGCCGCCAGTGATGACTGCATTCTTCGGCAATTCTATTATTTTTGCTTGCTTCCGGATTAAAGCGAAAGTGCCTTACATGCGGCTTACGCGGCTGCCGGGCATCCCCCCCTGGCTCCTGGGTGGGGTAATATTGCCGCCCCGCACCACTGTAGTCCGCCCGCCATGAACAAAATCATCAAACCACTGGAGTTTTTCATATTCGGAAGCCGCTGGCTGCAAGCCCCGCTATATCTCGGGCTGATCGTCGCGCAGGCCGTCTATGTGTACCAGTTCATGCACGAACTGGCGCTGCTGGTGACCAAGGCCGGCAGCCTCAGCGAAAACGAGGTCATGCTCATCGTGCTGGGACTGATCGACGTGGTGATGATCGCCAACCTGCTGATCATGGTCATCATCGGCGGCTATGAAACCTTCGTCTCGCGGCTCGACCTGGAGGGGCACCCCGACCAGCCGGAATGGCTCTCCCACGTCAATGCCGGCGTGCTCAAGGTCAAGCTGGCGGTCGCCCTGATCAGCATTTCGTCGATACACCTGCTGCGCACCTTCATCAACGCCCCGCACGTCGAAGACCGTGTCATCGTCGCGCAGATCGCCATCCACGTCGCCTTCCTGTTTTCCGCCATCGCCATCGCCTACACGGACAAGATCATGATGCAGACCCTGGCCGAGGGAAAACACTAAACCACCATCGGAGTTGCCATGACCACCATCCGCCAGGACGATTTCGTCCAGTCCATCGCCGACGCCTTCCAGTTCATCAGCTACTACCATCCGCTCGATTACATCAAGGCGCTCGGCGCGGCTTACGAGCGCGAGGAGTCGCCCGCCGCCAAGGACGCCATTGCCCAGATTCTGACCAACAGCCGCATGTCGGCCGAGGGCCATCGCCCCATTTGTCAGGACACCGGCATCGCCCTGGTGTTCCTCAAGGTCGGCATGCAGGTGCAGTGGGACGCCACGCTCTCGGTGCAGGAAATGGTCAATGAAGGCGTCCGCCGCGCCTACGCCAACCCCGACAATCCGCTGCGCGCCTCGGTGCTGGCCGACCCCGCCGGCACCCGCAGGAACACCAAGGACAACACCCCGGCCGTGGTGCATTACGAAATCGTTCCCGGCAACCATGTCGAGGTCATCTGCGCCGCCAAGGGCGGCGGCTCTGAGGCGAAGGCCAAGTTCGCCATGCTCAACCCCTCCGACGACCTGGTCGAATGGATACTCAAAACCGTGCCGACCATGGGCGCCGGCTGGTGCCCACCGGGCATCCTGGGAGTCGGCATTGGCGGTACGCCGGAAAAGGCCATGCTGCTGGCCAAGGAAGCCATCATGGCGCCGGTGGACATCCATGAACTCAAGGAAAAAGCGGCGCGCGGCGAAAAGCTCGTGCGCGCCGAAGAACTGCGGCTCGAACTCTACGAAAAGGTCAATGCCCTCGGCATCGGCGCGCAGGGTCTCGGTGGCCTGACCACGGTGCTTGACGTCAAGGTGCTCGACTACCCGACGCACGCCGCCAACCTGCCGGTGGCGCTGATCCCCAACTGCGCCGCGACGCGCCACATCCACTTTGAACTCGACGGCTCCGGCCCGGCCAAATTGCAGCCGCCCAGCCTGGAAGACTGGCCCAAGGTCACCTGGCAGGCCGACGCCGCGACGGCTACCCGCGTCGACCTGAACAGCCTGAGCAAGGCACAAGTCGCCGCCTGGACGCCGGGGCAAAAGCTATTGCTCAACGGCAAGATGCTCACCGGTCGCGACGCCGCCCACAAGCGCATCGCCGACATGCTGGCGAAGGGCGAAAAGCTCCCGGTGGACTTCACCAACCGCGTCATCTACTACGTCGGCCCGGTCGATCCGGTCAGGGACGAAGTCATGGGCCCCGCCGGCCCCACCACCGCGACGCGGATGGACAAGTTCACCCGCATGATGCTGGAACAGACCGGCCTGATTTCCATGATCGGCAAGTCCGAGCGCGGCCCGACCGCCATCGAGGCGATCAAGGACAACAAGTCGGCCTACCTGATGGCCGTCGGCGGCGCCGCCTACCTCGTCGCCAAGGCGATCCAGTCGGCCAAGGTCGTCGGTTTTGCCGACCTCGGCATGGAAGCCATCTACGAGTTCGACGTGAAAGACATGCCGGTCACCGTCGCCGTCGATTCGCTGGGCACCTCGGTGCACATCACCGGGCCAGCGGAATGGAAGGCAAAAATCGGCGGGATTCCGGTCAAGGTCGCCTGATTTCCGCCCAGACGAGATACTGATCGCCGTATCGCCAGCGCCGACTCCTGCGTCATGATCGGCGTCTTTGATTCCGGCCTCGGCGGCCTCTCGGTATTGGCGGCGCTGGTCGATGCGCTGCCGCAAGCCGACTTCAGCTACTTCGCCGACACCGCCCACGTACCCTACGGCAACAAGAGCGAAGAACAGATTCAGGGCCGCGTGCTGGCCATCGGCCAACATCTGGCGGATGCCGGCTGCGGCCTGCTGGTGGTGGCCTGCAACACCGCCACCGCCACTGCGGTGCAGGCCCTGCGCGCCGCGCATCCCGGCATCCCGGTGGTCGGCGTCGAACCCGGCATCAAGCCGGCGGCACAGGACACCAGGACCGGCCGCATCGCGGTGCTGACGACCGAAGCCACCGCCCGCAGCCCGCGCCTGCAACACCTGATCCGCGACCACGCCGGCCATGTCGAGGTCTTCGTCGAGCCTTGCCCCGGCTGGGCCACGCATGTCGAGATGCTGCAACTCGACGATCCGGCGCTGGCGACCGATGCCCGCGCCCGCATCGAACCGCTGCTGGAAAAGGGCGTCGACCGCATCGTGCTGGGCTGCACGCATTACAGCTTTCTCGCCCCGCTGCTGACGGAAATCGTCGGCGCGCGCGCGCAACTGGTCGATGTCGCCGACGCCGTGGCACGCCAGACCCAGCGCCTGGCCGGTCGCCTGGCCCACGGCAGCGGCACGCTGCACCTGCACGCCTCGGCCCACCTGGAGCGGCTGCATGCCGCCCTGCCCCGCCTGCATCTGGGCCGCCTTGCCGCGCGGGTGGTCTGACATGAACGATAAGGGGAAAGTAGAGAACTGACGCGAAATCGGCGATTGACTGCGGCACCCGGCGTCAGCCATACTCGCCCGAGGTGCCATTGGATTTCCTATCCCTTTTGCGAAGAAAAAGTCTTATTTCCTGGCTCGTTTGGCAAAAATTCCAGATGAGTTCAACATTTCAATAAATTTTAAAATTATGTCAGCAGATTTAACAGATGCCGAATACTATTGGCGGGGAAAGATCAGCAGAATCAGAATAAACATCGAGAAACTCCAGGCGGCTATCGATGAGAAGAAAAAAGCGGAGTGTTTTGAGGTTATACAAGTAATAGACAGCACTCTCGCAGCCCTCAGGTCTTCTCTCAGGGAAAATATGGATGGCCCCACGGATCAACGCAATCTGAAACGAAGGAAAGACGATAGATAAAGCATCTATTCCACTTCCCTGACAATCGTCCGCGCTGATCAAACCACCCATGACTTTCACATATCAAGGGGGAATGCGGAAGTCGGCTTCTCCCAGACGCTAACGCCGCCGCGCGCTGATCACTCCCGGCACCTCGCGCAACAGCGTCAAGGCCTTTTGCAGGGCTGTCGTGCCAGACAGCTCTACCGTGAAACTCATGTATGCCGCGCCGCCCCTGGACTGCGTCCTGACCGCCGTGACATTGATTTTCTCGCGCGACAGGATGTCGGAGATGTCGCGCAGCAGGCCTTGCCGATCCGTCGCGTCGACCACCAGGTCGACCGGATAGACGGCATCCGACTGGGCGCCCCATTCGGCGCTGATCACGCGCTCCGGATTGCGCGCCGCCATGTTGCGGAAGTTGACGCAGTCCACGCGGTGGATCGAGATGCCCTTGCCGCGCGTGACGAAGCCGGTGATGGCATCCGGCGGCATCGGCTTGCAGCACGTTCCCACCTGCGTCAGCAACTTGTCCACGCCGACCACCAGAATCCGGCTGTCGCCGGCTCGGCTCTGGCTCTTGCGGGTATGGATTTCAGGCTCGGGCGGCAACGGTTCGGCGCCGCCGCGCAAGGCCACGTCGATGGCGCGCATGCCGACTTCGCCGCGCGCGGCGGCCAGATACAGCGCCTCGGCGCTTTTCAGCCCGAGCTTGACCGCCAGTTCATCGACATTGGCCTGGCTCTGTCCTTCGCGCTGCAACTCGCGGGTGACCAGGCTGCGTCCCTGCGTCAGCAGTTCGGCCTCGTCCTGCGCCGCAAACCACTGCTTGACCTTCGAGCGCGCGCGATGCGTGGCGAGGTAGCCCTGCGCCGGATTCAGCCAGTCGCGCGACGGGCCGCCGCTCTTGAGCGCGACGATCTCGACGCGCTGGCCGTTTTTCAGCGGCGTGTTGAGCGAGGCCATGTGGCCGTCTATCTTGGCTCCGCGACAGCGGTGGCCGAGATCGGTATGCAGCCGGTAGGCGAAATCCAGCGCTGTGGCGCCGCGCGGCAGGTCGATGACTTTGTCCTGCGGCGTCAGCACGTAGATCGTGTCGTCCAGCGCGGCGCGCTTGAACTGCTGCACCCATTCGGCCGAATCGGCGATTTCGTCGCGCCACGACAATAACTGCCGCAGCCAGGAAATCTTGTCCTCGTAGGCGCCGCCGGCCTTGACCGAGCTGCCGGATTCCTTGTAGCGCCAGTGGGCGGCGACGCCCAGCTCGGCATGATCGTGCATCTCGCGGGTGCGAATCTGCACCTCCAGCGCACGACCGTCCTCGGCCTCGACGGCGGTGTGCAGGGAACGGTAGAAATTGCCCTTGGGATGCGAAATGTAGTCGTCGAATTCGCCGTGAATCGGCTGCCACAGATGATGGACGATGCCCAGCGCCGTATAGCAGTCCTTGACTTCATCGACGATGATGCGCACCGCGCGCACGTCATAAACTTCCGAAAATTCGATGTCCTTGCCGCGCATCTTGTTCCAGATGCTGAAGATGTGTTTCGGTCGGCCATAGACTTCGGCGCGCACGCCGACGGCGGCCATCTCCGCTTTCAGGCGCGCCACCGCGCCATCGATGAAACTCGCGCGCTCCGAGCGCTTTTCGTCGAGCATGGTGGCGATGCGCTTGTAGGTTTCCGGCTCCAGGTAGCGGAAAGCCAGGTCTTCGAGTTCCCACTTGACATGCCAGATTCCCAGGCGATTGGCCAGCGGCGCGTAGATCAGCAGGCTCTCCCTGGCCATTTCCTCGCGCTGGACGCCGGGCGCGTTGTTGAGGAAACGCAGGGTCTGCACCCGGCTGGCGAGCCGCAGCAGCACCACGCGGATGTCATCGACCATGGCCAGCAGCATCTTGCGCAGGATTTCGGCCTGCGCCTTCACCTCGGCCACGCCTTCGCCGGTCCCGCCGCCGCCAGCCGCAGCGCGCGTCAGCGGTCGCAGCTTGCCGAGCCGGTACAACCCCGCCACCAGTCCTGCCGCCGTGTCGCCAAAGCCGACTTTCAGCCGCTCATTGCAGTCCTTGACATGGTCGCTGGCGGCGAACAGCAAGGCGGCGATGCGCGCATCGGCATCGAGATCGAGCGAGGCCACGATCACCGCCATGCCAAGGGCGTGTTGCAGGATGGATTCGCCGGTGCCGAGCAGCTTGTCGCCGTAGGCCTCGCGCGCCAGCGCCAGCGCCTCGGCGGCGCGGGCCGCTGCCGGCGCAGAAAGACCGAGACACAACTGCGACAGCGCGTCGGCTTCGCCACTCGCCCGCTGAAGGGAATGCACCACGGAGACCATGGGCCTATTCGGGCTTGGTCCCTTTGATTTCCTGAAGACGCGAAAACACGTGTCAGTAGCGGCCGTGCTGCTTGGAGATGTAATTGGTCAGCTCGACATACTGGACGTTCATCCGCCGCAGGATGCCGTGCACCTCGCGGATGATTGCGCGCATGGTCAGATAAACGATCATCGGCTGGGTGTTGATCAACTCTTCGAGGCGGTCGCGGCGAAGGCTGAACACTTGCGTCGGTCCCATCGCGCGCAAGGTGGCGCTGTGTTGCTGATTGTCGAGGAAGCCGAGTTCGCCTGCCAGATCGCGGGAGCGCAGCACATGCAACACGACCCATTCGCCGTCCGCCGTATCCCGCGTGACAGCCAGGCCACCGCTTACGACAACATGGAGTTCATTGCTGACTTCACCTTCGCGGATCAATACTTCCGCGTCACTGAGACTTCGGCAGGTGACGAGACCCGCGAGAACAGCCTTCTGCTCATCGCTCATTTCGGCTACCAGTGATGATGCGTAAACCATTTCAGCGCATTTGTTTTCCATGGCGAACCTCACTTCCATTGAAAGGGAATCGAACCCGCATTCTACCGGACGGATAATGGCGCAATGGGACCAGCGGGACGGTGGACAACCGCCAACGCGACTATCCTTCACGCCATTGCATTCACCGAACCGGGGATTTCAGGATGTTCCGCAAGCTTGCCGCATGGTGGCGCCAACGCCAGGGTGATCGCCTCGTCATCCCCGTCGCGCTATGGGATGAAATCGAACGCGCCCTGCCTTTTCTCGGCCACCTCACGCCGGACGAGCGCGCCCGCCTGCGCCAGCTTGCCCGCGAATTCATTGCCGAAAAGCAATGGACCGGCGCGCAGGGGCTGCAACTTACGCCGAGCATCCAGTTGGCCATCGCGCTTCAGGCCTGCCTGCCGATCCTGCATCTGGGGCTGGACTGGTATGCCGGCTGGGTCGGTATCGTAGTCTATCCGGGTGATTTCGTCATTCCGCGGCGGATGCTCGACGAAGACGGCGTGGTGCACGAATACGACGACGAGGTCATGGGCGAAGCCTGGTACGGCGGCCCGGTGCTGATCTCCTGGTTCGATCACCCCGAGGACGCCGACGGCATCAATGTGGTCATCCACGAATTCGCCCACAAGCTGGACATGAAAAGCGGCGAAGCCGATGGTCTGCCACCGGTGCATGAGGGCATGTCGCGGCGGCGCTGGATCGAGGTCATGAGTACGGCTTTCAATGACTTTCAGCGGCGCGTCGATGGCGGCGAAAACACTCCGCTCGACCCCTATGGCGCCGAGTTGCCGACCGAGTTTTTCGCCGTCACCAGCGAAGCTTTTTTTGAAACACCGGAGTTGCTCAAAGGCGAGTACCCGGAGGTCTATGAGCAACTCAAACTGTTCTACCGGCAGGATCCGGCGCCGATCCAGTGAAAAGGGCTACAGGAAAAAACCTGTAGCCCTTGAATGGGTGGGGTGACCGATGGGGCTCGAACCCACGACAACTGGAATCACAATCCAGGACTCTACCAACTGAGCTACGGCCACCACCGAAACTGCGCGCCGCCCGGAAAAGTCCCGGTCGGGCAGGGGCGAATTATGGAAGATGGCCGGAAAAGAATCAAGACCTTCAATAGTCGGCGCTGACGACACGGCGATGGCAGACGCGCTTGCGGGTAAGATGTCGCCCTTTCCGTGATCGCCGCCTTGCGGCAATCGCCCCGCCTTAGCCGAGAAACCGCCATGCCTGATGCCCCCCTGCCCCTTTTGCCCCTGCTTGCCGCCGCACTCGATGCGCGTGCTGAACTCATGGCGCGCCTGCATGACGAGCAGACCGACGCCTACCGCCTGTTCCACGGCAGCGTCGAAGGCCATCCCGGCCTGACCATCGACCGTTATGGCGACCTGCTGCTGGTGCAGTGCTTTCACAGCCCGCTGACGCCGGAAACGCTGGCTGCGCTGGAGGCTTTCTACGCCGCCAGGCTGCCCGGATTGACATTGGTCTACAACGACCGCAGCCACGCCAATTCGCGCATCGGCAATCCGCTGACGGGCGATCAGCTCGCCGCCGCCATGGCGGCGCGCGAAGTGCATGAAATGGGCGTCACCTACCGCATCGCCGGGCGCCACGCCGGCCAGGACCCGTGGCTGTTTCTCGATCTGCGCGCGGCGCGGCGACGGGTGATGCAGGAAGCGCCGGGTAAATCGCTGCTGAATCTGTTCGCCTACACCTGCGGCGTCGGCGTCGCGGCGGCGAAGGCCGGCGCGCGCTTCGTCGTCAATGTCGATTTCGCCGATTCCAGCATCATGATCGGCAAGGAGAATGCGCGCTTGAACGAGCTGCCGGTGCGCCCGCGCTTCGTCAAGTGCGACGCCTTCGCCGCGATGCGCCAGTACGCCGGCATCGGCCAGCCAGAGCGAGTGCGCGGCAAGGTCATGCCGCCCTTCCCCAAGCTCGACGCGCAGACCTTCGACCTGGTGTTCCTCGATCCGCCGCGCTACGCCAAGAGCCCTTTCGGCGTGGTCGATCTGGTCAATGACTACGCTTCCGTGTTCAAGCCGGCGCTGTTGTGTACCAGCGAAGGCGGCACGCTGATATGCACCAACAACGTCGCCGATGTGCGGCGCGATGCATGGCTGGATCAGTTGCAGCGCAGTGCCGCCAAGGCCGGCCGGCCGATTCGTGAGATGGAATGGATCATGCCGGAAGCCGATTTTCCGAGTTCAGACGGCCAGCCACCGTTGAAGATTGCGCTGCTGCGCGTTTGAGACACGTTTGAGATACAAGGGACAGGCATGATGCATTTGAAACACGTTGGCATGAATACGATGGCAGGCAGCACGACAACGATCTTCGATGTCACTGAAGAAGATTTCGACGAGGCCGTGGTCATTCGCTCGCAGGAAACTCCGGTGCTGGTCGACATCAGCGCCGACTGGTGCGCGCCCTGCCGCGTGCTGACGCCGCTGCTGGATCGTCTCGTGCGCAGCTACAACGGCGGTTTCCTGCTGGCCAATGTCGATGCCGACGAAAACATGCGCATCGCCGGACGGCACCAGGTACGCGGCTTCCCCACGGTAATCGCCTACAGCCGGGGCGTCGAAATCGACCGCTTTCACAGCGCCCAGAGCGAAGGCTTCCTGCGCAAATTCATCGACCGCGTCATCGAACACCACGCCACGAGCGAATAAAGCCGGGCTTTTTGGGGCCGATTCTGGGATAATGCGCGGTTCTTTGGTCGATCCTGCATTTCCGACCCGCCTTTCCCTCGAAATTCCCTGCCCCGCGCAGGCACGCCATGACCACCTCCCCAGACACTATTGCCGCCGGGTTTGACACCCTCGGGCTTGCCCAGCCTTTGCTTCAGGCGCTCGCCGATGTCGGCTACGAAACCCCTTCCCCGATCCAGGCGGCCTGCATTCCGGTCCTGCTCGCAGGTCACGACATGCTCGGCGAGGCCCAGACCGGCACCGGCAAGACCGCTGCCTTCGCCCTGCCGCTGTTGCAGAAGATCGACCTCAAGCGTGCCGTGCCGCAGGCGCTGATCCTGACGCCGACGCGCGAACTGGCGATCCAGGTGGCCGAGGCGCTGCAAAAGTACGCCAAGCATCTGCCCGGCTTCCACGTGCTGCCGATCTACGGCGGACAGAGCATGGTGGTGCAGTTGCGCGCCCTTTCGCGCGGAACGCACGTCATCGTCGGCACGCCGGGCCGCGTCATGGACCACCTGGAACGCAAGAGCCTGGTGCTCAACAACCTGTCGATGCTGGTGCTCGACGAGGCCGACGAAATGTTGCGCATGGGCTTCATCGACGATGTCAAATGGATCCTCGAGCACACCCCGGCGGAGCGCCAGACCGCGCTGTTCTCCGCAACCATGCCGGATGTCATTCGCCGCGTGGCGCATCAGCACCTGCGCGAACCGCGCGAGATAAAGATTCGTTCCGCCACGTCCACCGTGGTCGCCACCAGCCAATCCTATTGCCAGACGCACAGTGGGCAGAAACTCGAAGCGCTGACGCGCATCCTGGAAGTCGAGGATGATTTCGACGCGGCTTTGATTTTCGTGCGCACCAAGACCGCCACCGTCGAGCTCGCCGACAAGCTCGAAGCGCGCGGCTATTCCGTCGCCGCGCTCAACGGCGACCTGACCCAGGGCCTGCGCGAGCAGGTCATCGAACGCCTCAAGGCCGGCACCATCGACATCGTGGTCGCCACCGATGTCGCCGCGCGCGGCCTCGACGTGGCGCGCGTTAGCCACGTCATCAACTACGACGTGCCCTACGACACCGAGGCCTATGTGCATCGCATCGGTCGTACCGGTCGCGCCGGTCGCACCGGTCGCGCCATCCTGTTCCTGGCGCCGCGCGAGATGTATATGCTCAAGCTCATCGAGCGTGCCACCAAGCAGAAGATCACCGCACTGACCATGCCGACGCCGGGCGAGGTGGCCAATCGCCGCGTCGCCCAGTTCACCCAGCAGATCGTCGACATCATCAAGACCGAGAAACTGGATTTCTTCTTCGATGTGGTGCGCCGCATGGAAGGCGAGCAGGACATCGCCGCCCGCGAGATCGCCGCCGCGCTGGCCTGGCTGGCGACGCGCGAGCGTCCCTTGCAGATGCCCGGCGCCAGCGACCACGCGCCGCGCGAGGTTGCGTCCGCTTCGACCGCCGTAGCACCAGCGCCGACTTTCGAACGCAAGGAACGCAAACCCGCCAAAACCAGCGCCAAGTCGACCGAAGACTTCCCCGCCACCGAGCCGCGCCGCGAGCGCCCGGCGAAGGAAGGTCGCAGCGACACGCCGGTCAAACAGCGTACGTTCGCCGCTGGCGCACTGGGGCGCTATCGCATCGAAATCGGTCGCAACCAGGGCGTGCTGCCCAAAGAAATCGTCGGCGCCATCGCCAACGAAGCCGGCATCGCCGGCAAGGACATCGGCCAGATCAACCTGTTCGACGACTACAGTTCGGTGGAACTGCCCGCCGATCTGCCGACCGACCTGATGGATGTATTGCGCCGCATCCGCGTGCGCCAGTTCGCGCTCAAGACGCGCGTCATGGAACCGGGCGAATTCGTCGATACGCGCCCGCCGCGCCGCGCACCGCCGGCAGGCAAGAAGCCGGACTGGAAAAAGCCCGCCGGCGCGAAGCCGGAATGGAAGAAGCGGGAACGCTAAGCTTCAGGACGCGGAGGAGTTTTCATGGCCATCTACAACCTCGGTGACCGCCAGCCCAGCCTCGGGCGCGAGGTCTGGATCGCACCCAACGCCACCGTCATTGGCGACGTGCGGCTCGCCGACAACGTCAGCATCTGGTGGAATACCGTGCTGCGCGGCGACAACGACACCATCAGCATCGGTGCCAACAGCAACATTCAGGACGGCTCCGTGCTCCACGTAGATAAAGGCGTACCGCTCACGGTCGGTGCCAATGTCACGGTCGGCCATCTGGTGGTGCTGCACGGCTGCACCGTCGGCGACGACTCGCTGATCGGCATCAAGTCGGTAATCCTCAACAAGGCCGTCATCGGTCGTCATTGCCTCATTGGCGCCAACTCGCTGATCCCCGAAGGCAAGGTCATCCCCGATCGTTCGCTGGTGATGGGTTCGCCGGGCAAGGTCGTGCGCGAATTGACCGACGAGGAAGTTGCGCGCCTGCAAAACTCGGCGCGCGGTTATGTGGCGAAGGCCCAGAGCTACCGCACCGAACTCAAGCCGCAGGACTGATTCAGCGCGGCGCGGCAGGCTTGACCGGCGGCGCCGGCTTGATGACCGCCTCGGGCGGCTCCGAGGAGGGCGCAAGCTGGGTCTTCTGCGGCACCTGAACAAAAATCTCGCCTTCCTTGATCATGCCCAGATCGAAGCGCGCGCGCTCTTCGATGGCTTCATAGCCCGACTTGAGGTCGCGCACTTCGGCGTCCAGCCCGGCGTTGCGCTGCTCCAGCTTCTGATTGACCTCGCGCTGCGCCTGCAACTGCCGGTCATAATCCCAGACGCGGAGCCAGCCGCCCTTGCCCAGCCACAATGGATATTGCAACAGGGCGATGAGGACGACCAGCACCAGCGTCGGCCAGTTCATCGCGCGGCCCGGCCTACTTCCTGATGTTGTAGAAAGCGTCGAGACCGGGGTAGGTCACGATATCGCCGAGATCTTCCTCGATGCGCAGCAACTGGTTGTACTTGGCGATGCGGTCCGAACGCGACAACGAGCCGGTCTTGATCTGTCCCGCGTTCAGGCCGACCGCGATGTCTGCAATGGTCGAGTCCTCGGTTTCACCCGAACGATGCGAGATCACCGCAGTGTAACCGGCGCGCTTGGCCATTTCGACGGCGGCAAAGGTCTCGGTCAGGGTGCCAATCTGGTTGATCTTGACCAGGATCGAATTGGCGATGCCCTGCTGGATACCCTGCTTGAATATCTTCGGATTGGTGACAAAAATATCGTCACCGACGATCTGCACCCGCTTGCCCAGCCGATCCGTCAGCAGTTTCCAGCCCGGCCAGTCGCCCTCGGCCATGCCGTCCTCGATGCTGATGATCGGGTAGCGATCCGCCAGCGTCGCCAAGTAGTCGGTGAAGGCTTCCGAAGTCAGCTCCAGTTTCTCCGAGGCCAGCACATAGCGGCCATCGCGGAAAAACTCGGACGCTGCGCAATCCAGTCCCAGCACCACATCCTGGCCCGGCATGTAACCGGCGGCTTCGATGGCCGCGAGAATCAGCTCTATGGCTTCGTCATTGCCCGCGACGTTGGGCGCAAAGCCGCCTTCGTCGCCGACCGTGGTCGGGTAGCCCTTCTTGTCGACCAACTTCTTGAGGTGCTGAAATACTTCAGCGCCACAGCGCAAGGCCTCGCGGAAGCTTCCGGCGCCCACCGGCAGGATCATGAATTCCTGGATGTCGAGATTGTTGTTGGCGTGCGCCCCGCCGTTGATGACGTTCATCATCGGCACCGGCATCTGCATCGGCCCGGAACCGCCAAAATAACGATACAGCGGTAGCCCGGCCTCCTCGGCGGCCGCCTTGGCCACCGCCATCGACACGGCGAGAATGGCGTTGGCGCCGAGACGCGACTTGTTCTCGGTGCCGTCGAGATCGATCAGGGCCATGTCGATGAAGGCCTGTTCCTCGGCATCGAGCCCGATGATGGCTTCGGAAATCTCGGTGTTGACGTTTTCAACAGCCTGCACCACGCCCTTGCCCAGATAGCGACCGGCGTCGCCGTCGCGCAGTTCGATGGCCTCGCGCGAACCGGTGCTGGCGCCGGACGGCACGGCAGCACGGCCCATGACGCCTGACTCAAGCAGAACGTCGGCTTCGACAGTGGGATTGCCGCGCGAATCAAGAATCTCGCGGGCGACGACATCAACGATTGCACTCATGGCTATCTCCTTGCAGTCAATTCAAAAACAAAATTTCGACACGTGCTCATGCCGTCATGCCGCGCCGCTTGACCAGCGCGTCCAGTTCCATCAGTTGTTCGAGCAAGCCGCTCATTGCGGCCAGTGGCCAGGCGTTGGGACCGTCCGACAGCGCCTTGTCGGGATCGGGGTGTGTCTCCATGAACAGGCCGGCGACACCAACCGCCACCGCTGCCCGCGCCAGCAGCGGCACAAACTCGCGCTGGCCACCGCTCCTGTCGCCCTGCCCGCCCGGCAATTGCACCGAATGCGTGGCATCGAACACCACGGGGCAGCCGGACTCGCGCATGATCGCAAGACTGCGCATGTCGGACACCAGATTGTTGTAGCCAAACGAAGCGCCGCGCTCGCAGACCATGATGCTATCAGCATTGCTGTTGGCTTCCCTGGCCTTCAGCACCACCTGCTTCATGTCGCCGGGCGCCATGAACTGGCCCTTCTTGATATTCACCGGCTTGCCCGACGCGGCACAGGCCTGGATGAAGTCGGTCTGGCGACACAGAAACGCCGGCGTCTGCAACACGTCGACGACGGAAGCGACGACCGTCACTTCATGTTCCGCATGCACATCGGTCAGCACCGGCACGCCGATCTGCTTTTTGACATCGGCAAGAATGTCCAGCCCCTGCTCCATGCCCAAACCGCGAAACGACTTGCCGGAACTGCGATTGGCCTTGTCGTAGGACGACTTGTAGATGAAGGGAATGCCCAGCGACGCGCAAATTTCCTTCAACGCGCCCGCCGTGTCCAAGGCCATCTGCCGCGACTCGATGACGCAGGGACCGGCAATCAGGAACAGCGGTCGATCGAGGCCGACCTCAAAGCCGCACAGCTTCATTGGGCGGCTTTCCAATTTGAGCCGCACAGCTTCATTGCTTTGACTTCCGCTTCTCCAGCGCCGCCTTCACATAGGCAATGAACAACGGGTGACCGTTGCGTGGATTCGAGGTGAATTCCGGGTGAAACTGGCAACCGACGAACCACGGATGCTCGCTTTCCGCAAGCTCGACCATTTCGCACAATGCCTTGCCCTCGGCCGACGTGCCGGACACGCGCAGTCCGGCCTGTTCAAGGCGCGGCAAATAGGCGTTATTTACTTCGTAGCGATGACGATGGCGTTCGGTGATCACCTCGCTGCCATACACCCTGCGCGCCAGCGAACCCTCCGCCAGCCGGCATTTCTGCCCGCCCAAACGCATGGTGCCACCGAGATCGGAATTCGCATCGCGCGTCTCGATGCGGCCTTCGCGATCCAGCCATTCGGTAATCAGCGCGATCACCGGATGCGGCGTTTCGGCGTCGAACTCGGTGCTGTGCGCGCCGGCCAGCCCCGTCACATCGCGCGCATACTCGATCACGGCGAGCTGCATGCCGAGACAAATGCCGAGATAGGGCACCTTGTTTTCCCGCGCAAAGCGAATCGCCGCAATCTTGCCCTCGGTGCCGCGCCGACCGAAGCCGCCGGGAACCAGAATCGCATCCATCGCGGCCAGCACGCCGGGACCATTCTTTTCGATGTCCTCGGAATCGATGTACTGGATGTTCACCTTGCTGCGGCAGTGAATGCCGGCATGCACCAGCGACTCGGTAAGCGACTTGTAGGATTCGGTGAGGTCGACATACTTGCCGACAAATGCGACGTTGACCTCGTACTGCGGATGCTCCAGCGCATCCACCAGCTTCTTCCACACCGACAGGTCGGCGGCATGGGCGAGAATGCCCAGCTTGTGGCAAACGATCTCGTCCAGCATCTGGTCGTGCAGCATGGACGGTATCTTGTAAATGCTGTCGGCATCGAGCGCGGAAATCACCGCCTCGCTCTGGACATTGGTGAACAAGGCGATCTTGCGCTTTTCCTCGGCCGGAATCTCCCGGTCGGCGCGGCATAGCAGGATATCGGGCTGAATGCCGATCTCGCGCAGTTCCTTGACCGAATGCTGGGTCGGCTTGGTCTTGAGTTCGCCGGCGGTGGGAATCCAGGGCACCAGGGTCAGGTGGATGTAACAGGCATTGTTGCGGCCTTCCTGGATGCCCATCTGGCGGATGGCTTCGAGAAACGGCAGCGACTCGATATCGCCCACAGTGCCGCCCACCTCGATGATCGCCACGTCGGCGCCTTCCGCGCCGCGCTTGATGAAAATCTTGATCTCGTCGGTGATATGCGGAATGACCTGAACGGTCTTGCCCAGATATTCGCCGCGCCGCTCCTTCTTGATGACCGATTCGTAGATCTGGCCAGTGGTGAAGTTGTTGCGCTTGCCCATCTTGGCGCTGGTGAAGCGCTCGTAGTGACCGAGATCAAGGTCGGTTTCGGCGCCATCCTCGGTGACGAACACCTCGCCATGCTGAAACGGCGACATGGTGCCGGGGTCAACGTTGATGTAGGGGTCGAGCTTGAGGTGGGTAACCTTGATGCCACGCGATTCGAGAATCGCTCCCAAGCTGGCGGCGGCTATCCCCTTGCCCAGACTGGACACGACACCGCCCGTAACGAAAACGTATTTAGCCATGGAAATACAGGTGCGGGAAATTCCAATCATAGCGGAAATTTCCAGCCCGGTAGAAGCCCCGCGCCGGACGGGCGATTCGGCGCGCCGGGGTGGCCAATGCGCGACGAATCAGAGCTTGCCGGTCGTCTGGCCGCCCCCGCGACGCCGACTCAGGCGATCCACCAGCGCTCCCATGTTTCCCAGCGACATAAGATGGGCATAAACCACGGCCAACGTACCGTTGGCAAACAACTCCTGAACCACGTCACGATCCAGGTTGCGCAATTTGGCCTCGTCCACCACATTCAAGCCGTTGAGACGAAACTGACTGCCATCGTTCAGTTGCGCCACGGAATCGGCCTGCCGAAAGAGGCCCAGTTCCTGCAACCGGCGCCCGAGTTTTTCGGCCGCCGCAGCCCCCTGATGGAACTCCACGAGGAACTTCATGGCGTGTTCCAGCGTCGCGGCCGGCTTGCCGTCCGCAAACAGCGCCTCGCCCTGTTCGGTATCAAAGCACTTCGACGCCTCGTCGATGCACACCAGCAACTCACCCTGCGGACCCTTGCCGGGCACGAACGGATAGCGCCGCACGAAAGCCGGCACATAGCGGGCATCCCATTTGCCGTCGTTGTCGACGTAGAGATTTTCAGCCTCGCGCAGACCGAGCAGGACCGCCGGCATGGGGCCGGCCTCGCCGCGACTGAAGACAATCGGATACTCGCGCGCGCACTCGAAGAACTCGCTGGCAATGAGCGGCACCGAATTAGTCCTGGCGGCATAGGCGAAACTGCTGGCGGGGCGCACTTTCAGTTGGGCATGAGTCAGGTCGTTGAGCGCCACGACCCTCTCGTAGAACATCATTTCGGACATCGCAATGGTATGGAAGACGAAAAAAGCGAGGCTATCACATCGCGTCCGCAATGGCATTTCGCGCGGCCAACGGCGCCGGAGTTGCCGCGCGCAGCGCGTATAATTTGCGGCTCTCGTCCCGCTCAGGAATAGTCATGGAAGCCGAACGCATCAACGCCGTCGCCAACCGTATCGCCGATCTTTCCGGTCGTGGCGAGCAACTGCGGAGGTATCTTTGACTACGATGGGAAAGCGGAAAAACTCGCTGAACTGAATCAGGTTCTGGAAGACCCGAAACTCTGGGATGACGCCGAGCGCGCCCAAGGTCTGGGACGCGAAAAAAAAGCCCTGGAGGCCGTGGTGGGTACCCTCGCGGATGTCAGTTCGCGACTTTCCGACGCCCGCGAGTTATTCGAACTCGCCAGGGAAGAAGATGACGAAGAGACACTTGAGGCGGTCGAAAGCGATCTGAACGCAGCCGAAAAGCTGGTGGCCGACCTCGAATTCCGCCGCATGTTCAACAATCCGGCCGATCCCAACAACTGCTTCATCGACATCCAGGCCGGCGCCGG
The DNA here is from genome assembly GCA_023229545.1 of Sulfuritalea sp. Classification (GTDB taxonomy): domain Bacteria; phylum Pseudomonadota; class Gammaproteobacteria; order Burkholderiales; family Rhodocyclaceae; genus Sulfuritalea. The sequence goes on along the minus strand of JALNZB010000014.1, from coordinate 8,167 downwards.
CGGCACCGAAGCCTGCGACTGGGCCTCGATGCTGCTGCGCCAGTATTTCAAGTACTGCGAGCGCAAGGGCTTCAAGGCCGAACTGCTGGAACAGACCGACGGCGACGTGGCCGGCATTCGCAGCGCGTCGATCAAGGTCGAAGGCGACTATGCCTACGGTTTTCTGCGCACCGAAACCGGCGTGCATCGACTGGTACGCAAGTCGCCCTTCGATTCCTCGGGCGGTCGCCACACCAGCTTTGCCAGCTTGTATGTCTATCCCGAAATCGACGACTCGATCGAGATCGAGATCAACCCCGCCGATCTGCGCACCGACACCTTTCGCGCCTCGGGCGCCGGCGGACAGCACATCAACAAGACCGACTCGGCGATCCGCATCACCCACATTCCCACCGGTATCGTGGTGCAGTGCCAAAACGACCGCTCGCAGCACCGCAACCGGGCCGAGGCGATGACGATGCTGAAATCACGCCTCTACGAGCTCGAACTGCGCAAGCGCCAGGCCGAGGCCGACAAGCTCGAAGCCGGCAAGACCGACGTCGGCTGGGGCCACCAGATTCGCAGCTATGTGCTCGATAATTCCCGCATCAAGGATCTGCGCACCAACGTCGAAATCTCCAACACGCAGAAGGTGCTCGACGGCGATCTCGACCAGTTCATCGAAGCCAGCCTGAAGCAGGGCGTGTAAGAGTCGGCGCTGGCGGGACGGCGGGAACGGTCGCTGATCGGCCATTGCTGACGATCATCGGCAAGGGTACCTTATTGAAGAATGACCGCAATGGGGAAATTTGCTGAACTCACGCTTCCGGCCAGAAGCTGCCTCTCACGAATTCTCCGCAAAGCGGACGTTGGCGCCCGGTCCGTATGATTGATGATTGATAAGGAGACCGGGATCGGATAATCTCCTCGGCATTCAATACCTTAAAGGCATTTCGATCGTGTCCGTATTATTGGCAATAACCCGGACGTTTCTGCGTCTGAGTAACTGTTAGAGATCACTATGGAACAGCTAATTGCATCCGTACAGGATTGGCCGGTAATAGTGCAGGGAGCACTAGGTTCCGCTCTATTTGCACTTGTACTTTTCACCGGACAAAAGATCACAACCTATTTCTTAGACACTGTTCACGCGCAGTCCAAGCGGGAGAGAGCCAGACAGCTTAGAGAACAACTCATCAGGTATAAGGCATTGAAGTCCAAAGACAATGCCGAGCGTGCGTTTTATGCGGCAGTTATATGGCTAAGGGCGTCTAGGCATGTTGTCAAGGCATTCATATGGCTGACCCTTGGGCTTGCGTTCAATTCACTACTTGGTGTCCTCGGTGTCGTCGGGTTTTTAGGCGCCACATACTATTTGTTTGTCGCGCTAGGCATAGTTAAGGGCATCAGCTATGACGGCGACGTCACGCTGAAAATTGAAGAAATTCGGACTGAGTTGCGCGCGCTTAATGAAGACGGCGATCTCTAACCCGGCCTCAACCTCGCTCCCTTCGGTCGCTGGACGCTGCGCGATAAAACCGCGCAGCGCCGGTTAGCTTGAACGTTGGATGTCGGTATTCACCTTCCACAACCTTGACAATCTCTAGCACGGTACCAGCGGTAAAAAGGGTCGAAGTCGACCCGGTGGTCGTTCGCTCCTTCAATAGCGAGCACGACTACGTCGGCTTAAGTGTTGAACTCTTGATCGAGGCTGGTTCATATGTATGTATAGTGGGGAATATCGTCCCGCCATCGGGGAAAGCGTGGAACAGACATGAAGCGATACTGGTAGGGCACCTAGTCCGGTTATACAAGCTCATTTCGGCTCTACTGGACCAAACATGTCAGCGTAGGCGCGAGACTTCCTTCATTTTTGGGCGGCTTGCTTTTGAGTGCATCGTGAACACGATGTTCCTCATCAAGAACGACCGACCCGAGATCGTTCAGTCATATATCGAGCATTCGATGAGGCACGAGAAACGTCTCCGCGACAGGGTCCGCGCGAACATCGCTACCCGAGACGGTAACGCATGGCCAATTGAGAAACGGATGTTGGCTTCAATCGAGAGATCCGCCATAGAGTCCGGCGTCGATCTTGATCGAATTGATCCGCCCAAGAACTGGGCGGGAAAAAATCTATTTGAGAAGGCCCAAGATGTGGGGCTTGATGAGGTCTATCTGGGTGCCTTCGGAGGTCCGTCTCATTCCGTTCACGGAAACTGGCAAGACTTACTTGAGTATCACCTTGAGACTGAGGCTGGTGGTTTTGTACCTGATTTCGAATGGCACCAACCTCGCCCACAATTGCTAACGACGATAGCCCATTTGACGATCATCACCCTCGGTGAATTTCTTTCCGAGATTATCGGTCCGGCAGGAAACGTGGTCGCGGAAAGACTTACCGATCTGCACGAACGCGTCCAACGCGTAGTAAAGCTACATGAGGAATTTTTAGCCTCTCGTATGAAGACAGAACAGCCATCTACCCTAGTGCAGCCGACCGGCGATACGCCGCCGGGGGCTGATTAAGCACGTTTCCTGAGCGTCCGCCTTCCCGGGCACGCTACTTCCGCTTCGGGCACAAAGTGCGCGGTCCAGAAATCGCCAAGAGGCATTCAATTGTCTAGTCGCAACGGCGGCTCCAATGATCGCAAAAGCCGAAAAAACTGACTCCTGACGGCCAACTCCAATCCATTGCGTCCGCCGCGCGGTCACCCCGCTGCGATTGCCGGCAGCCGCCCCAGCCGAAATGTGTCACAATATCGCCAGCTGTGACACATAAAGGATTTGCAGTGAAATCCATCACCATCCGCGAAGCGCGCGAAGGATTATCCCACTTGGAACAGATGTTCGCCGACAATGACGAGGTCATCGTCACGCGGCGCGGCGAACCGGTGGCGCGCATTCTGCCGATCAAGCCGGCCAAGCCGAAATTCCGCTCGTTGGCGGCGTTTCGCGCCAGCCAGAAACCGCTGAATCCGCCGCTCTCGCAAACCGTCATCGAAGACCGGGAAGAGCGCTGCTGATGATCTATGCGGACACCAGCGCGCTGGTCAAGCGCTATCTGGATGAACCGTTCAGCGCCGATTTCGAGACGCTGCTGGAGCAAGGCTCGATGGCGATCAGCCGTTTGACCATCGTCGAGCTGCGCTGCGCACTCGCGCGCCGACGACGCAACCGGGAAATCGACGCCATGCGCGAAAGCCGCGCGAACGCGGAACTGGCCGCAGACATCCAGGACGGCGCGCTGGTGGTCAGCGACATTGACAATGCGCACTTCACCGCCGCGTATCATTTGATCGGTCGGCTCAGCGATATCCCTTTGCGCACGCTGGATGCCCTGCATCTGGCCATTGCGCGCGACATCGCCGCCTCCGGTCTCGCCACTGCCGACCGCAGCCAGGCCGACGCTGCCGAAGCGCTCGGCTTTACCGTTTTCCGCTTTCATTGATCGAGTCCATCATGTCAGACCTCATATCCAACCCCGCGCCCACCGCCGACGAGAACCGCCTCATTGCCGAACGCCGCGAAAAGCTTGCGGCCTGGCGCGCTGCCGGCCACGCCTTCCCCAACGATTTCTCGCGCGAAAACTTCGCCGCGCGTCTGGACGAACTCTACAGCGCGAAGACGCGCGAAGAACTCGAAGCGGTGCCGATCGAGGTCAGGATCGCCGGCCGCATCATGCTCAAGCGCGTCATGGGCAAGGCCAGCTTTGCCAGCATCCAGGACGTTTCCGGCAGAATCCAGATCTTCGTCAGCAACGACGGCACCGGCGAAGACGTGCACAAGCAATTCAAGGGCTGGGACCTGGGCGACATCGTCGGCTGTGTCGGCTCGCTGTTCAAGACCAAGACCGGCGAACTGACCGTGCATTGCAGCGTGATTCGCCTGCTCACCAAGTCGCTGCGACCGTTGCCCGAGAAGTTCCACGGCCTGACCGATGTCGAGCAGAAGTATCGCAGTCGCGAACTCGACCTGATCACCAACGAGCAGACGCGTTTCACTTTCGTCGCCCGCAGCCGGATGATCCAGTCGATCCGCAACTACATGACCCATCACGGCTTCCTCGAAGTGGAAACGCCGATGATGCACCCCATTCCGGGCGGCGCCACGGCCAAGCCGTTCACCACCCACCACAATGCGTTGGACATGGAATTGTTCCTGCGCATCGCACCGGAGCTGTACCTGAAGCGCCTGGTGGTCGGCGGCTTCGAGAAGGTATTCGAGGTCAATCGCAATTTCCGCAACGAGGGACTCAGCCCGCGCCACAACCCCGAATTCACCATGATGGAGTTCTACGAGGCCTATACGGACTACCGCCGCCTGATGGACTTCACCGAGGGCCTGTTGCGCCACTCGGCTCGCGAGGCGCTGGGCACCGAAGTCTTCGAATATCAGGGGCGCACACTTGATCTTTCCAAGCCCTTCGCCCGCCTCACCATCATTGGTGCCATCCACCAGTACCACCCCGGCTACAGCTTCGAGCAACTAAACGACATCGACTGGCTGCGGCAGAAGCTGAAGGATTTGAGAGTCGACCTCAAGTCGCCGCATATGGCCCACGCGGGACTGGGCAGCCTGCAACTGGCGCTGTTCGAGGAAACCACCGAAGCCGAATTGTGGGAGCCGACCTACATCATCGACTACCCGGCCGAAGTGTCGCCCTTGGCGCGCAGCAGCGACAGCAATCCGGAAATCACCGAACGCTTCGAGCTGTTCATCGTCGGTCGCGAAATCGCCAACGGCTTTTCCGAGCTCAATGACCCCGAAGATCAGGCGGCGCGCTTTATGCAGCAAGCCAAGGCCAAGGAAGCCGGCGACGAGGAAGCCATGTACTACGACGCCGACTACATTCGCGCGCTGGAATACGGGCTGCCGCCGACCGGCGGTTGCGGCATCGGCATCGACCGCCTGGTCATGCTGCTGACCAACTCGGCCTCGATCCGCGATGTGATCCTGTTCCCGCAGATGCGCCCGGAATAATGCCGGGGTGATGTCCGGGGTGATGTCATCGCCGCTGGTTCCCGCCGAACTTGCGGCAACCGGCGATGGCACACCGTACTCGACGCTTTACGACGATGTCTATCACTCCGCGCATGGCGGACTGGCGCAAGCCCGCCACGTCTTTCTCGGCGGCAACGATCTGCCCCTCCGCTGGATGGGCGCCGACAACTTTGTCATCGGCGAAACCGGCTTCGGCCTCGGACTGAATTTTCTCGCGACATGGCAGGCCTGGCACGAGTCGAAAACCAGTGGTCAACTGCACTATGTCTCGGTCGAAAAACATCCCTTCCGCCGCGACGATCTCGCCGAACTGCTGGCGCCCCATACCGAACTGGCGGCGTTGGCCGACGAACTGCTGAAGCAATGGCCGCCGCTTACGCCAGGCCCTCACCGTTTGAATTTTGACTGCGACAAAGTCACGCTGACGCTGCTGTTGGGCGACGCGCAAACCATGCTGCCGCAACTGGCAACAAAGGTCGATGCGGTCTATCTCGACGGTTTCGCGCCGTCGAAAAATCCGGACTTGTGGTCACCCGCCCTGCTCGCCACGCTTACCCGGCTATGCAATAGTCAGGCAACACTGGCGACCTGGAGCGTTGCCGGCAACGTGCGCCGTGCGCTCGAACAAGCGGGTTGGCGGCTGACACGCCGCCCGGGCTTTGGCGGCAAGCGCGAAATGCTGGTCGGCTGCCTTTAGGAATTAGCGGCGCCCATCTGTTCGCCGTGTCGCCAGCGCCGACTTTTGCGAAATCGGCCCCCTGCCGCCGATCCGTATCAGGCGGGCAGCACCGCCGCCAGACGAGCCAGCACGCGCTCGCGCCCCATGACCTCCAGCACGGCATCGATCGAAGGCGACTGCGGCAAGCCGAGCAGAGCGACACGCAAGGGAATCGCCAGTTGCGGCATTTTCAGGCCCGACTCGGCGGCGGTCTGCTTGACGGCCTGGCCCAGCTCGGTCGCCTGCCAGGCGCAGGTCGACAACCGCTCGTACAACGCGCTCAAGCCTTTGAGCGCGGCTTCGGTCAAATGCTGGGCGCGCAGCTCGGTCGTCGGCTGCGGAGCAACAAAGAAGGGATGAATGGCATCCGCCAGTTCATTCAGATTGCCGACGCGATCCCGGAACAAGGCGGCCACGCTCGCCACATCGGGACCGCCGACCACCGCCACGCCCTGCAGCGCCAAGCGGCGCGTTGCCTCGCCCGCGAGCCGCTGCGGCTCCGCCAGCTTGAGGTAATGCGCATTGAGCCAGTTCAGCTTGCCGGTGTTGAACTGCGCGGCGGAGGCCGTGATGTGATCGAGATCGAACCACTGCACGAACTGCTCCATGCTGAATACTTCTTCGTCGCCATGCGACCAGCCGAGCCGGGCCAGATAGTTAAGCACCGCTTCCGGCAGGTAGCCATCCTCGTCGTACTGCATCACCGACACCGCGCCATGGCGCTTGGACAGCTTCTGCCCGTCGTCGCCGAGGATCATCGACAGATGCGCATACTGCGGCACCGGCGCGGCGAGCGCCTGCAGCAGGTTGATCTGGCGCGGCGTGTTATTGACGTGGTCGTCGCCGCGAATCACATGGGTGATGTTCATGTCGCGATCATCGACCACGACGCAGAAATTGTAGGTCGGCGTGCCGTCGGCGCGAGCTATGATAAAGTCATCGAGCTCGCTGTTGGCGAATTCGATGCGTCCCTTGACCTGGTCGTCCCATGCCACTACGCCCGCCGTCGGGTTGCGAAAGCGAACCACCGGCGGCACGCCGCTCGGCGGCGTCGGCAGCGTCTTGCCCGCCTCGGGCCGCCAGCGACCGTCGTAGCGCGGCTTTTCCTTCCGCGATTCCTGCGCGGCGCGCAAGGCGTCGAGCTCCTCTTTCGACGTGTAGCAGTGATAGGCCGTGCCGGCAGCCAGCATTTCGCCGATCACCGCCTTGTAGCGCTCCATGCGCTGCATCTGGTAGAACGGTCCTTCGTCGTGCGCGAGCCCCAGCCACTGCATGCCGTCGAGAATCGCCTGCACCGCCTCCGACGTCGACCGCGCGACATCGGTGTCCTCGATGCGCAGGATGAATGTGCCGCCATGGCGACGGGCGTAGGCCCAGGAAAACAGCGCCGTGCGGGCGCCGCCGATGTGCAGGAAACCGGTGGGACTGGGGGCGAAGCGGGTGCGAACCGTCATGGGATTTCGATGCGGAAGGAAAGCGCGAATTCTACGCCACGCCGCCGCCGCGATTGACCGCCTGAGCCGCTTTGTGGTTAAATGCGCGCCTCTTTCGCGGGCGGTTAACTCAGCGGTAGAGTGCCACCTTCACACGGTGGAAGCCACTGGTTCGATCCCAGTACCGCCCACCAATTCAAGATCCAAAGCAGTCCGGAAAAGGCCAGCAAGCCCTGCAACAACAAGGGCTTCTGGCCTTTTTCACGTCCACAGTCGCGCGAACAAGGCGCAGAGGGTGCGGCGAGGGCTGGTAGAGCCGGGCTATGGCATGATGCTGATCCGGTGGCGCCGTGAGGGTGGAGGCACCGGAAACGGTAGATGGGTCCATGATATTCCGATGGCAATCAGGGAGATAGTGAAATGCGCAAAGTGATACTGATGACTCTGTTGGTCGCGGTGAGCGGAAGTGCGATGGCGGACTGGGTGGCGATAGATGAGTCGTCCTTCGGAAAGACCTATGTAAATCCAGGCACGATCAGTAAATCTGGTGATTTGGTCAAGGTATGGGAACTGATTGATCTCAAGAAGAGCCAGGAGCACGACGGCGAAAGTTTCTTTTCATTGACGTCGGAAGTCGAATACGACTGTGTCCGCAAGAGTTTTCAAGTTCTGAAAACAGCAGGCATATCGGGACATATGGCGACGGGTTCGGTAATTGCCGGTGGCGCTGGTCCTCGCCAGTGGAATCCCGTGGCGGGCGGGACTGCGGCAGAACGTAGTTGGCGGTTCGTCTGCGGCAAAAAGTAATCATGTCCATCAGTTTTGGGCTGGGAAGAAATTGATGCGCGGGACGAGGCGATAGAACTGGAACGGGGCGACGGATAGGCCACACGTCGCCCCCGACATGAGGGTGTCCCGAATTTTGTGTAAACGGGATTTTGCTTAGCGCGCTGTCATCCGATGTTCGAACTGGATAGTAAAGCGAGTAAGCGCGGATTTCCAGTCCCGGATCGGCATGGTCCATTTTTGGCTG
>JALNZB010000083.1 GCA_023229545.1 Sulfuritalea sp. | reverse complement strand
GTTCCTTGGACCACCGTTTGGCCTCGTTGTAGGCGATCATGGCGGCGACGGTGCCGCCCTCGGCCGGCAGGAGGCCGATGAAGGTGCCGATGCCGCACGACCGCACCATGCACTTCCAGACCTTGCGGAAGTCATCGCGGGAAGGCAGCTTTACGGCTTCGGCGGCGAGACGCCGATAGACCCGGTCAAGGACGTTGGCCTGGGTCAGCAGTTCGGAGATGCCGAAGATGCCGATCATGACGGGGATGAAATCGATGCCCTCGATGAGTTCGGGAATGCCGAACGTGAACCGCTCGACGCCGGTGGTGAAGTCGGTGCCCACGGTGGCGATCAGCAGGCCGAAGGCGCCGCCGATCAGGTTTTTCACCGCCGATTCGCCGCTGATCGAGGCCAGCATCGACATGCCGAAGAGCGCCAGGGCAAAGTATTCCGGCGCGCCGAAATCATAGGCTAGGCGGGCGAGGGCCGGGGCACACAGCAGCAGCGCGAAGACGCTGAAGGTGCCGCCGATGAAGCTGCCCCACACCGCCATGCCCAGCGCGCGGCCCGCCTGCCCCTGTTCGGCTAACGGGTAGCCGTCGAACGAGGTGGCGCAGGCGGCCGGCGTGCCCGGCGAGTTGATGAGAATGGCGGTGATCGAACCGCCGTAGGTGCCGGCGCAGTAGAGCGCCGACAGCATGGCGATGGCGGGCACCACGTCCATGGAAACCGTGAACGGCAGCAGCAGGGCCACCGCCATGGTGGAACTCAGGCCGGGCAGGGCGCCGATGATGACGCCGCCGACGGTGCCGGCCAGAATGACGAATAGGGAATAGGGATCCGTGAGGATCGCCAATCCATTCAGAAGATTTTCCATCGGTCGGCCTCAGAACATGTTTTGGAAGATGCCGAGGGGGAATTGGACCTCGAGGACTGTATGAAACAGGCCGTACACCGCAAGCGGCAGGAGAATGGTGTAGAGGCCGATGGCGACGTACCGGCGTTCGCCCCACAGGAGTGGAATGACGATGCAGCCGATGGCCATGGCTCCGAAGATGCCCAGCCAGTGGATCGACAAGGTGGCGACGATGAGGACCGCCGCCGTGTAGGAGACGACCGGCTTGATCCGCTTTTTCACCTTATCGGTCCTGCCCCGCGCCTGGAACGCGAGAACGCCGGCAAGAACGATCATAACGCCGAGCAGAAGCTGCGGGTATGATTCGGGCGGAACGCCCTGGGTGAGGGCCGCGGGAACCTCGTCGAAGGTCGTGGAGACCCAGTAGGTGACGAGCGCCAAGGCCACGACTCCGGCGGCAATTTTTTGGTCGCTCCGCAGCCCGGGGCGGGCCGGATTGTCCGGCCCTGCCCCTTTGGCGGGAGCGTTCGACGTGATTTGTTGATCGCTCATGAGATGGTTCTTATTCAAGAGGTTTGCGGAACGGCCGGACTACTTGATGAAACCGAGATCCTTCAGTTGAGCCTGGGTTTCCTCGTACAGATCCTTCATCTGCGCGTTCCATTCCTTGGCGCCGGCGATGCTATCCGGACCCAGCCCGACGCTCTTCAGGTAGGTCTGATAGACGCTGTCCTTCATGCTGCCGAGCAGGGCCTTTTCCAGGGTGTCCAGGCGGTCCTGCGGAACCGTCTTGAGGGCGACGACGCCACGCACCGTCGACATCTTGACCTGAATGCCCAGTTCGCCGGCGGCCATCGTGTTCGGCGTGATGTCCTTGCGCTTCATGGTCAGCGACAGGATCGGTTCGATCTCGCCCGAGGTGATCTGCGCTTCGGCCTCGGAATAGTTGACGATGCCGACGTCGACGTCGCCGCCGATCAGGGCGGTGGCGATGTGGGCGCCGCCCTTATAGGGTACGTAGTCGAAGTTGAAGCCACCCTGCACCTTCTTGGCGAAGGAAGCGACGGCGATGTGGTCGACGCCGCCGACCTGGGTGCCGGCGACCTTGAGCTTGCCCTTCTGCGCCGCCTCGATCATCGCCTTGGCCGAGGCATACTTGCCCTTCTTGACCATCAGGTACTGGGGATCGTCGGTCATGCGCACGAGGCCGACGAGGTCTTCGAATTTGACCTTGACCTTGCCTTGGGCGATGGTCGCCAAGTGGCTGGGCGTGATCGCCAGGATGGCGTAGCCGTCGGCCGGCTGGCCTTCAAGATAGTTCAGGGAAACGCCGCCGTTGCCGCCCGTCTTGCTGACCACCACGAGATCCTGGTTCAGGGTGCCGCGGGCCTGCAGAAGCATCATGCGGACCGAAACGTCGGTGCCGCCGCCGGCGCCGGCGTGGGTGATGACGTTGATCGGCTTGCTGGGGAATTTTTCCTGGGCCTGGACCGGGCCGGCCACTAGGCCCGCCGCCAGAACCATGGATGCGCCGACCAGGCAGGCGCGCCGCGTCAGACGATATTCGCGAAGACTCCGTTCCGTCATGTTTTCTTCCTCCTTGGTTAAGCAGAGACGTATGCAAATTCCTTGGCCCCACGCCCCGCATCCCGGGCGGTCTGGTCGT
>JALNZB010000082.1 GCA_023229545.1 Sulfuritalea sp. | reverse complement strand
CAGAGGCGGGGAGTGTCTCGAATCGGCATTCATCACCGATCCGCCCGACCACATGATTTCGAACCTGAGCGAGCTTGTCGATCTGGTCGCAGCGGAAAACCTGTAGCAGCCCCCGATAGGTCAGGGCTCGCGGCTGCGCCGACTTTGCCGAAACGCTACAGCCCGCTGCAAAGTTCATCGACCGACTGCACCTTGGCGAACAATCCGTTGAGAGCGGCCACGAAGGCGGCTTGCACGTTCTCCGCGGGAACCGTCACGCCGCCGAACGACAGAGCCCTGGTGGCACAGGCGTCGTGGGCCAGCGAACAGGCGAAACCGAGGTCGGCGGCGGCGCGCACGGTGCTATCGACGCACATCTGGGTCATCATGCCGGCAATGACCAGGCGGCTGATATCGCTGTCGCGCAGATGCTGCAGCAAGGGCGTATCGCGAAAGCTGTTCGGGAAGTTCTTCTGAATGATGGTTTCGCCTGCCCGGGGCGACACCGAGGAATGAATTTCAACGCCCTTGGTCTCGGGCACGAAGAAGGTGGCACCGGGCCGGGTGGAAATATGCTGGACATGAATGACAGGCAGCGACTTGCGCCGGAACGCCTCGATCAACTTGCCTGCCTTGCCGCCCGCTTCCTCGCTGCCCACCAGTTCCATGGCGCCGCCCGGAAAATAGTCGTTCTGAATGTCGATAATCAGTAGCGCTGTGTTCACGAAAGATCTCCGATCCATGCCGATCCGGCAAGCAGGAGGCTCGCCAGAGGGATCAGCATCAGGTATGAATTATGGCGCCCACTCAGAATTTCGGGAACCGTATGCGGCTGACCATGAGGGAACCGGACACCGCGAAAAACAGTACCAGCGGATGGAGCGTGAAGCCGGCAATCTTGACCTGTCCGAACCAGAGGGATTCGCCCAATGCGCCCTGCCAGGCCGCCGCGAACATCAACACCACCAGCAGCAACGACGTCGGGATGGGAGTTCCCTCGAAGTACTTCACCTTGCCGCTATCGGCGGAAAGCGCCTCGGCCGTAATGTTGTAGCGTGCCAGGCGAGATACGCCGCAGGCAACAAAATAGGCCAGGACAATGCGATCGTATAAGCCCTGCATGCCGCATCCGTATGCGATCACGGCCGGAGCCACGCCGAACGAGATGACATCCGCCAGCGAGTCGAGTTCGCGCCCCATCGTCGAAGTCTGCTGGCGCCATCGGGCAATCCGGCCATCGAGGACATCGAAAACAAGAGCCGCGACGACCAGCCAGCAAGCATAGTAGACATGCTTGACGTCGGTCGTTTGCAGGTAGGTCATGACCGAAAACAATGCCCCGACACCGCAGACCGCGTTGGCCAGCGTGACCCAATCGGCGAGATGAAACTCGCGAATCATGGAGAAGGGCTTGCTCGGGTTATGTGTCGTCATGTCAGAAAGGATACTTCAGCCGCCGCAACCCCGCCAGCTGCGGTCAGTCAGAAACCGGCGGCGGGGGTCAATTCAGCGGCGGCTGGGAACGTCGGATTTCAGTACCTCTTGTTCTCGCTTGCTTCGTTCTTGATGGCCGCACCGCCCGCCTGAATGTCCTTGCCCGCGCCTTCGACCGTATTGCAGCCGGCAACCGCGCCGAACAAGCCAGCCATGAACAGCGCAGCCAGCAGTGATGTGAAAATTTTCTTGATCATGGTGAATCTCCCGAAGTAGAAAATGCGCTGAACGTCCAAGGACGCGACGGACAAGGCGGATCGACGTTTCCACATTGTCGATGCCCATCGTGCACTCACACGCGCGGCGACTCGGTGCGATAGCACACAGAAGGTCGGGAGGACTTCCGGCCGACTTGATCGGCGGCGCGCAATGGCTGGCCGGGAATCGGTGCGACGCCGAGCCGTTGGGATCAGGCGCTCAATTAATTCACTGAGCCGCTCCGGATTGATAGCGCTTGATCCAGTCGGCAATGTCCTTGGTGACAGCCGCCTCGGTCCCCAAAAACTGATGGTGGCCCGTGTAGCAGGGGTTGCCGGTCGACGAGCCTCCCTCCTCGGAAATCAGTTCGACCTTTTTTGCCGATTTGAGCGCCGCGACAAGTCCCGGCATTGCGTCGTAGGGCGTGACCCTGCAGCCATCCTGCTTGTGGTGAACCAACAACACAGGTACCTTCACTTCATGCAGGGGCGCCGTCATGACGGAATGCGCCGCTGTCACGGGGGCACTGGTAACCGAGGAGGTAAGCACGAGGCCGTCCGGTCCCTTCTCCTTCAGATGGGTCGACGCCGCTGCAGCCGACAGCGAGCCGTTGCTGGTGCCGATCACCCAGACGGGAACCCTGGCTTGCTGCCTGAGGAATTCGATCAATGCGGCGTTGTCCTGCGCATGCTCGGCCGTACCGCGAAAGTCGTCGAGGGTGCGTCGGTCCGACGGAACATCCGGAATCACGACACTGATGCCGTTCTGGTTGAATCTGTGAGCACCGCCGGAAAGGAAGTTTTCGTCACGCATCGAGCCATTCGGGAAGATTCCGA
>JALNZB010000049.1 GCA_023229545.1 Sulfuritalea sp. | reverse complement strand
CAGCCTATCTGTCCCAACACACCAAATCGTCCTTGCAAACGGGAGGCGTCCATATAAAACGCATCATGAATGTCAGTCTGGCCATAGAAACCCGCCGCGCCGTCAAGGCCTTCGATCCCGAACACAAAATCAGCGAAACCGAGATTGAGCGGCTGCTGTCTCTGGCAATGCTTTCCCCGACCGCCTTCAACATCCAGAACTGGCGTTTCGTGCTGCTGCGCGACCCGGCATTGCGCCGGCAGGTTCGCGCCGCCGCCTGGGATCAGGCCCAGGTGACCGATGCCTCGCTGCTGGTGGTGCTCACCGCCGACCTCAAGGCATGGGAAAAACAGCCGGCGCGCTACTGGCGCAACGCGTCGCAGCAGATGCAGGACTACCTCATCCCGGCCATCGGGCAGTATTACGCGGGGCGTGAACAGGTTCAGCGCGACGAGGCGATGCGCTCCTGCGGCATCGCGGCGGCGACGCTGATGCTGGCGGCGCAGGAAATGGGCTATGCCTCCTGCCCGATGGACGGCTTCGATTTCGACGCGGTGGGAAAACTCATCAATCTACCGCAAGACCATTGCATCGCCATGTTCGTGGCCATCGGCAAGGGGATCAAGGAAGCGGTGCCGCGCGGCGGCCAACTGGCGCAAAACGAGGTGGTGATTACCGACCGCTTCTGACCGGAACAGGCAGCACGGGCGCCGATGAAGGGCGCCCCTGCACCCTGCCCCGCCTTGCGCGGCAAATCGACACGCGGCGGGTTCAGGAAATCCGCCTAGATCGTTGCTTTGCCGAAGCTCAACTGCCCCTTGCTCGCGCCCACTTTCACCTTGTCCCTGGGACCGAAACTGCCGTCGAGAATCAACTTCGACAGCGGGTTCTCGATGCGCTCCTGGATCGCCCGCTTCAGTGGTCGCGCACCGAACACCGGATCGAAACCGGCTTCGGCGAGCAACGCCACCGCAGCGTCGGATACCTCCAGCGCCATGTCGAGTTTCGCCATGCGCTTTTCCAGATAGCGCAACTGGATGCGGGCGATGCCGGCGATGTGCTTTTCGTCCAGGGCGTGGAACACCACGATCTCGTCGATGCGGTTCACGAACTCCGGGCGGAAATGCGTCTTGACCTCGCCCATCACCGCCAGCTTGATGACCTGGTAATCGTCGCCCGACATCTGCTGGATCATCTGGCTACCCAGGTTCGAGGTCATGACGATGACGGTGTTCTTGAAGTCCACGGTGCGACCCTGGCCGTCGGTCATGCGCCCGTCATCGAGCACTTGCAAGAGGACATTGAACACATCCGGGTGCGCCTTTTCCACTTCGTCGAAGAGGATCACCGAGTACGGTTTCCGGCGCACCTGTTCGGTCAGGTGGCCGCCCTCTTCGTAACCGACATAGCCCGGCGGCGCGCCGATCAGCCGCGCCACGGAATGCTTCTCCATGAACTCGCTCATGTCGATGCGGATCAGGTGATCCTCGGCATCGAAGAGGAATTCGGCCAGCGCCTTGCACAGCTCGGTCTTGCCCACGCCCGTGGGGCCGAGGAAGAGGAAGGAACCGTAGGGCCGGTTCTCTTCCGACAGGCCCGCACGCGAGCGGCGGATGGCGTCAGCCACCAGCCGCACCGCTTCGTCCTGCCCCACCACGCGGGCGTGCAGCTTGTCTTCCATCTTCAGCAGCTTGTCGCGTTCGCCCTGCATCATCTTGGAGACTGGAATGCCGGTGGCGCGCGAGACGACCTCGGCGATCTCTTCGGCGCCGACCTGAGTGCGCAACAGCCGGTGTTTCGCCGTATCACCAGCGCCGACTCCTGAAGCCGCCGAGTCGGCGGCCTTCAGTTGCGCTTCGAGCTTGGGCAGCGTGCCGTATTGCAGCTCGGCGAGCTTGTCGAAGGCGCCTTTGCGCTGCAATTCGGCCATCTCCACGCGCAGCTTCTCGATCTCTTCCTTGATGTGCGTGGAGCCTTGCAACTGCGCCTTCTCGGCGCGCCATATCTCGTCGAGGTTGGCGTATTCGCGCTCCAGCTTGGCGATCTCGTCCTTGATCAGCACCAGGCGCTTTTTCGACGCCTCGTCCTTCTCCTTCTTCACCGCCTCGCTCTCGATCTTCAACTGGATCAGGCGACGTTCGAGCTTGTCCATGACTTCCGGCTTGGAATCGATTTCCATCTTGATGCGCGCCGCCGCCTCGTCGATCAGGTCGATGGCCTTGTCCGGCAGGAAGCGGTCGGTGATGTAGCGGTGGCTCAGTTCAGCGGCGGCGACGATGGCCGGATCAGTGATGTCCACGCCGTGATGCAGTTCGTACTTCTCCTGCAAGCCGCGCAGGATGGCAATGGTCGCCTCGACCGACGGCTCATCGACCTGCACTTTCTGGAAACGCCGCTCCAGCGCCGCGTCCTTCTCGATGTACTTGCGATATTCATTCAGCGTGGTGGCGCCGATGCAATGCAGTTCGCCGCGCGCCAGCGCCGGCTTCAGCATGTTGCCGGCATCGATGGCGCCTTCGGCCTTGCCGGCGCCGACCATGGTGTGCAACTCGTCGATGAACAGGATGATGCGGCCTTCGTCCTGCGCCACTTCCTTGAGCACCGCCTTGAGGCGCTCCTCGAACTCGCCACGATACTTGGCGCCGGCCAGCAGGCCCGCCATGTCGAGCACCAGCACGCGCTTGCCCTTCAGCGTTTCGGGCACTTCGCCATTGACGATGCGCTGCGCCAGGCCTTCGACGATGGCGGTCTTGCCGACGCCGGGTTCGCCGATCAACACCGGGTTGTTCTTGGTGCGCCGTTGCAGAATCTGGATGGCGCGGCGAATCTCGTCGTCGCGACCGATCACCGGGTCGAGCTTGCCCTGACGCGCGCGCTCGGTCAGATCGAGACAATATTTGTTGAGCGCTTCACGCTGCCCTTCGGCATCCTGCGAGCCGACGTTCTCGCCGCCGCGCACGGCCTTCACCGCGTCTTCCAGCGCCTTGCGATTGAGGCCGGCTTCCTTCAGCATCCGTCCCGTTTCGCCCTTGTCCTGGGTCAGCGCCAGCAGGAACATTTCGGAGGCGATGAACTGGTCGCCGGCCTTCTGTGCTTCCTTGTCGGTGACGTTGAGCAGGTTGGACAGGTCGCGACCAATGCTGACCTCGCCGCCGTGGCCCTCGACCTTGGGCAGGCGCTCCATGGCCTTGCCCAGCGCCGCCTTCAGCCCGCCGACATTGACCCCGGCGCGCGCCAGCAAGGAGGCCGTGCCGCCATCCTCCTGATTGAGCAGCGCCAGCAGCAGGTGCTGCGGCTCGATGAACTGCTGGTCGTTGCCCACCGCCAGACTCTGTGCGTCGGAAACAGCCTGTTGCAAGCGGGTCGTGAACTTGTCGATGCGCATGGCGGAAGCCCTCAAGAAATTGTCATTGGGCACAACATGGGGATTGCCGGGGCGATTTCAAGCAGCGCGGGCAACCCTGGCCGCCGTACCGCCAGCGCCGACTGTCTCGTTCGCTCTACTTTTCTTTCGGTTTGGACAGCACCTGTTCGGCGAACTTGTCGTCGAACGGCGCGCCTTCGGCCACCAGTTGGCGGAACTTGACGAAATCGATGACATCCTTGCCGGTGGCCTTCCTCGCATCGAAAGCGTTGAAACCGAGCCAGGCTTCGTGATTCATGTTGGCGGCGAGCCAGTGGCGATTGGGCAACTTCATCTGGTCCCAGAAGAATTTCTTCTTGCCGCGAATGCCGTCGATGGAGTTGATCAGGCAATTGGGGAACAGGTTGGTGAACTTCCACACCAGGCGATTGACTTCGGCATCGAGCAGTTCGAAATCGGTCTTGCACTCCGCCATCAGGGCCTTGGCGGCGGCGATCCTGTCGTCGGCCACGGACTCGCCATAGACGATTTCGCCATCGTCGACGAAGGTGTCGGTGCGCACCAGCGGATTCCTCACCCATTCGCCATCCTTCTTCAACACCGGCACCACCTTGGTGACGAGGCCCTTGGACTTCATCTTGTAGGCGCTCCACGGCTCGCAGGAGATGCAGTTGTACATCGCGTCTTCCATCGACAGGAACCACGGCAAAAAGTCCGTCGAACCGCCGACCGGCGCCGAGCCGTGCCTGGGGCCGGCCTGGCCGTAAATCGCCAGGTCGGATGACACCGTGATGTCGGCGGCCATGCCGAGTTCCTGTCCGCCGGCAATGCGCATGCCGTTGACGCGGCAGATGACCGGCTTCTTGCAGTTGAGGATGCCATCCACCATGGCATTGAACAGGTCGATGTATTCGCCATACTCGCTGGGGCGTTTCGAGTAGTAGGCGGCGTACTCAGCCGTGTTGCCGCCGGTGCAGAAGGCCTTGTCGCCCACCGCCGTCAGCACTGCGGCGACGATCTTGCGGTCGCTCGATGCGCGCTGCATTCCGGCGATGACGCCCTTGACCATCCCGGTGGTGAAGGAGTTGTGCTGCGCCGGATTGTTGAGCCAGATCCAGGCGGAGAACAGGCCGTCCACTGCGGCGCCCTTGGCGTCCAGCACCGGGCGCTCCTCGTAGATCACACTCGGCGCATCGGTACCAAAGTGGCTGTCGTCGAAAAGCCGGTGATCCTTGAGCTCGTGGTCCCTGCGCAGCCATTCCAATGACATGTTATTGCTCCTGATTGATTTCGGTAAATCGTAAGCTGGGTTCAGAAATCCGGTGTCAGAATCACGCGCCGCTTCAGTTCGCCGCGATGCGCCTCGTCGAAGACCTGTTCGATCCGGCTCATGGGCCGCGTCTCGACGAAAGCTTCGAGCGCGATCCGGCCATCGATGCACATCGCCAATACTTCGGGATAGTACTCGGGCAGACAGCCCCAGGTGCCGATCAGTTCGGCGTCGAAGGCCATCAATCGGGACAGCATGAAGGAAATTTCATCCGTGCCATAACCCACCACCACCAGCGTGCCGGTGAAGGACAGCAACGACAGCGCCAGTTCCTGGCCCGCCTTGCTGCCGGTCACCTCGAAGATTTTCCAGCCATGGTTGGCGGGCAGGCCCTTCTCCTTGCAGAAACCCTTGAAACTCTCCTTGATATCCCTGATGCTTTTCCCCGTCGGGTCGATGGTGAAGTCCGCGCCGTGGCCCTTCATGAATTCGAGCTTTTCCGCATTGATGTCGATACCGATCACGGCGGCGGCGCCCATGCCCTTGGCCACCTGGGTCATGAAACCGCCGACACCGCCGGCGGCGCCGATGACGATGACGCGATCGCCGGCCTGCAACCTCGCCCGCCTCGCCGCCTGATAGGGCGTGGTCACGGCATCCGCCACCACCGCAAGATGCTCCAGCGGAATCCCGCCGCGATTGCCCACGATGCACAGATCCGCAGCCGGCACCGGAATATGGCTGGAGAAGCCGCCGTAAATGCCCATCGAGTTGCCCGGCATCTTCTGCGCAAGGCAGCGGTTGCCGCGCCCCGTCCTGCAAAGTTCGCAGCACCGGCACGGCAACACCGCCGGAACGATGACTTCCTTGCCGAGCACCCGCGCATCACCGGCGATCACCACGCCGGAAATCTCGTGCCCGAGCGTCAGGGGCGGCTTCTGTACGGTCGGCACGCCGGCGTAGAAATACGAAAGATCGGTACGACAAACCCCGCAGCCGCTGATCCGCACCAGCGCCTCGCCCTCGCCCAGCGCGGGCATCGGAATGCGGGTCCGGCGCAGCCTGCCCGGTTCGGTCATTTGCCAGGTGTCGATGAATTCGGGAATCACTGTTGCCACGACGCGCTGGCGCTCCTTGTTGAAAACGGTATCCGGATACTCCGGCGGATGAACTCGAACCCGGCAGCCGTTAGTTTGCTGACCGCTGGGTAACAGGGTGTCTTTATGCGCATTTGGGGCGGTACCTGCGCCCCGGCACGTGCAATTCCCTTGGCGAACATTTTGCAGCCATATTGACCCCGGTCAAAGAAACATCACCATATCAGAAGATACCGATATTACAATTAGCTGAGACTAGGTTTTACATGGGGAAAATCATGAAGCACGCTTTCACCCGAGTTGCGCTCGTGATGTGTTACGCGGGCTGGCTGGCGGGCGCAGGACCTGCCGCCGCCAGCAACGTTGATTCGGAACCCAAGCCGGTCAAACTCACCACCACGGCCGATCACGCCAAGTTCAAGGTGTTGCAGAAGTTCTTCAACTCCGGCCCCGAGGTAACCAGGGTCTGCCTGAGCTGCCATACCGAAGCCGCGGGCCAGATTCACCGTACCAAGCACTGGAAATTGGAGTACGTAAATCCCGAAACCGGGCAGACCTTGGGCAAGAAGACCATGGTCAACAACTTCTGCATTTCGATTGTCTCGAACGAACCGGCCTGCACTAGTTGTCACGTCGGCTACGGCTGGAAGGACTCCAGCTTCGACTTCACCTCCGAAGAAAACGTGGATTGCCTGGTCTGCCACGACACCACAGGTTCCTACAAGAAAGCGTCGGGAATGGCGGGCAATGTCGTCACCAGGGACATGGAGTTCCCGCCGGGTTCGGGCAAGATCGTGCACGCCATCGACCTGTCGAAGATCGCCCAGAAAGTCGGCAAGTCCAGCCGCGACACCTGCGGTGCCTGCCATTTCTTTGGCGGCGGCGGCGACGGCGTCAAGCACGGCGACCTGGACAGCTCCTTGTCGGCGCCCAACAGGGAACTCGACGTTCATATGGACGCCACCGGGCTCGATTTCACCTGCGCCACCTGCCACAAGGCCTCCAACCACGACGTCGCCGGCAGTCGCTACGTACCCACCGCGCAGGACAAGAAGGGCGCGCGCATGCCGGGCAGAACCGACAATGGCAACCCGGCCACCTGCGTCGCCTGCCACGGCAATACACCGCACAAACTGGCGAAGGGCGCGCGCCTGAACCAGCACGCGATCAAGATCGCCTGCCAGACTTGCCATATACCGGCTTTTGCCCGCGGCGGCATCGCCACCAAGATGATATGGGACTGGTCCACCGCCGGCCAGCGCGATGCGGAAGGCAAGCACATCGTGCGCAAGGACGCGAAGGGCCACATCACCTACGATTCGCGCAAGGGCGATTTCATCCTGGCGGAGAACGTCAAGCCCGAATACGTCTGGTTCAACGGCCACGTCGATTTCACGCTGGTGACCGACAAGGTCGAGAAGTCCGAACAGCACACCAGGATCAACAGATTCGGCGGCAGCCCGACGGACGGCAAGTCGATGATCTGGCCGATGAAGGTGGTCCGCGGCACGCAGCCTTACGACCCGATCAACAAAACTCTGGTAACGCCGCATATCGCCGGCAACGACGACACGGGCTACTGGAAGAATCTGGTGTGGGACAAGGCCGTTGAAGTCGGCATGAAGGGTTCCGACCATCCCTTCTCGGGCAAGGTGGACTTCATCAAGACGGAGATGTCCTGGCCGATCACGCACATGGTTGCGCCCAAGGAAAAAGCGCTGGGCTGCCCCGAATGCCATAGCAAGAGCGGTCGTCTGGCCGGCATCCAGGGCGTGTATATACCCGCCCGCGACAACAACAAGCTGATCGACACCATCGGCTGGGCGGTGGTCTTCCTGATTATTTTCGGCGTGCTCGGCCACGGCACCCTGCGCATCGTCACCCGCCAAAAGCACTGAGGAGAACAACATGCCACCAATAAAGGGAGAACAACAATGAGCAGCGATAACAACTCGGGCTGGATGTCAGGTTTCAAGGAAGATTACGAAAAGATATTTGTCGACGAATGGTCGCCCTTCCTCGGCGCCGTCCTGCTGGTGGTCGTCATCATTGGCTTGATGCTTAATGGCACGGTGTGGGGCGTGTTTGGCGGCGTCAGGTTTTGGGGTGACTGGCTCAACAATCTGATCGGCCTCGGTCCGCTGCTCGGCATATCCCCCGATCTCGATGGTCTCCTGATGCACCGCATGTCACTAATGAACATCATGCTGGTGCTGGGCGCGTTCACCGCCGCACTGCTGTCGCGTCAATTCAATCCCAATCGCCCGCCAAAGCTGGAATACCTCTGGGCTGCCGTGGGTGGCTGTTTGCTTGGCATCGGCGCCGCGCTCGCCGGCGGTTGTACCACCGGTGGCTTCTTCAATCCGGTACTGCACTCCTCTCCCGCAGGTTGGGCCATGTGGGCCGGCCTGCTCGCGGGCGCAGCCATCGGCCTCAAGCTGCTGCTATGGACGCTGGACAACATCGAGTGGGGCATGCAGGCGCCGCCCGCACTCAATGTTCCGGACGGCGTCAGGAACAAATATCCTTTGCTGGGGTTTGCCGTCGTCATCGGCGTGCTGACCTGGTCCACGCAATGGTACGGCGCCGATAACCGGCAACTGAGCTCCCTCGCTCTGATCGTTATCGCCGGATTCGCCATCGGCTTCATCATGCACCGCGCGCGTTTGTGCTTCGCCCGCGCTTTTCGCGAACCCTTCGTGACGGCCGAGGGTGACATGACCAAGGCCGTGATTCTGGCGTTGGCGATCGGTATCCCGATCGCCGCTCTGCTGTTCCAGAAGAAGATCATCGATCCTTATGACGCGATCCCGACCACGTTCTGGATCGGTTCGCTGCTGGGCGGCCTGATTTTCGGTATCGGCATGGTCTTCGCCGGCGGCTGTGCATCGGGTTCGCTGTGGCGCATGGGCGAAGGGCACATCAAGCTGTGGGTAACGATGTTCTTCTTCTCCTGGACGGGTTCCACTGCCGCCGCCCTGTTCAGAAAATATGGCCTGACCACAATCGACGACGACAATGCCGTGATGACCAGGCTCGGCTACCAGATCTACTTTCCGGAGCTGATCGGCAGTTGGGGCTGGACCCTGCTGATAGGCGGCGGCTTGTTGCTGCTGTGGTATGCGCTGGTTCGATATAACGAAACCACCGAAAAATTCACTCTGCTGTAGGCGATATTCAGGCTCGCATCAAGCCAAATAAGTTGCCGACTCCGCGCCATGGGAGCCGCCCCGCCTACCACGCGTGCCTGATCGCACCCGGCGTGCAGGCCGCAACGCACGGCAGGCGACCGTAGCCGGCGGCGGGCTTGCACTCCGCGCAGTCATAGGCCAGGGTGCGGCAGTTCGCCTGCCTGATCCGCGCCACCTCGTCGTCGTAGTCATCGCTGATGATCTCGAACATCTGCTGCGGGCACGCCGTCAGGCAGGCGCGCGCAGCGGAACACGAGATGCACTGGTCGGTGTCGATGCTGATGTAGTACTCGCCCGAACCGTCCTTGTAACCGTAATTGGCGATCATGCACTTCCCCGGTCAGGCGGCTTTCTTCGACATCAGCGTGTAAGCGAACAGCGCGGCGCCGAGCGCCCCGGCGATCTGGCTATCCACCTGGCTCTCCATTGCCTTGATGCCAAGCAGCTTCTCGATGCGCCTGACGATGCCGGGATTCTTGGCGATGCCGCCGGTGATGAAAAAGTCCTCCTCGACGCCGACCCGCTCCAGCAAGGACACCACGCGCTCGGCCATGGCCTGGCAATACGCGGCGATCACCTTGTTCTTGGTGTAGCCGGCCTTGAGCAAACCCAGCGCCTCGGACTTGGCGAACACCACGCAGACCGACGACACCGCCGCCGGTTCGACATCGACATCGAAGGAACGCGGACCGAGTTCGGCAATCGGAATCTGCATCAGGTCGGCGATCACCTCCATGCCGCGCCCGGTGCCGGCGGCGCACTTGTCGTTCATCAGGAAGCGGGTAACCTTGCCCCGTTCATCGCAGCGAATCGCCTTGCAGTCCTGGCCTCCCATGTCGAGAATGGTGCGCACACCGCTGCCGCCCATGTAGTTGGCGCCGCGTGCATGGCAAGCGATCTCGGTGAGAGCCCGATGCGCGAAGGGCACATTGACGCGACCGTAGCCGGTGCCGACGACATAGTGAATGTCCTCCAGTTTCATGCCGCACTTTTCCATGACGCCGGCCAGCGCGTGGGTGGCCGAATCCGGCGAATTGTTGCCGGTGCGCATGCTGTTGAAACCGTAGAGTTGACCGTCGACCATGAGCACGGCCTGCGACGATACCGAGCCGACATCGATGCCGCAAGTGACGATCCCGGCGCTCTTCCAGTCCCGACTGTCATCGACCCAGACGTTCTCCTGCCAGCGCCAGAATTCCTTCTTCTCCGGAAGGGTCGGGGCTAGTGTTTCTGCATTCATCGTTTCGCTCATTATCCTGAATCACAAAAGTCGGCGCTGGCGATACGGCGGTTTGTACCGATGATTGGGGAGTCAGTGACTCCACAATTCAGATTCACGCCGCAAGTTTTGCGCTCGCCAGCCGATTCAGGCTGACGCCCTGCTCCGCCGCCTGTGTCGCCAGAGCGCGATGCACCTGCGGCGGGATGCGGACGCGGAACTCGCCGCTGTAGTGCTTCTCCGCCAGGGGAACAGGGATAGCCTCGCCGGCAGTTTGCATGTCGGCAATCACCTCGGACACGACGCGCCGAATTCCCTTCAGCGCCGCCTCCGGTGTTTTCGACAGCCACGACAACGACGGAAATTCGGCGCACAAACCGACATGTTCGCCGTCCTCGGTCGACCAGGTGACGCGGTAGGTGTAGTGGTCAACGCTCATTGCGCATGCCCTCCAGTTTTTCGATTGCAAGCAGCACCTGCCTGACCTGATACGCCTTGGCCTTGCCTTTGTCGTCCTGGATGTTGATTCGTGGATCGCCCACCCAGGGCGTCTTGAAGATGGCGTGGCTGGTGCCCGTCTGGCGCGGCTTCCCGAAATACGCCTGGCAAACCTTCTTGAGATCGCCGAACCGCACGTTGCCCGGTTCGCGTCGCATCTGGTCGAGGATTTTGGTGGAAGACGCCATGAATCAATGGTACCAATAGCGGCACCACTTTTCAACCGGCATAGCACCGGCACAGCTACCAGCCATGAAGTTTGGCAGACACTGCCTGCCAAATTGGCCGGTAGACCAACTCCTACATGAACTGGTTAAGCGAGACGTAGTCCTTCACGTACTCGGGAATCTTGTCGCGCCATTCTTTTGGGCACGGCCTTGAAGTCGGCCATACTGAAAGCCAGATTGACGTTGAGCTCGGTCAGGCGCCGCTTTTCGATGATGTCGCGCAGGCGTCCGTCAATGGCGTAGGCCTTGAAGAAGTATTTCATGGCGACGATGGCGGCGGCCAACGCCAAACGCTGCGGGGGCTAAAAGCTAGGCGTTCCCGCGCAAGCGGGAAGCCGGTAGCAACCACGAAAACCATCACTTCCGCGAAAATGGGGTGATGGTTTTTTGTTTTGGGGATTGGTTATTGTGGGTCTACGGATAGCGACACAGGAGTGATCGAAATAGCACCAGTGCTAGTGACCGCATAGTTAGCCGAAATGACGGTTAGAGCTGTCGGCGTTCCCGCCATAGTCGCCATGTTCGACACTGCGCCGCCACCGTAAAGCTCAAATTTTTCACTTCTTGCGCCAATGGCAAACTGGCTCCAGTTGGTGATAGCAGTGGAAGTACCTTGAGCCTGGAGACTGCCGCCCCCCCCGATAGTGATTGTTCCCACTGTAACTTGCCCACCAAGTGGAAGGGATGCCACTATGGAAGCTGTCGACATCGCCGCCGCGATTTCTATGTTGATAGTGGAATTCGCATCGGTTACCTGTACCGATCCAACGAACGCAAAAGCATCCGGTGCCAGTATCCAGAGATCGCCGCTACTAACGAGACTGCCGCCGCCGTTGCCACCCGGCAAATAGGTCAATTTATGGGTGGGGTCGCGATTGAGCGTCACATTGTGGGTTTGATCTACAATCAGAAAGTCTTGGACGTCGGCAGCCAGGATCGTGGAATTCGCACCCCCCGCCCAGCCCAAAGCTAGGTCGCCGCCTCCGGCCGCAATACTCCCCAGAACCAACTGTTTCGTGTCGCCGGCGAAAGTAACGCGGCTAGTGATGCTGCTGCTGGTTCCGCTCGGCGACATGAGAGTAAGTCGGGCCGTGTAAACACTGGCAACGGGATCAACCAGCATCAGGTTGCCCTGATAGCTTCCTGCGCTGGTCAGGCCATAGATACCACCATTGCTGCTGACCACGAACAGCGCGTTGAATGCCGCGCTGGAATAGTAATAGCTGCCGGCGATGACGCTGGCCGGGCCCAATTTCATTAGCGAAACAGCCGGCATGGGTACCGACGTATCCTTCAAATCCGTGACCTGAACCTGCCCGTTTGTGCCGTCAACATGGATGGCGTAATTGTCGAAGACCTTGTCCAGTCCCTTGCCCACAGCGAAGGCGTCGCGGATCGGATCGACGCTGGCCGCGCCATTGGTCTGGAGCGAGACGAGCACCTGCGGTGACAGGTTGGCCATGACATTTGTCTTGGCGTTGCTCAGCTGAATGCTGGTTATATCCTTGAAGCGTGCCGGGTCGGAGAAAAGCGCCGCCGGATCCTTGACAGCGGGGTCAACATTCAGGGCTGCTGTGGCGACGATGAGATTGGTGAGCGGGTTGATGTTGGCCGTTCCCCGCTCAGTGGCAATCGAGTACAGGGTGACGTCAGCGTTGGTGGTCGGGTTTTTGCCTTGGGCCATGAGGAAATAGGGTGGCGTGCCGCCGATGGCGTTGAGCGTGAACCCCCCAGTTGCCGAATCGATTACGGCTGACTGGAGTTGTGAGCCCGTAGCATCCTTGACGGTAACCGTGCCTTGTGCCAAGGGCAGCCCCACTGCGGCAACACCCGTGATGACGCCGGTAGGCGCTGAGCTGCCGCCAGAAGATGTGTCAGCGGAAGCCGAACTACCGCCACCACCCCCGCCGCAACCGCTCAGGGCAAGTGCCAGCAAGACAAGAATAAGTGAAAGACAACGAAACGAGGTTTGCCCGATTTTATGGCCGATCATTCAATTCCCTTTTGTATCTATTCAGCCCTACCCAGAATTACCTGGGAAAGTCTTACGTGATTGGCTGTTGGAAAATTGTGGTGATGCGGATTGAGCTTCCCTCTGTTTGTCATCTTCCAACCCATCGGCATTATGCCACCAATTGCTGCTCATGCTGCGTGTTGATCCAATCTTCCAGGAATTTCATTGGCGAGGCGTAGCTGAGCGTGGAATGCTGCCGTCTCCGGTTGTAGAACGGTTTCGATGTAGTCGAACAGGTCGGCCTCCGCGTCGGGCAGCGTACGGTAGCGGGTGACATGCACCCGCTCATTCTTCAAGCTGTTAAAGAAGCTCTCCAAGGAGGCGTTGTCCCATCAATTCGCGTTGCGCTTGCGGCTCATCGAGCAGACCATGCCGTACTGCGCATGCTGTTGAAACTGCATAGTTCACCGTCGACAATGAGCACGGTCTGCGACGATACCGAGCCGACATCGATGCCGCAAGTGACGATCCCGGCGCTCTTCCAGTCCCGACTGTCATCGACCCAGACGTTCTCCTGCCAGCGCCAGAATTCCTTCTTCTCCGGAAGGGTCGGG
>JALNZB010000013.1 GCA_023229545.1 Sulfuritalea sp. | reverse complement strand
TATCGCATACGAAGTGTAGAGAGCAGCAATTTGTTATAAAACATTTTCTTGCAACGATTCGGTCCATCCGCTTCATTCATGTTCGTTTCATCGTTGCCCTGAGGGTCGAGATGCCTAGCCATCAACCGCTTCTGGTGTCCATTCACAGTGACGATTGTCAGGCATTTGTCCAGCGCACAATATCAGCCGTGGATTCTTTTAGATGTAGGACTATTCCTACGTGCGTAGCTTCCTTCTGTTTTTCGTCTTTCGCCACGGCGGCATGATGCGCCAATTGTTTTCAGGCTATCTGTCCTTGGGATGATGGTCTTTCTCCCTCTTTCTGGCCAGGCTGCTTTGATTTTCGTATGGATTCCGCGCGCAGAGACAACAGCGCATCGATCTGGCTATTGAGGCAGGTCGGTGGCGTCTACGGCGAAAAAATGGAACTGCGATGCGGGAAAGTCGGCGCTGGCAGGACTTTCCATTTCCCGGCGCAGCATTTCGATGCTCTAATCATGGACAAACTCGAAATTCTGAATCACGCATTGTTTTTCTCATTCATGTGCGGTATGTCAGTAGTGGTAGCGGCCCTGCAGAAACTCGATCCGATCCACCTTCACCAAATAGACGCACCTATGCTCCTGGGTTATGCGACGTGACCACACATCCGGGCCGAGGTACTTCAGAGGCTCTGGATTGCCAATGCCTTTGAAAGGATCGCGTAACACCGCCTTCACGAGTTCAAGCAGTCGCCTGGCGGTGCGGCGTTCCGTTTCCACCCAGTAGCTCAGATCCTCAAGGAACTCAGGCTGGAAGACGGCGACACGTTTCAGTTCAGGCTTCAAAGCCAAAATGCGCCTCCAGTGCATCAATTTTCATTGGTGAAATCTCACCGGCGCGTGCCCGCGCCAACGCAGCCAACAAGCGTTCGGCGTTTTTTGGTGAGCGTAGCAGATGCGCCGTTTCCATGAGGCTTTGCAACTCATCAGCTGCAATCATTGCCACGGCATCGCCCGAGCGACGGCGCACCAAGACGACCTCACGGTCATTGACCGCGCGATCCATTAGCGTTTTTAACTGCTCGCGGGCTTGGCTGTAAGTGGTTTCGATGGTCATGACGCCTCCTTTTGTTGTACTATTTAATTGTACAACTGTACCCTAAAAACGCTTCGCATACATCAAAAGTCGGCGCTGGCGGGACGGCAACGGGAACGCGTTTACGTGCGAGACTGCTGCGGAGTACCAATGCTATCGACCAACTTTCGATTACCCCCGCCTGGCGGTCAATGCCGCGCAGAAGCAGGGCACCGGGATAGAATTGCACGCGAGCGGTCTCGTTTGGGCTCCATACGAAGCGTTACTGATACAATCCCCATTCATATCAAATGGTTAGACTTGATTCGCCTACTTTTTTGATAAATTTCGGCTTGAATTTTGAAAGGATCTTGAATTATGTTGTCTCAATCCCGCATTCTGGCGGTCGGCACAGTAGTCATGCTGACTCTGAGCGCATGCAATTCCAGCGACCCCTCGAAAGCCGCAATCCCCTCCAAGGCTACCGTTGCAGCCACCGTGAATGGCACCGCCATCAGCGAGAGTCGCGTAGCCCTGGTAGCCATGCAGCGCGGTGCGCAAGGACAATCAGACAATCCCAATGTCCGCAAAGAAATTATCGAGAGTCTGTCGATGCAACTCCTCATTTCCCAAGAGGCCATCAAGAAAGGCCTGGACAAAACGCCTGAAGTATCGGATCAGCTTGATCTGACCCAGCAATCCATTCTGACCAACGCTTTCGTTCAGGACTACTTGAAGAGCAGTCCCGTCAGCGATGACATGCTGAAAGCCGAGTACGAAAAATTCAAAAGCCAGATGGCCGGCAGCGAATACAAGGCGCGTCATATTCTGGTCGAGAATGAAACTGAAGCCAGGGACATCATCGCCAAGCTGAAAAAAAATCCCAAGGCTTTTGACGCATTGGCAAAGGAAAAATCCAAAGACCCCGGCTCCAAGGCCAACGGCGGCGATCTGGGCTGGTTCGATCCGCGTGGCATGGTGCCGGAATTCGGCGCGGCACTGGTAAAACTGGCCAAAGACAAATTCACTGAAGAACCGGTCAAATCGCAATTCGGGTATCACGTCATCTTGCTGGAAAACTCCCGCCCGAAAACGACTCCGCCCCTGGATCAGGTCAAGCCAGCACTGCAACAGCAAGTACAGCAGCAGAACTTGAGGAAACTGTTTGACGACCTGAAAGCGAAAGCGAAGATTGAGATCGTCCAGGCGGTCGCCCCGGCGATTTCGCCCCATCCGAAGTAGCCTCGCTTTACGTCCTCAGCACGGAGCCATGCAATGAATTGGGTGCGTCAGAAACTCTTTGGGTCGGCGGCCAAGCCTGACAACCCGCCGTCAAAGCAGCGGATCGTAAAGTCGTCATCGACTGGCTCAGCAACGCCATTGCGCCGTGCCATGATCGTCGCCGCGAGTGAGACGGAGCGCGCTCAGGCTGCCAAAGCATTAGGACGCACGCTGGCAGAACTATTGGAAAACCCGCAAGCGGAGGATCCTCCCGAAGTGCTGGTTTCAGCAATCTGCCACGTTGCCGACAAAACGCTGGCACGATCCTGGATGGAACGACTTGAGGGCGAAGTCTGGCTGGGCGAGGTTGCGATCCACGGCAATTCGTCCGAAGTCCGGCTCGCTGCAGCCCGACGCGTCCAGGACACGACAATTCTCGAACGGATCGTCGAAGGCAGCCGGAACAAGGACAAGAGCGCCTATCGCCATTGCTCCGAACTGCTGCATCAACGCCGGCAATCGAGTAAACGGGCGCTTCGCGCGGTGGAGCTGGGTGCGGATCTACGGGTACTGCTCGACCGTGTACCCATTTCCCTGTCGCGGCTACTTGAACTGGAGAAGGAGCTGGGGTCTCCTGGTACGGGCGAACCATCGCCCGCCGAAAATGAGGCGCGCACCCTGCTGGAGCAGGCACGTACCCGGCTGAAGGCAGAGTCGCTGATTCGGCAGGAACTCACTACGAGTCTCGCCGCTGCGAAAGTTCTGTGCAATGAATGCTCCGGTGAAGCCTGGCCAGAGCCTCCCCAGCGGGAATACTGGCGTATCCGTCTTGAGGCACTCAGTTCGTTACAGACGCGGCTTCCGGCCTGGCTCGCGCAGAACTCATCAGCGCACGAGTTGGCCAAGTCGGTGAGCGGCATGGCAGATCGCCTCAATTCGCTTGCCGCCGATAGCGAACATCTGCTTGTCTGCGAACAATTTCTTGCCGCGCCTGGCGCAGACGGAGGACAGACCGAGACACTGAAGGAGGCTTGGGCGGCATTACCGAAACCGGGACATCCGGCGGCGCGCATGGCGCTGGAATCCGCTTGGAAAAACCTGCTCGCTTCACAGCCGGAGGTGGTTGAACCCACATCGCCATCGAAATTGCCGAAGACGGTGAATTCAGCCGCTGTGGCCAAATTCCTGGATCAGCTGGAAAACAAGGTCACACAGGGAAACCTTGCAGATGCCGACGCGGTGCATAAGGAACTAACGGCGGTGCTCGCTGGCACCACGCTGCACGGCGCCGCAGAATCGCGCCTGCGACATATCAACGCAGAAATGAGCAAGCTTCGCGGTTGGGCGCGCTGGAGCAACGGACAGGCACGCGAACAATTGATCGCCAAAGCCGAGGAATTGCTGACTGGCTCCAACAGCGTAAGCGATCTGACCCAAAAAATACCCGCTCTGCGCGAGGAATGGAAACTGATCGACACCTATGGGCCCGCGACAAAAGACCACTGGGGGCGCTTCGACAGCGCGTTGACCACGGCGTATCAGCCGGTCGCTGCGCATCGTGCGGAAGTGGCGGCGCAGCACGCAGAAGCCCGTGCGGCTCAGGACGCGCTGTGCACGGCGCGGGAAACCGAATTCATGGCTATCGCGTGGGAGCAGGCGGACTATCGGCAAATCGAAGCACGGCGCGGGGACATGCTGAAACAGTGGCGCGCTTTGACCAAACCCGGTTCCCGTCGCAATCAGGGACTTCACAAGCGTTTCGATGCGCTGATCGGCGATATTGACCGGCGCCTGACGGCTGTTCGAACGGTCGAAGTAGAGCGATGCGAGAATCTCATTAGTGCGGCGCAAAAGCTGCAGGAGCTGTCTGATGGCGCGCGCGCCACGACCCAGGTCAAGCACTTGCAGGAGCAATGGAGCCAGCAGAGAAGCGCGTTAAGGCTTGATCGCCGCGATGAACAGAAGCTGTGGCAACGGTTTCGCGCCGCGTGCGATGTGGTGTTCGCGAACCGCGACGCCCAGCGGGCGAGGCAGACTGCCCAGCGCGAAGAGCACGTCCAGGCACGTCAGGAGTTATTGAATGCGTTGGCGGCCAGCATGACGGGAACCGACATTAAAGGGATCAGGCATGCGCTGAATCAGGTTCTGTCCGACGCGGCATCCGCAGAAAATTTCCGTGGCGGTATCGATCCACTGAAGAAGCGTGCGCATGACTTGACGCTGGAAGCGAAACGACGCATCGAAACCCTTTTGCGCAACGATTGCCGTGCACATCACGAATTGCTGGCGAAGAAGGCCGCCCTTGCACAGCAGGTTGAGGCCGCCGCTTTCACTCCAACGGCCACAGAGCTTGTTGCCGCCGCAAAACAAGCTTGGGAAGATCTGCCCAAGTTGCCGGCCAAGGCCGAGGCCATGCTGTCCGCCCGTTTTGCCAAAGCGGCAGACGCAACACCTGAAATGCTTCCTGCTGGCCGTGATGTTCGGGATGCCCTGCTGCTCGACCTGGAGATCGCCCTCGGTTTGCCTTCGCCCGAAACCAGCGTCGAGAATCGCCGCAAGCGCCAACTGGAGAAGCTGCAAAAGCGATTTGGCGGCGACGCGCGACCGGCGGTCGATACGGCGACGTCCGTGGTCGCGTGGCATG
Source organism: Sulfuritalea sp. (assembly GCA_023229545.1). Lineage (GTDB taxonomy): Bacteria > Pseudomonadota > Gammaproteobacteria > Burkholderiales > Rhodocyclaceae > Sulfuritalea. Next base: position 80,803 of record JALNZB010000013.1, on the reverse strand, counting down.
CGACCGCTGCCATGCCTGATGCGGGGTTGGACGAAAGAATGGCAGCCGTACTGAGCAAGCTTGAAGATCTGGCGGCAGTTGATTTGTAAAGCAACCCTTCCCCGCTACATCTCGCCAAGCGTAGCCGGAAATCTTCTGCGCAGCCCTACAAAACCAGTTCCAGCCCTTCGCGGGAGAGCAGAATCTCCGGCTCGCCAGCGCGTCCTGGCGTGTAGCCTGTGCTCTCCAGCGCGGTAGCAAAGACGCGTTCCAACTCGTCATCCGAACGTATCGGCTCGTGGTGGGTGCACACCAATTTCTTCACACCGAGCTTGCGCGCCCAGGCGATGCTGCCCTCCAGCGTGCCATGCCCCCAGCCGATCTTGGTCGGATATTCGGCGGCGGTGTAGGAGCAGTCCGTAATCAGCACGTCCAGCCCGGCCAATGCCTTGTCGAGCTGCCCTTGCTGCATGTCGACCATCTGCTGAAACTCGGCGTAGCCCTCGTCCTCCGGGGCGTAAATATTCAGCCAGGGCTCGTGGTCGCCGGTAAAAAACACCGACTTGCCGTTGCAGTCGACACGATAGCCAAAATCAACCACCGGATGATTGAGCATGAGGGGTGTTACGGTGGCGTCGGCGACAGTCACCGGCTCGCCGATGCTCAGTGTCTCGTAGTCGATGCTTGCCAGCATTTCCGCCTCACGGACCGGGAAATAGCTGTATTGCAACTGCACTTCCATGATCTGATCGATGCCGCGTCCGGCAACGACGTCGTAACCGCCGTGTATGCGCACCGAATTGCCAGGGATATACAGCGGGGTGAAGAACGGCAGGCCGTGAATGTGATCCCAATGGGTGTGGGTGATGAACACGTTGGCCCGCACCGGCATCTGCTTCAACAACTCTTGCGCCAGCGGAAATATGCCGGTGCCGGCGTCGAGAATAATGAGCGCACCCTCGTCGCTGCGCACTTCGATGCAGGTTGTGTTGCCGCCGTAGCGGATGGTATGCGGGCCGGGCGACGGAATCGAACCGCGCACGCCCCAGAAGCGCACTTTCATGAGTTCGCTTTCATTAGTCTTTGCCGACCTGGGCAAACACCATGGCGTCTTCGACCAGCTTGTCCAGCGAACCAAGTTTCATCACGATCGACTCCATGTCATCGCCGAAGCGCTGCGGGGCCGCCGGCGCTTCCGTTTCGCGCCAGGGATTGCCGCTGTCGCCAATATCGCGAAAGCGCACCACCTGATCCGCCACTCGCAGGCAATCCATCATGGCGGAGGGTTCGACCCCGGGATTGTGATGGTCGCGAATGCAGTCGACCAGATGTTCGGGAAACGCCCAGCGCTTGGCCAGCAGGGCGCCCACCAGACCGTGATCGACGCCGATCGCCACTTTTTCGGCTTCGTGCAGGGGTACCGCATGCTCGACCGAATGCATCAGCGCATGGCGAAACTCCTCCGCCATGAACTGCGCAAAGACCACCTTGCCGAAGTCGTGCAGCAGACCGGCGATGTAACAGTCGCCGGGATCGGTCTCTCCCCGGGCAAACTGGGTCGCCAACTGGCGCGCCGCACCGCCAACCACCAGGGAATGCAGCAAATAGCGCTGGACATCGAAACCCGCCGCATTCATGCGCGGAATAATGCCCACCGCGGCAAAGCCCAGCGCCAGATTCTTGATGGTATTGATGCCGAGATAGACCACCGACTGGCTAACCGAGGTGATCTTGGACGGCAGGTTGTAGTAGGCCGAATTGATGACCTTGAGAATCTTCATGGTCATCACCGGGTCCTTTTCGATCACACCGACCAGGTCCTTGGGCAGACAGTTGATGTTGCGCGTGAGTTCGAGAATTCTTTGCACGCTGCGCGGAAACGCCGGCATGCGCTCGACGGCGATGCCCAGTTTGCGCTCGAGTTCGGGAGTCAGTGCGCTCAATTCGACGGCCTCATCAGGAGGACCGATTATAGCGAGCGATTCAAGCGGCGGCTTGCATCGGCCAGGCGGCGATCCTGTCGAGATAACGCGCCCGATACAGCAGGCGGCGGCGCGGCGGCGCGTCCACAAAACCGGAGCGGTCATGCAGCACGTTGTTGGATACCAGCCCCATGCCCGGCTCCAGACGCCCATGCAGGGTCCATGGCGTCGGCGTCGCCAGGATGCGGCTCAATGCCGCGACAGCGGCTTGCGTGGCGGCATCGTTGCGCCATTCGATGCTGATGCTGCGCGCCGTGTAGCGCATGTGCAGAAATCCGGCGTCATCCACCGAGAAGACCGGCCCCGGCTGGGCGGCGCGGGCGACACCGCCTTCATCGCTGCGCGGCGGAATGGTCATGGCATCGGCCCGCGAGAGGGCGCGGATGTAATCGGGATTCTCGTCGCGCAGCAGGATGTAGGCGATTTCGTGGTCGAGCAACTGGTTCTCGCCGCCCGACTCGGCGCTCTCCACGCAGTGCAGCAGCAGGGCGCGCACAGTGCGCTGCGGCGTGTTGTAGTAGCCGTCGGTATGCCATTTGATCGGTTTGTCGGTGTAGGGAATGAATTCCCTGCGTTCGCCGCGCTCTTCCGCGCCACGCACCGAAATCGGCGAGACGGCGTCGCCGTCGGTGAGCCAGTGGTGGTCGATGCGATGCAAACCAAGCTGGACGCCGAGCCGGCGCGGAATTTCGGTGTTCTCCTCGCCGACGGTGTTGCTGGTGTAGACCGCCATGTTGGCGGTGGCGCAGCGCTCAAGCAACGCATCCAGCTCGCTTGCCGTCAGGGCGCGCGGATCGTCCAGCGGGACCAGAATGTCCTCTATGCGACGTGGCGCGCTGTCGAGTTTGGCGGTGCGCCATTGCCGATAGCCGGCAAGGTCGTCGAGGTCGAAAGGACCGGGCATGATTATTCGTGTTTGATTGCGTCGCCGTGTCGCGAACGCCGACTTTCTTCGGGGTGAAGCAGGCCCGCCAGGGTTTTCTCCAGCGCCCTGGTGGCCTCGGGCGATTCGATTTCCATCACCTGATCGACCGCCCACAGGCGATCCTTTTCCGGCAGCACTTCCTTCAGGCAGGCAGCAAAGCAACGACGAAAACCAAAGTCGGGACCGTCCTCGGTGTAGCCGTGATCGGCATACTCCGCGCCGCGCCGGTTGAACAGATCGAGAAAGTGCTGCTGACACTGGCCGGGCGTCGCATCGTCCTGCAACATGTCGCGGTTGTCCTCGACCAGCGTCGCCAAGCGACGCACCAGGGCGGTGGTGAACTCGACGCGCTGTTCCGGCGTCAGATCGCGGTAGGCGATGCGATCCGCCGCCTGGGCGAGAAAAACCACGAACTCGCAGACGAAGCTGGAGTAGGCCTGGCCCGGCTCGATATCGTATTCAACCCTGCGCATGCGCTTGATCGAATCAATCGCCAGTTTCCATGCCAGCATGGCAATGACACTGGCAAGCTCGTGTGTCGAGCGCGAGCGACCGGCGTGAAAACCAGAGAGGATGCGGATAGCCATATTTATCGAAAAGAGGGTAGGAGGAAGGGTAGTCTTACCCTTCCCTCATCCCCCCTTCTCTGTCAATCAGTACCCGGCCTTGCCCTTCGGCTGCGTCAGGCCGCCGACCTTGCAGCCCTGCTTGGCCGCGCCACCGTCGGGGAACAGATCGAACATCAGCTTGTTGGTCGCTTCCGGCATGATGCCGTCGTCAACCAGACCCTTGATGAGGTTGCGCAGGTTCGGCGTGTGGCCCTCTTCACGATACTTGTCGCGCAGGTAATTGACCACCGCCCAGTGCTGGTCGGTGAGCTCTATGCCCTGGTCGGCGGCGATGACCTTCACCGCCTCCTCGCTATAGTCGGGCTCCAGCAGGTAGCCGTAGTCGTCGACTTCCATTTCAACTCCGTTGATGGTGTAGCTCATGGTGATCTCCTTCTGGTTATAGGTCAGTCGCCAACTGCGGCGACCGATTTATGGGGAATGAAAATGCCGCATCCGAGCAGATGGTGCCCGCCCAGACCGGTCTCCTGCATGGCGACGGTTTCGGCAGGCTCCAAGCCATGCAGCATCAGACTGAAACCGCGCACCGAACCTTCCGCCGAGCGCAGTTCGCGCGCCTTGCCGGCAATCAGTTGCGGCCTCAGGCCGCGCCCTTCCAGCAAGGTCTTGCAACGCGCCAGAAACTCGATCTCGTCATCCGTGTCCATGGTCACGAAATGCGAATACACGACGCCACGCGCGGGCAGCAACGGGCGGACACGGCTGGCACCCACTTCCAGCATGTTGCCATCCAGGTCGAGCCGGACGCCGGTCAGAGAGTCGGCGCTGGCGCTACGGCGAATGGCCATGCGCAAAGCCAGGCGGCTGCGACGACCGACAAAGCGCACGCCATCGCCGCTCGCCAGTCCCCACAGCGGCAGGATGCCGGACTCGGGATCTTCGTCGAACCAAGGCAAGGCGCGACGCACCGCCCGCGACAAGGCGCAGGCGTGGTCCTCGCCGAGCGTTTCGCCCGCCAGCGGAAACACCACGTCGACCATCACCGTCGAAGCCTCGTCAGGCAAATGATTCAAGCCGCGTCCCCTTCCCCGCCAGTCATGCCCGGCTGCGCGGCGGCCCAGGCGCACAACAGCTTGCCCCAATGCGCCGCAGTAACCGGATCGATGTCGAAAACGGTGAAGCGGCTGCGCTCGCGGATGCGCGTGCGCAGCAGGGGCATGCCGCCGGCTTCGTGGACGAACTCTTGCAGTTCGATTTCCTGCTGGCCGATGGGCGCGCGAAACTTGTCGAGCGAGGTAACTGTATCCAAGGATTCCTCTCATATTTGGGGGCAAACTATGGCACCAGGGACGGGTCAACAGCCATCACCGGATGGGGGTGCAGGGATATAACCCTTTCGGGTAGGTACGATTACCTTTCGGGAGTATGGTTTGTGCACTGCACAGACTCTTAACATCGTCCCCTCAAGTTACCCCCCGACCAACGAGGAGAGACACCAATGGCCAAGCCCATGCACCCAACACCGAATCTGGATCAACTGGAAAGCGGCCCTTGGCCCAGTTTCGTCACCGGCCTCAAGCGCCTAGCCAAGGACCACGACAATGTCGTCGATCTCCTTGGTCACCTTGAGCATTGCTACAAGACCCGCTCGGGTCACTGGAAGGGCGGCACGGTCGGCGTCGTCGGCTACGGTGGTGGCGTCATCCCGCGCTTTACCGAAATCAAGAACAAGGACGGCTCGCCGACCTTCCCCGATGCCGCCGAGTTCCATACCCTGCGCATCATGCCGCCAGCCGGCATGCACTACGATACCGCTACGCTGCGCAAGTTCTGCGAAGTCTGGGAAAAGCACGGCTCCGGCCTGATCGCTCTCCATGGTCAGTCGGGCGACATCATGCTGCAAGGCTGCTCCACCGAGAACGTGCAGAAGGCGTTCGACGAAATCAACGACCTGGGCTTCGACATGGGCGGCGCCGGTCCGGCCGTGCGTACCTCGATGTCCTGCGTTGGTGCGGCGCGTTGCGAGCAGTCCTGCTACGACGAAGCCAAAGCCCACCAGCGCGTGCTCAACGACTTCCTCGACGACATGCACCGTCCGGCCCTGCCTTACAAGTTCAAGTTCAAGTTCTCCGGCTGCCCGAACGACTGCATGAACTCCATTCAGCGTTCCGACATGGCCGTGATCGGCACCTGGCGCGACAACATCCGCACTGACGAAGCCCTGGCCAAGAAGTGGTTTGCCAAGCACGGCATGAACGAACTGGTGAACGACGTGATCGGCATGTGCCCGACCCGCGCCATCCAGTTGAAGGCCGCCAAGGATGTCAGCAAGGACGCCGGAATCTCCAGCGTCGCCGTCAATGACAGCCAGTGCCTGGAAATCAACAACAAGGACTGCGTGCGCTGCATGCACTGCATCAACGTCATGACCGGCGCCCTGGCGGCCGGCAAGGACAAGGGCGCCACCATCCTCGTCGGCGGCAAGAGCCAACTGAAGATCGGCGCCCTGATGGGCATCGTCACCGTCCCCTTCATGAAGCTGGAGACGGACGAGGACTTGACAAGCTGGCCGAACTGGGACGGACGATCCTCGAATTCTTCGCCGACAACGCGCTCGAGCACGAGCGCACCGGTGAAATGGTCGAGCGTATCGGCGTCGCCAACTTCATCGAAGGTATCGGTCTGGAGATCGATCCGAGCATGGTGATAACTCCGCGTACCAACCCCTACGTTCGCACCGACGGCTGGGCCGACGAAGTCGCCAAGATCAACGCAAAGAAGGCTGCGGCCGCTGCCTAATTACATTCGGAGAAAATCTCATGGCTCAACCACAAATGCGCAGGGCAATCGAGTGCGGCGTGCCCGACAACAAACCTTTTCTGCACCCGAAACTGGCCAAGAACTACGGTAACTGGAAATACCACGACCGGCCCCGTCCCGGCGTGCTGCACCATGTCTCGCACGATGGCGACGAGGTGTGGTCGGTACGCGCCGGCACCGCACGGCAAATGGATGTATGGACCATCCGCCAGTTGTGCGACATCGCCGACAAGTTCGGCGAAGGCCGCGTCCGCTTCACCATTCGTTCCAACATCGAGTTCATCGTCGGCGACGAGAAAAAGGTTGCACCGCTGATCGCCGAACTGGAAAAGAACGGCTACCCGGTCGGCGGCACGGGCAATTCGGTTTCGATGGTCGCCCACACTCAGGGCTGGCTGCACTGCGACATCCCCGGCACCGACGCCTCGGGCGTGGTCAAGTCGATGATGGATGAACTCTATGAAGAGTTCAAGCACGAGGAAATGCCGAACCGCGTGCGCCTGTCCACCTCCTGCTGTTCGATCAACTGTGGCGGTCAAGCCGACCTTGCCGTGATCGTGCAATACACCAAGCCGCCCAAGATCAATCACGACATGGTCTCCATGGTTTGCGAGCGCCCGACCGTGGTGGCGCGCTGCCCGGTGGCGGCTATCCGGCCGGCACTGGTGAATGGCAAGCCCTCACTGGAAGTCGACGAGCGGAAATGCATGTGCTGCGGCGCCTGCTACCCCCCCTGCCCGCCGATGCAGATCAACGATCCGGAATTCAACAGGATTTCGATCTGGGTTGGTGGCAAGAACTCGAATGCCCGCAGCCGACCGACCTTCATGAAGATGGTGGCGAGCGACCTGCCCAACAACGCGCCGCGCTGGCCCGAAGTCAATGCCGTCGTCAAGAATATCCTGATGACCTACAAGGCCGACGCCCGTCCGTGGGAACGCATGGCCGACTGGATCGATCGCATCGGCTGGCCGCGCTTCTTCGAGAAAACCGGTCTGCCCTTCACCAAGTATCTCATCGATGACTGGCGCGGTTCCCGCAAGAGCCTCAACGCTTCGACCCATATCCGCTTCTGAGCTTAATTCAGGAAAGACTGCTCATGAAATTTGCAATCACCATCAACGAAGGCCCCTACCAGCACCAGGCGAGCGATTCGGCATACCTGTTCTGCAAGGCGGCTCTGGAGAAGGGGCACGAGATTCGTCGCGTGTTCTTCTATCACGACGGAGTCAACAATTCGACCCGCCTGACCGAGCCGCCGCAGGATGACCGCAACATCGTCGCCCGCTGGTCCAAGTTCTCCGAAGAGCACAAGCTCGACCTCGTGGTCTGCGTTGCCGCCGCTCTGCGGCGCGGCATCCGGGACGAGAACCTGGCGCCGGGTTTCCGCATCTCGGGACTCGGTCAACTGGTTGAAGCCGGTATCGAGGCGGATCGCCTCGTCACCTTCGGCGATTAGGGGAGGACAAGATGTCCGAAGAAGGCGTAGTCAAGAAGTTCATGTTCGTCAATCGCAAGGCGCCCTACGGCACCATCTATGCGCTCGAATCGCTGGAAGTCGTATTGATTTCGGCGGCGTTCGATCAGGATGTCAGCCTTGCCTTCCTCGACGATGGCGTATTCCAGTTGAAGAAGGGGCAGCAGACCAAGGGCATCGAGAACAAGAACTTCTCGCCCACCTACCGCGCCCTGGATGGCTACGACATCGAGAAGCTGTACGTCGAAAAGGAAGCACTGGACGCCCGCGGCCTGACTGAAGACGACCTGCTGGTCGATGTCACCGTGATGTCAAGCGCCGAACTGGGCAAACTCATGGAAGAGCAGGACGTTGTCCTCAGCTTTTAAGGGAGAGAGAGAACATGCTGCATATCGTCAATAAGTCGCCCCAGGACCGCAATACGCTGGATTCCTGCCTGCGCGTCGCGCAAGCAGGCGGCACCGTGCTGCTCATCGAAGACGGCGTCTATGCCGTCGTCAAGGGCAACGCCGCCGAGTCGAAGCTGAAGGCCGCCCTGGGCAAGTTCAAGGTCTGCGCCCTGGCGCCGGATGTCGATGCCCGTGGTATCGCTGACCGCGTCATGGATGGCGTCACGCTGGTCGACTACGCCGGCTTCGTCGACCTCGTCGCCGAAAACAAAAACTGCCAGTCCTGGCTTTAGTCCGAGACGGCTTACCCCACCCAACAGTTTATTTAAGGAGTCAATGATGGCTATGTGCGAAGTCAACGGCAAGACCTTCGAAACCGACGAGGAAGGCTACCTTGCAAACATTACCGACTGGAACGAGGATATCGGCGCCTACCTGGCCCAGACCGAGAACCTTCCCTTGACCGAGCAACACTGGGAAGTGGTCAACTTCCTGCGCGAGTACTACAACGAGTTCCAGATCGCCCCGGCAGTACGCGTGCTGACCAAGGCCATCGGCAAGAAACTCGGCCCGGAGAAAGGCAACAGCCAGTACCTGTATGAGCTGTTCCCCTACGGCCCGGCCAAGCAGGCGTGCAAGATCGCCGGCCTGCCCAAGCCCACCGGTTGCATCTAAGAAAATCCGACTAACCACGGCCTTCGCGGCGAAAGTCGAGAAGACTTTGTTTTCCGCCCTGTTGCGCCGTGTTGCCGTGTCCGCCGTGGTGAAAGATTTTTCATGAACCTTTTCTTTGCGCTCATGTTCTACGTTGCCACAGCCCTGTTCGTGGTCGGGCTGGTGCGCAAAATCGTCGACTTTGCCCGTACGCCGGCGCCACTATTGATCCCCACTACCCCGGCGCCGACAACGACGGGCGGCGTGGTGCTGCGCATGGCGCGCGAAGTGGTGATGTTCGAGAGCCTGTTCAAGTCCAATCTCTGGATATGGATCTTCGCCGCGATGTTCCACGTCGGCTTTGCCTTGGTGACGATGCGCCACTTGCGCTACTTCCCCGAGCCGGTCTGGACTTGGGTCGTTTTGGTCCAGCCCTTCGGCCTGTATGCCGGCCTGGTCATGGCCGCCGGTCTCGCTGGCCTCTGGGCAAGACGCTTTCTGGTCGAGCGCATCCGCTATATCTCGACTTTTTCCGATCACCTGATGCTTGCTTTGCTGCTGCTGATCGCGGTCTCCGGGCTTGGCATGAAGTTTCTGGTGCACACCGACATCGTCGCCGTGAAGACTTTCTTTCTCGGCCTCATGATGTTCGACATTCAGCCGCTACCGGACCACGCCGGACTCCACGTTCATCTGTTCTGTGTCGCGCTGCTGCTGATCGTGTTCCCGTTCAGCAAGCTCTTGCATGCCCCCGGGATTTTCTTCAGTCCGAGCCGCAACCAGGCCGACAATCCACGCGAAGTCCGTCATCTGGCCCCCTGGGCCGCCAAGCTGGAGGCGAAGAACTAAAATGGCCGGTCCCGAAATCAAGGCGCCAGCCTTCCGCGAGTATCCGACGATTCCGGTGATGCAGCCCGGATCGATGGCCGGCTTGAAACCCTTCGTCGCCAACGACAAAGTCCAGGAAGCCCTCGGCTTCCCCACGCAACTCGCCGAAAACTGGCAGGACACGCACGACGCGGTGATCGCCAAGATGGGCGAACTGCTCGGCAAGTACCGCTCGCTCAAGGTGTACATGGATGCCTGCGTGCATTGCGGCGCCTGCACCGACAAGTGCCACTACTTCATCGGCACGCAAGACCCGAAGAACATGCCGGTGGCGCGTCAGGACCTGATGCGCAGCGTCTATCGCCGTTACTTCACACCGGCCGGCAAGCTGTTCCCCGCCCTCGTCGGCGCCCGCGACCTGACCCGGGAAGTGCTCGACGAGTGGTACACGTACTATCACCAGTGCTCCGAATGCCGCCGTTGCTCGGTGTTCTGCCCCTACGGCATCGACACCGCCGAAGTCACCATGGCGGGCCGCGAATTGCTCGCTTCGGTCGGCTACGGCCAGAAGTACTCGAACGAGATTATCGGCAAGGTGCACAAGATCGGCAACAACCTCGGCCTGCCCGGCCCGGCGCTGGAGAACACGCTGGAAGGCTTGATGGAGGATGTCAAGGAAGACACCGGCATCGACATTCAGTACCCGCTCGATGTGCAGGGCGCCGAAGTGCTGCTGGTCACGCCTTCCGCCGATTTCTTCGCCGAGCCGCACATCGAGAGTCTGATCGGCTACGGCAAGGTGTTTCATGCCGCAGGCATCTCATGGACGATGTCGTCGAAGGCCTCGGAAGCCGGCAACTTCGGCATGTTCATCGGCAACTACGACCAATTGCGCAAGATCGCCATGCGCGTGCGCGAAGCGGCGCTGGAACTCGGCGTCAAGCGCATCGTCGTCGGCGAATGCGGCCACGCCTGGCGCGTCGCCTACAGTTTCTGGAACACCCTGACCGGCGTCGGCGCCGGCGCCAGCGATCCCTTTGCCATACAGTTGCAGAGCCAGCTCGACCATCGCTACAAGCAGCCGAGTCACATCTGCGAATTTACCTGGGACCTGATCCAGCGCGGCGCGATTTCCTTCGACAAGGAAGCCAACGATCACCGCATCATCACCTTCCACGATTCCTGCAACGTCGCTCGCGGCTCGCGCATGGGGGATGCCCCCGGCGGCCAGTTCGAGATTCCGCGCAGCATCATTCATGCAGTCGCGAACAAGTACGTCGAAATGAGGCCCGGCACCACGCACGAGCAGACCTTCTGCTGCGGCGGCGGCGGCGGCGTCCTTACCGACGACCTGATGGAACTCCGCGTCAAGGGCGCGTTGCCGCGCATGGAGACAATCAAGCAGGTGGTCGACGGCCAGGGCGTGAATTTCCTGGCCACGATATGCGCCATCTGCAAGGCCCAGTTCAGCAAGGTGCTGCCTTTCTACGGCTTCAAGTCAAGCATGATCGGCGGCGTACATCAGTTGGTCAGCACGGCGATCCGCCTTGGCGACAAGTAATCGCAACACATAGCACATAGAGAAATCACGGAGACCACCATGTCGGCACCCCTTACCAATGAACAAACCAACACCCAACTGACCTTCCGCCTGTTCCGCAACGGCGACAGAGCATGGAAACGTTGGCAGGACAAGATTCTCGAGGCCGACGCCTCTTTCAAGTGCCCGACCTATGTCCAGGAGACGCCGCCCTGCCAGGGTAGCTGCCCGGCCGGCGAAGATATTCGCAGCTATCTCAACATCGTGCGCGGCATCGAAAAGCCGCCCGTCGGCGCTGACGGCAAGCCGACCATGCCGTGGCAGGAATACGCCTGGCGTCGCCTCACCGACTGCAACCCCTTCCCGGCCGTCATGGGCCGCGTCTGCCCGGCCCCGTGCCAGGGCGGCTGCAACCGCTCCAAGGTGGAGGACTACGTCGGCATCAACTCGGTCGAGCAGTTCCTCGGCAACTACGCGATTGAAAACGGTCTCGGCTTCGCCAAGCCCGCGAAGGAAACCGGCAAGCGCGTCGCCATCATCGGCGGCGGCGTCGGCGGCTTGGCCTGCGCCTATCAGTTGCGCAAGAAGGGCCACGCCTGCGTCATATTCGACGCCTACGGCAAGCTCGGCGGCATGCTGGCGTTCGGCCTGCCGTCCTACCGTGCCGACCATGGTCTGGTTGACAAGGAAGTCAAGCGCATCATCGACATGGGCGTCGAGGTTCGTCTCAACACGCGTGTCGGCAAGGATGTCAGCTTCGAAGATCTGAAGCGTGACTTTGACGCGGTCTTCATCGCTATCGGCGCGCAAAAAGGCAACCGCCTGGACATCCCGGGCGCCGACGCCCCGAACTGCATCGACGGACTCAAGTTCCTGCGCGATTTCAATGAAGACAAACTGACCGATTTCAAGGAGCGCGTTGTCGTCATCGGCGGCGGCAACACGGCAATGGACGTTGCTGCCGTAGCGTTGCGTACCGGCAGCCTCAACGCCAAGGGCCAGCGCGAAAACGGCAAGGTCATGGTCGCCTATCGCCGCACCATTGAGGAAATGCCTGCCGACGAAATTGAAATCAACGCCGTCGTTCAAGAGGGCGGCGAGATACAGATTCACGTCATTCCCGTCTCCGTGGTCAAGGGCGCCGACGGCAGGGCAACCGCGCTGCGGGTGGCCAAGGTCGAGTGGGTCAACAAGAAGATGGCCGTCAAGGAAGGTTCCGAATACGACATTCCCTGCGACCTCATCGTTGCCGCCATGGGCCAATCCGTGGAATGGGATGACATGGGCGGCGTCAAGAACGCGAAGAATCTCGCCAATATCGACAAAGCCTTCCAGGCCGTCGGAACTCCCGGCGTGTTCATCGGCGGCGACGCCGTTTATCCCGATCTTCTCACCACGGCCATTGGTCACGGTCGCATCGCCGCCGAAGGCATCGACGACTACGTCATGGGCAGGACGGTTGAAAAGCGGCCCAAGGTCGACAAGAACCTGTTCGACCTGACGGGCAAGTTGACCGAGAAGGGGATCAAGCTCACGCCAGCGAGCGAGCCGCTGCGCGGCACGTGCGATTCCAGCATCGCCATCCACAATTACGACAACCGCTCGGATCGCACCGTGGTCAAGCCTGAGGAACTGTTCCTGGCTCACTTCACTTACACGCCGCGCAAAGTGCGCGACATGAAGAAGATCGACACCTCGAACGTGATCGGCAACAGCGAGGAACGCATGATCTCGCTGACCGAGGCCCAGGCGCAAGCGGAAGCCAAGCGCTGCATGAGTTGCGGCATGTGCTTCGAGTGCGACAACTGCGTCGTCTATTGCCCGCAAGGAGCGGTGAAGAAGGTGCCCAAGGCGCAAGCCACCACAGGTCGCTACGTCACCACCGAGTACGACAAGTGTGTCGGCTGCCACATCTGCAAGGATGTTTGCCCGACCGGTTACATCCAGATGGGTTTGGGCGAGTAAGACATGTTCAAGCGCGTCCTCGCCGTTATGCTGTTTTCAATAGCCGCGCTGGCCCAGCCAGCCGTTGCGGATGCGGGACGCGTGCCGAAACCCACGCCGACCATCGAGACTCCGGGTCAGTGCGTGGCGCCGGTCGAGGAAATGCGCCGCAACCACATGGAAATGCTCAAGCATCAGCGCAACCGGACGATGCGCATGGGCGAACGCGACACCAAGGTCAGCCTCAACGGCTGCATCCAGTGTCACGCCAGCAAGATCAACGGCTCGGTGCTCGGCAGCAGGGATAATTTCTGCGAAGCCTGTCACGCCTACGCCGCGGTCAAGCTCGACTGCTGGGATTGCCATCAGCCCAAGGCGAACTACAAGGCGACGGCCAGCGCCCCGCCGACTATGGGACTCAAGCCATGAGCGACAGCAAGAACACGCGCCGCGGCTTCCTCGCGGCATCCGCCACGATGGCCGCCGGCTTGGGCTTCGTCGCCATAGCACCGGGCATCCGCCTGATCGAGGCCGCTTCGGCGCAGGGCAAGCTCGCATCGAGCAAGGTGCGCTACGGTTTGCTCATCGACAGCAACAAGTGCAAATCCGACTGCGATGCCTGCGTCGGCGCCTGCGCCACCGAAAACGGCATCGTCGAGAAGGTCGCCAATCCGCGCCAGCGCGCACAGTGGATCCGCAAGATCAATCTGGTCGAGACCAGCACCGGCAAGACGCATTCGCTGCCGATGATGTGCCAGCACTGCGCCAAGCCGCCTTGCGTCGACGTCTGCCCGACCGGCGCATCGTTCAAGCGCGCCGACGGCATTGTGCTGGTCGACCGCCACATCTGCATCGGCTGCCGCTACTGCATGATGGCCTGCCCGTACAAGGCGCGCTCTTTCGGGCACCAGGCGCTGACGACACAAAATCCGGAGGTGCCGCGCGGCCAGGGCTGCGTCGAAGCCTGCACCTTCTGCGTCCAGCGCGTCGACCGCGGACTGAAGCCCGCCTGCGTCGAAGCCTGCACCAACGGCGCCATGATTTTCGGCGATCTCAACGACCCGAACAGCGACATTTATAAGCGTATCCGGGAAGTCAGCAGCCGTCAGGTGCGCGCCGATCTCAAGCTCGACACCGGCGTGCGCTACCAGGGAATCTGACCATGTTCACACCCAATTTTCGCTACAAAGAAGGCCCCGCGTTTTACCTGCTTGTCGCTGCCGGCGGACTGGTCGCTGCCATCGGCGTCGCCGCTGCGTACTACATGGAGCACATGGGGCATATCGTCACCAACATGACGAACCAGATCCCTTGGGCCCTGCCTCACGTTTTTGCGATTTTTCTGATTATCTCCGCCTCGGGCGTGATGATGGTCGCCTCGATCGGCACGCTGTTCGGCAAGAATGTCTATAAACCCAGGGCGCGACTTGCCTGCTTGCTGGCAATCGCCCTGCTGGCCGCCGGTCTGTCCGTCATCATGCTCGATCTGGGACGCGCCGACCGCCTGCCCGTCGCCTTGACGCACCTTAATCCGACCTCCGAGTTCGGCCTCAACATCATTTTCTATCCGACCTTCCTGACCCTCACGTCGCTCTACTTGTGGACGCTGATGGAACCGCGCATGAACCGGTACTCGAAGACGGTCGACCTGGCGAATCTTATCTGGCGCCTGATGCTGACCACCGGCACCGGCTCCATTTTTGGCTTTATCGTGGCGCGTCAGGCCTACGGCACGGCGGTTCTGGCGCCGATGTTCATCATCAGTTCGTTTGCCTGGGGGCTGGCGATATTCCTGATAATTCAGCGCGTGTTGTACGGCTGGAGCAACATGGTGCTGGACCCGGCGGTGCTCAAGCGCATGAAAAACCTGCTCGGCATCTATATCGGCGCCGTGTTCTACTTTGTCAGCGTCTACCATCTGACCAGCGAATACTATGCCAAGCAGGGCGACTTCGAGCACTTCATTCTCATCGACGGCGGCATCTTCCCAATGCTGTACTGGGGCGGTTTCGTTCTGCTCGGCACGCTGCTGCCGCTGTTGCTGATCTTCCATCCGCGGATTTGGCCCAAGCCCGGCGCTGTTACCACCGCTGCTGTGCTGGTTATCTTCGGTGCCCTGTGTCACCTCTATGTTCTGATCGTCGGCGGCCAGGCCTTCCCGATGGAAATATTTCCAGGCATGACGGCGACCAGCAGCTTCTACGACGGTGCCATCGAGCACTACGTACCCAGTCTGCCGGAAATTTTGCTCAGCATCGGCGGCTTCGGCATCGTCTTCACGATTGCCATCATCGGCGCACGCGTGCTGAACGTTCTGCCGCAGGACGACATCGCCCAACTCAAAGCCAGCGGCAGCCTTACCGACTGAACCCGTCGTCCGGCCTGCGCGCCATGCATCGTTTCCTGATCTCGGCCGCGCACAAGTCGTCCGGCAAGACCACCATCAGCATCGGCTTGGCGGCGGCGCTGAGTGCGGGTAAGCACGGACAGCGCCAACGCAGCGTACAACCCTTCAAGAAGGGACCGGACTACATCGATCCGCTGTGGCTTTCGGTCGCGGCCGGTCGGCCCTGCTACAACCTGGATTTTTTTCTTTCGCCCGATAGCGAGCTGAAAGCCCAGTTTGCCCGTCATGGCCATGATGCCGAGGTCTGCCTTGTCGAAGGCAACAAGGGGCTGTACGACGGACTCGACCTCGAAGGTTCGAACAGCAACGCCGCACTGGCCCGTCTGCTCGACCTGCCCGTGATTCTGGTGCTCGATGCACGCGGCGTGACGCGCGGCATCGCGCCGCTGATCCTTGGCTACCAGGCCTTTGACCGCAATATCCGCATTGCCGGCGTGATTCTCAACCGCCTTGGCGGTCGCCGCCACGAGTCCAAGCTGCGCGCGGTGATCGAGCATTACACCGATGTTCCGGTCATTGGCGCCGTGCAGGAAGACGCCGAACTGGCGCTGGTCGAACGTCATCTGGGCCTGATGCCGGCCAACGAGGCCGCCGGAGCCGAACGCCATGTCGCCGCCATTGGCGACCGCATTGCCGCGCAAGTCAATCTTGAGCACCTGCTGGCCGTCAGCAAAACCAATGTTGCCCTGTCGCCTCCGGTGCCACCGCCCGCGCAGTGGCGCAGCAGTGAAAAACCGGTGCGCATCGCCATCGCCCGCGATGCCGCCTTCGGCTTCTACTACGCCGACGACCTCGACGCGCTGGTTGCCGCTGGCGCGCAAACCGTATTCTTCGATACCCTGCACGATGCAAAGCTGCCGCCTTGCGACGGACTCTTGATCGGCGGCGGCTTTCCCGAATGCTTTCTCGATGAACTGGAGGCCAACACCCGCCTGCGCACCGACATTCGACGCGCCATCGAGTCCGGCTTGCCGACTTACGCCGAGTGCGGCGGTCTGATGTATCTGGCACGCAGCATCGACTGGAAGGGGCGCCGGGCCGCCATGGTCGGCGCGATCCCCGGCGACATCCGCATGCACGACAAACCCGTTGGTCGCGGCTACGTAATTCTTGAAGCCAATGCCGACCATCCGTGGCGCGCCACTCACAACATTGCCGATACCCAATCGCCCGCTTCCACGACCAGCCCGGCGGCGCTGCACGCCCACGAATTTCACTATTCGAGCCTTGACAACCTGCCCGCCGACACCCGCTATGCCTACGCTGTCCGCCGCGGACACGGCATCGACGGTCGCCGCGATGGCGTTTTTCTTCACCGGCTGCTCGCCTCCTACACCCATCTGCGCGCCTCCAGCGGCTGCGACTGGCCGGCACAATTCGTCCAGCACGTCCGCAACTGCGTCATCGCCGATCACAAGGAACCCACCCCATGTTCACTCTGACCCCGTCCGCCGCCGATCAGGTCATTCGCGCCGCCGCCGAACAGTCCGACAGCGGGCGCAACTCGAAGCCGCCCATGCTGCGAGTCGCCGCCAAGTATGACGAAAACGACGGCGAGCTGGTCTACGGCATGGGCTTCGACGATGAACGCGAAGATGATCTGATCATCGATGGTGGCGGTATCACGATCCTGATCTCGCCGCGCAGCCAACCCCTGCTGGAGGGCGCCACGCTGGATTTCGCCGAAGTCCAGGCGGGGGAATTCCAGTTCATCTTCCGCGGCGGCTGCCCCTCGTCATCCGCCGCCGGGAATTGTGGAAGTTGCGGCGGAGGTTGCTCCTGAGCAGGCCAGGACCAAGGTAACATTGCGTCCATGAAACCTGTTCCCGCACGACCCGGTTGGGTCTATCTGGTCGGCGCCGGCCCCGGCGATCCGGAATTGCTGACCCTCAAGGCCGCGCGCCTGATCGGCGAAGCGGATGTCCTGGTCTACGACAACCTCGTTTCGCAAGCTGTGCTAAAGCTTGCGCGCCCCGATGCCGAGCGTATCTATGCGGGCAAGGAACGCGGTAACCACTCACTACCCCAGGAACAGATCAACCAGTTGCTGGTGCGTCTGGCCAAAAGCGGCAAACGCGTGGTGCGTCTCAAGGGCGGCGACCCCTACATCTTCGGCCGGGGCGGCGAAGAAGTCGAAACCCTGCACGGCGACGGCGTCAACTTCGAGGTTGTGCCTGGCATTACGGCCGCCGCCGGTGTCGGCTCCTATGCCGGCATCCCGCTGACACATCGCAACCACGCCCAGGCCTGCGTCTTTGTCACCGGCCATCTCCAGGACGGCAGCATGAACCTGGACTGGCCCGGCCTCGCCCGGCGCCGTCAGACGGTAGTGATCTACATGGGCTTGTCAGGCCTGCCGCACCTGTGCGCCAAACTCATGGAGCACGGCCTACCCGCCGACTGGCCGGCCGCCATCGTGCAACACGGCACCCAGCCCAGCCAGCGCACGGTCACCGGCACGCTGACCACGCTGCCGGCTCTGGCCGCCGCCGCCCATCTGCGGGCGCCGACCTTGATCATTGTCGGCGAAGTGGTCATGCTGCGCGACAAGCTGCGCTGGTTCGCCGAGGACATCGGCTGAAAGTACGGCCCGGTAGGACCGCCGACAGAGCGCAACAACATGAAATACATCGACCACGGCGCGGGTGGCACTGCCGACTGCATGAAGCTTGTCGACGGCCCGGCGCCGCAGGCTGGCCCCGGACAGATACTGATCGAAGTAGTCTGCGCCGGCATCAATCGTCCCGACGTATTGCAACGCTCGGGGCGCTACCCGCCACCGCCGGATGCGTCGCCGGTGCTGGGCCTCGAAGTTGCGGGACGTGTTGTTGCCGTGGGTGCCGATGTCACGGCATGGAAAGTCGGCGCTGGCGTTACGGCGCTGACGCCGGGCGGCGGCTATGCCGAATACTGCGTGGCGGCGGCCAGCCACGCGTTGCCGATTCCGGTCGGGATGGACTTCGCCACCGCCGCAGCCCTGCCCGAAACCTGGTTTACGGTGTGGGCCAATCTGGTCGATCTGGGCCGCCTCCGGCGCGGTGAGCGGCTGCTGGTGCATGGCGGGTCGAGCGGCATCGGCCTTGCTGCCATCCAGTTGGCGAAGCACCTCGGCGTCGAGTGCATGGTTACCGTCGGCAACGACGAAAAGGCGGCCTTCTGCCATAAAGCGGGGGCGGCGCACGCCATCAACTACCGCACGGCGGACTTCGCCGAGAAGGTAAAAAGGTTCACTGCGGGCACCGGCGTCGACGTGATCCTCGACATGGTGGGTGCCCCCTACTTGCGGCGCAATCTCGCTTCGTTGCGGCGCGACGGACGACTGGTGTATATCGCCTTCCTCGAAGGCAGCAAGGGCGAAGCCGATATGATGCCGGTCATGCTGAAGCGGCTGACGATCACCGGCTCGACCATGCGCCCGCGCACGCTGACCGAAAAGACCGCGATCCGCGATGCGCTGGCGGCAAACATCTGGCCGGCGCTCGGACGCGGCGAACTGCTGCCGCACCTGTTCGCCCGCTTCCCCCTGGCGCAGGCCGCCGCTGCGCACCGCTTGATGGAATCAAACCAGCATATCGGCAAGATCGTGCTGGAGGTCGGCCAGCCATGAGCACGGGAAATTCCTGAGTTAGGAGAGAGTACGTCGGCCCTGCCCAGCCGCCTTTTGCTCGATGGCAAAAACGGCGGCCTCGACACGTGAGCTCAGGTTGAGCTTGGCCAGAACGTGCTTGACGTGGAGCTTGACGGTGTCATGACTGATGTCGAGAACCCGGGCAATGGCCTTGTTTGACAATCCTTGCGACAGTTGCTGGAGAATCTCACGTTCGCGCGTCGTCAGCAGCTTCAGAGTGTCGGCCTTGGCCGCCGCAGCATTGCCGCCTTGCAGCAGGTCGACCAACTTGAGCGTCATCGCCGGAGCGATCACCGTTTCGCCGCGCACCGCACGCTGCACGGCATCGACCACGTCTTCCGGTTCCATGTCCTTCAGCAGATAGCCCTTGGCGCCGGCCTGCAGGGCGGCGGCGAGATCCTCCTCGGCGTCGCTGACGGTGAGGATCAGCACCGGCCCGCTCCAGCCGTCCGCCCGCAACTGGCGCAGCAGGTTAAGACCGCCGTTGGGCGGCATGTTGAGGTCGATGATGATGACATCGGGGCGTGCCTCGACAAGAATGCGGCAGGCATCCTCGGCGTTGCCGGCGGTACCGGCCACGGTTATGGAACCACGCTGCTCCAGCAGTTCGGCGAGTCCCTTGCGAAACAGGGTGTGATCGTCAACCAGCAGGACGCGAATCGGTTCGGTGTGGGTCGGAATGTTCATTTCGAGAGGCCCCCTCCAGGCGGGAAGCTGAGTCTGACGCGAAAACCGCCCTGCGGCAAATTGACGACTTCAAGACGACCGCCGATCTTCTGTGCCCGCTCGCGCATGATGGAAAGGCCAAAGTGATCCCGTAGCCCCGGATGCTCGTCGAAACCGCCGACGCGATTGGCAATGGCAAAAAAGCCCTGCCCTCCGCGACCGTTGTCTTCAACCGTGGCGGTGTAGTAGTCCCCGGCCACGTCCAGCGTCATGCTGGCCTCGGTGGCGCCGGAATGGCGGGCGACGTTGGCCAGCGCTTCCTGCAGGATATGGAATACTTGACTCTCCTGCTCCGGCGCGAGGCGCAGATCGGCAATCCGGTTTTCGTGGTGCAGCGTGATGCCGGTACGCTCCTGAAAGCCGCAGGCCAGACCATGCAGCGCATGCTGGAGGCCCATCGGATCCATGCGGCTGCGAAACTGGACCAGCAGCTCGCGCAGGTGCCCATAGGCATCGTCCAGCGCCTGACCAACGTCTCCCGCGTACCTGGCGCTACGCTCCAGCGACTGGTCGGCAATGGCGTCGTTGAGCATTGCCATGCGCATTTTCATGTAGGCCAGCGTCTGCGCCAGCGAATCGTGAATTTCGGCCGCCATCATTTGCCGCTCGCTGGTCAGCACGATACGCAGGTTTTCACGCTTCAGGCGCGCGTTCTCCAATGCCATGCCGAGATGCTCGCCGATCGAGCGGAACAGCAGCACCACTTCTTCGGGCAATTCAAAAGCTTCCGGCAGGAACAGATTGTAGGTGCCGAGCAATCGCCCGGAATTTTGCAGCGGCACCACCACCATGGCCTGACAGCCGGCGCCGAAATAGTCGCATCCGGTCCGCTCGGCACAGCTTGTCAGGTCGATCTCGAAACAGGGGCGGCTCTGCCCAATGGCAATGCCGCATTGGCCGCAATCGTACGAAACGAGGCGCTCCTGTTCGACTACCGCCGCCGGCAGACCGCGCGCCGCAACCAGGCGCAAGTGCCGACCGTCGCTGGTCAACACCCGTACCACACCGGCGTCGGCCTTGGCCAAGCGAATGATGGTGCCCAAAAAACGGCCCAGCAACTCGTCAAGATCGTCCTCATCGACCAGATTGCTGGAAACCTCCGCCAGGACATGCAGCGCTTCCAGCGTGTAGTTGCCGGATGGGTCAAGATCCGGTTCTTCGTGAAGAGTTTCGGTGTCGATCTTGTTCATCTCATTCAGTCGGGAACAGACCATGCTCCGGAATCAATCTTGTCCGCCCACATCAGGGCGGCGATGCTCTTGCCGTCGGTGATCTCGCCATCGCGCACCGCCAGCAGCGCCTCGGACACGTTCATTTCGATGACATCGAGAAACTCGCCGTGATCGCGCTGATGGCCGACATAAATCAAACCGTGCGCCCAGAATATCTCGATGCGTTCGTCGGAATAGCCGATGCACGGGTGCATGGTCGCCAGATGCCGCCAGAACTTGGCCTGATGGCCGGTCTCCTCGCGCAGTTCACGCTTCGCGGTATCCAGTGGATGTTCATGGAGATCGATTTTTCCGGCGGGAAGCTCGACGAATATGCGCTGTAGCGGATAACGGAACTGGCGCTCGAACAAGAGGTTTCCGTTATCCAGCGCCGCCAGCACCACGACAGCCCCCGGATGGGCAATCCACTCGCGGACGGTCTCATGACCGTTCGACAGACGCACCGTATCGCGCCGAACATGCAGCAGCTTGCCGTCAAAAACAGGCTCACTGCTTACGGTATGTTCAATCAGCTCTGAATCGTCCATATTTGCGTCAGGGGCACCATCGATCCATCGGCTCCATCTTATCAGGCAGGCACCGGAACGGAAACGAAGAGGCCGTCATGCGAACTGCGCGCGACTTCCTCGGTCCGGTTTCGATTGCGCCTTGTGGCGCGGTGCAAGCTGGTGCGCCGCCTAAAGCGAGCGCATCAGGGCGGTGGTGCAAACCACCATCAGCGCATCGGGGAACAGACCGAATGCGGCGACTGCAAGCCCGTTTAGCGACAACAGCACGCGCAGGTCGAGTCCGGCCGTGATCGGTGCCGAATCGACCGGAGTGTCGAAGTACATTAGCTTGACCACGCGCAGATAGTAGAAGGCGCCGACCAGCGAGAACATCACGGCAACCACGGCGACCGCCGTGTAACCCGCCTTGATGGCGGCCAGCAGCACGGCAAACTTGGCGAAGAAGCCGATGAAGAACGGAATGCCGGCCATCGAAAACATGATGATCAGCATCATCGCGGCAAACCACGGACTGCGTTTGTTGAGTCCCTTGAAGTCTTCCAGGTTTTCCGCCTCATAACCGGCGCGCGACAGCAGCAGCACCATGCCGAAGGCGCCGAGCGACATCAATACGTAAGCAACGGTGTAGTACAACGACGAACTGTAAGCATTGATCGCAGTGAAGGCATCGATCTGGCCGCCGACCACACCCGACATCAGGCCGAGCACCATGTAGCCCATATGCGAAATCGCCGAATACGCCAGCATGCGCTTGATATTGGTCTGCGCGATAGCCGCCAGATTCCCGAGACCGATGGACAGCACAGCCATGATCAGCAGCATTTTCTGCCAGTCGACTGCCAGCCCGAACAGTGCATAGACCAACAGACGCAGCGCCATGGCGAAGGCGGCAAGCTTCGGCGCGGAACCGATGAACATGGTCACTGCCGTTGGCGCACCATGATAGACATCGGGAATCCACATGTGAAAGGGCACCAGCCCCAACTTGAAGGCGACCCCGGCGACGAGGAATACGAGGCCGAACACCAACACCGGTTTTTCCGCCTGACCCTGATACAGCGCTTGCGCCACACCACCGATTTCAAGGCTGCCGGTGGCGCCGTAGATCATCGACATGCCGTAGAGCAGCAAGCCCGAGGCCAGGGCGCCGAGCACAAAATACTTCATCGCCGCCTCGGTGGCGCGCGAGCTGTCGCGATCGATGGCCACCAGGCCATAGAGCGAAAGCGACATCAATTCGAGACCGAGATACATGGTCAGCAGGTTGGCCGCCGAAATCATCACCATCATGCCCAGCGTGGCATACAGCACCAGCAGGTAAAACTCGCCCTTGTTCAGGCTACGGTCCGCCATGTACTGCCGGCTGTAAACCAGCATCATGATCACCGCAAGGTAGGTCATGAGCTTGAGGAAATCGGACAGCAGATCGTCGACATACATGTTGCTGAAGGTCAGCGTGGTCTGACCGTCGGCGGTGACCAAAGTGATCGCGGCACAGCCGATCAGTGTGATCACGGTCAACATGGCCGCCATCCAGCGCCGGGTGGCGCCGAAGATCAAGTCGACAAACAGCACCACGAAGGACATCAGCAGGAGAAATATCTCCGGCGCCGCCGGGTACAGGTCGGGCATCACGAAATTATTCAGCATCGCTTCTCTCGTGTCTTTCGTGTTGTGTGCCGCTGTGGTCGGTCATCAGAGCTTGCTCGCCATAACGTGCTTGAGCAGGTTATCCACCGAAGCGTGCATCACTTCGGTGAACGGGAATGGGTAAAGGCCCATGGCCAAAACACAGACCGCCAACAGACCGAGCACCAGAAACTCGCGACCGCCGATGTCTTTCAGCTTGGCAACATGATCATTGCCAATCGCGCCGAACACCACGCGCTTGACCATCCACAGAGTGTAGGCGGCACCGAGTATCAGCGTGGTGGCGGCGGCAAAGCCGACCCAGAAATTGAACTTGATTGCGCCGAGGATAACCATGAACTCGCCGACAAAACCCGAGGTGGCCGGCAAACCGGAATTGGCCATGGAAAAAAAGACGAACAGCGCGGCGAACTTCGGCATGGTATTCACCACGCCGCCGTAGTCGGCGATCTGGCGCGAATGCATGCGGTCGTACATGACGCCGACGCAGAGGAACATCGCCGCCGAGACGAAGCCGTGCGAGATCATCTGCACCAGCGCGCCTTCGATGCCAATCTGGTTGAAGATGAAAAAGCCGAGGGTGACAAAACCCATGTGCGAGATCGACGAATAGGCGATCAGCTTTTTCATGTCGGTCTGCGCCAGCGCGACGAAGCCGATGTAGATCACGGCGATCAGGCTCAGGGCTATCATCAGCGGCGCGAGATGATGGCTGGCGTCGGGCACGATGGGCAGAGAAAACCGGACGAAACCATAGGCGCCAAGCTTCAGCGCAATGGCGGCAAGCACCACCGAGCCTCCAGTAGGAGCCTCGACGTGGGCATCCGGCAACCATGTATGCACCGGCCACATCGGCACCTTGACGGCAAATGAAACAAGGAAGGCGATGAAAATCAGTATCTGCGGCGCCATGCCAAGGCGCAACTGGTGCCAGTCCAGGATGTTGAAGCTGCCTCCCGACTCGAGGAACAACCAGATCAGGGCAACCAGCATCAAGAGTGAGCCGAGCAGCGTGTAGAGGAAGAACTTGAAGGCCGCATAGACGCGCTTCGGTCCGCCCCAGGCGCCGATGATGATGTACATCGGGATCAGCGAGGCCTCGAAGAAAACATAGAACAGCACGCCGTCAAGCGCGCTGAAAATGCCGTTCATGAGGCCGGACATGATGAGGAAGGCGCCCATGTACTGCGCCTGCTTGTCTTCAATAACCTCCCAGCCGGCCAGCACCACCAGCACGGTGATCAGGCTGTTGAGCAGGATAAAAGGCATCGAAATGCCATCAACCCCGAGCAGGTACTGAACATTGAAGCGGGTGATCCATGGCGATTGTTCGACGAACTGCATGCTGCTCAGTGTCGCATCGAAGCCGGTGTAGAGCGGAATGGTGACCATGAATCCGGCAACGGCGACGGCCAGCGACAGCCAGCGCACCAGCGTGCGGCGCTCGGAGCCGATCCAGAACACCGGCAAGGCGCCGAGGATGGGAACCCAGATGGCGAGGCTAAGAAGTTGCGAGTTCATATTATTTTCTTTTTCAGACGACCGGGCATCAGATGAGTCCTCGCTGCCCCAACCACCACATCAGGGACAGCAGACCAAGGACTCCAAACACCATCCCAAACGCGTACTGGTAGATATGACCGGTCTGAACCAGGCGCACCAGCCCGGATACCCAGCCGACGGCGCCGGCTGATCCATTCACCATCACACCATCGATCATCGCCTCGTCGCCACCCTTCCACAGGCCGCGTCCGATCATGCGGGCGCCACCGGCGAAGAACCAATCGTTGAACCGGTCGAAGCCATATTTCTCTTCAAGGATCGTCGCCAGAAAGCCCGACTTCTTCTTGATCACCGCCGGCAGATCCGGACGCACGATATAGAGGAACCAGGCTGTCGCGGCGCCGGAAATCGCCAGCCAGAACGGCAGCGTCGTCACGCTGTGGGTCATCATGCCGACCACACCGTGGAATTCGTGGGCCATGGTCTCCACGCCCTTGTGCACTTCAGCTATGTATATCGCGTCGCCAAACCATTTGCCATACAGGATGGTGCCGATCAGCCAGCCCGAGCCGATTGCCGGAATCGACAGCAGTATCAATGGCACCGTGACCACCATGGGCGTTTCGTGCGGCTCGGCGGCGTGATGGCCGTGGGCGTCGTGATGCGCGTCGTGACCGTGGGCGTCATGCGCGGTTTCGCGGAAGCGTTCCTTGCCGTGGAAGGTAAAGAAGATCAGGCGGAAGGAATACAAGCCGCCAACAAAGACCCCGGCGAGCGCGCAGAAATAGGCGAAACCGGCCCCCGACACCTGGGAAAAATGCACGGCCTCGATGATCGAATCCTTGGAGAAGAAGCCGGCGAAGGGCGGCAGACCGGCGTTGGCGATGGCGGCGATAAACATCGTCGCGTAGGTGATCGGCATGTACTTGCGCAATCCGCCCATGCGCCGCATGTCCTGCTCGTGGTGCATGGCGATGATGACCGAGCCGGCGCCGAGGAACAGCACCGCCTTGAAAAAGGCATGCGTCATCAGATGGAAAATCGCCACCGAATAGGCCGAAGCGCCGAGCGCCATGGTCATGTAGCCGAGTTGCGACAGCGTCGAGTAGGCCACGACGCGCTTGATGTCGGTCTGCACGATGGCAATCAGCGCCATGAACAAACACGTGATGGCACCGATGACTATGACGAAGGACAAGGCCGTGTCGGACAGCTCGAACAAGGGCGACATGCGCGAAACCATGAAGATGCCGGCCGTCACCATGGTCGCGGCATGGATCAGGGCGGAGATCGGGGTCGGGCCTTCCATCGAATCGGGCAACCAGACATGTAGCGGGAACTGCGCCGACTTGCCCATAGCGCCGATGAACAGGCCGATGCAGATGGCGGTGAGCAGCGGCCAGCCGGTAACGGTCTCGGTCAAAGCAGCAAGCTCGTTGCGCTTGGCAAACACTTCCGCATAGTCGAGACTGCCGGCATAGGCAGCAATCAGGCCGATACCGAGCAGGAAGCCGAAGTCGCCGACGCGATTGACCAGGAAGGCCTTGAGGTTGGCGTAGATCGCCGTCGGTCGCGTGTACCAGAAGCCGATCAGCAGGTACGAAACCAGGCCCACCGCCTCCCAGCCGAAGAACAACTGGACAAAGTTGTTCGACATCACCAGCATCAGCATCGAGAAGGTAAACAGCGAGATATAGCTGAAGAAGCGCTGGTAGCCGGGATCGTCGGCCATGTAGCCGATGGTGTAGATGTGCACCATGAGCGAAACGAAGTTGACCACCAGCATCATCGTGACCGTCAGTGGATCGATCAGGAAGCCGACTTGCAGTTTGAGTCCGCCGGATTCCAGCCAAGTGTAGACGGCGCCATTGAACACGGTGCCTGCCTGCACGTCCTGATAGATCAGAAACGACAGCGCAAAGGAAACCGCGACGCCTAGTATGGTGACCACATGCGAGCCGGTGCGACCGAGAATCTTGCCGAAGAACCCGGCCAGAATGGCGCCGGCCAAAGGAGCCAAGGGAACCAGGAGATAGAGAGTTTTCATGCCCATGGTCGCGTTAGCCCTTCAGACTATCGAGGTCTTCGACATCGATGGAGGACAGGTTGCGGAACAGCACCACCAGAATGGCGAGACCGATACCCGATTCGGCGGCCGCCACCACCAGGATGAAGAAAACGAAAAGCTGGCCGGAGAGGTCGTTGAGATAGTGCGAGAAGGCGACGAAATTGATATTCACGGCCAGCAGCATCAGCTCGATGGCCATCAGCAACACGATCAGGTTCTTGCGGTTGAGGAAGATGCCGACCATGCCGATGGCGAACAGGATGGCGGCCAGGATCAGGTAGTGCGAAAGCGAGATCATGCCTGCTCTCCTTCTTTCGCCACAACAACGGGAGATTCAACTTCCGGCGCCATCTTGACCAGTCGCATGCGGTCCCTGGCCTTGACGGCAATCTGATCAACGGGGCGCATGCCTCGGGTGTCCTTGCGCCGGCGCAGCGTCAGCATGACAGCGACGATAATGGCGACCAGCAGAATGACAGAAGCGATTTCGAAGGGATAGGCATAGTCGGTATAGAGAACCCGCGCCAGTTCCTTGGTATTGCTGTAGTCCGCCGGCAGATTCCGTGGCGGCAGGCTGGCCAGACCGAAATAGCGACCCGAAAGCACCACCGCCATCTCGCCCACCATCAGCAGGCCGACCAGGGCGCCCAAGGGCAGGTTGTTCCAGAACCCCTGTCGCACGCGCTCGATATTGATGTCGAGCATCATCACGACGAAGAGGAACAGCACCATCACCGCGCCGACATAGACCATGACCAGCGCCAGGGCCAGAAACTCGGCCTGCAACAGCAGCCACAGCCCCGAGACATTGAAAAAGGCCAGCACCAGGAACAGCACGGCATGCACCGGATTGCGCGCCGTAATCACGCGCAGTGCGGCGAAAATCGTCACTGCGGAGAAGATATAGAAAAGAAGGGTCTTGAATTCCATGGCTGGATTAGCGTGGCATTAGCGGTAAGGGGCGTCCTGCGCGCGATCGGCGGCGATCTGTGCTTCATTGCGGTCACCCACGGCCAGCAGCATCTGCTTGGTGTAGTAGAGATCGCCGCGCGTTTCGCCGTGGTATTCGAAGATACGCGTCAGCACAATGGCGTCGACCGGACAGGCTTCTTCGCAGAAACCGCAAAATATGCACTTGGTCAGATCGAGGTCGTAGCGCGGGGTGCGACGACTGCCGTCATCCCGCTCCGCCATGTCAATGGTAATCGCCAGCGCCGGACAGACCGCCTCGCACAGCTTGCAGGCGATGCAGCGTTCCTCGCCGTTCGGATAGCGACGCAGGGCATGCAGGCCGCGGAAACGATTGCTTTGCGGGGTTTTCTCGTCCGGATACTGGACGGTAATCTTGCGCGCAAACAGGTAGCGCCCGGTCACCGCCATGCCCTTGAACAGTTCCCTGAGGAACAGGCTACCAATGAAATCTCTTGCACCCATGGTGATCTCTCGGCCCTATTTCCAGATGCTCAGCGGCGACATCATCCAGATGCCCACCACCAGAATCCACGTCAGCGTCAGCGGCACGAATACCTTCCAGCCCAGACGCATGATCTGGTCATAGCGATAGCGCGGGAAGGTGGCGCGAATCCAGAGGAAGAAAAACAGGATCGACGCCATCTTGAGCGCCATCCAGTGAAAACCGTTGGGCAGGAAACCGACCGGCGACAGCCAGCCGCCGAGGAAGAACACCGAGGTCATCGCCGCGATCAGAATCATGTTCGCATATTCGGCGAGGAAGAACATCGCAAAGGACATGCCCGAATATTCGACCATATGGCCGGCGACAATTTCCGACTCGCCTTCGACCACGTCAAACGGTGCGCGGTTGGTTTCAGCCACGCCGGAAATCAGGTAGACACCGAGCATCGGCAATAGCGGCAGCCAGTTCCAGGACAGGAAGCCGACGCCCATACCGGCAAACTGGCCTTTGCCCTGAGCGTTCACGATCTCGGACAGATTCAGGCTGTTCGACACCATCAGCACGGTGATCAAGGCCAGGCCCATCGATATCTCGTAGGAAATCATCTGCGCCGACGCGCGCATGGCGCCGAAGAATGGGAACTTGGAGTTGGACGCCCAGCCGGCGATGATGATGCCATAGACGCCGACAGAGCTGATGGCCAGCAAATACAGCACGCCGGCATCGACGTTGGCCAGCACCCAGCCCGGAGCGAAGGGAACCACCGACCAGGCGGCCAGCGCCGGCGCAATGGCCAGTATGGGACCGAGGATGTAGAGCTTCTTGTCTGCAGCCGTCGGAACAATGATTTCCTTGAGAAACAGCTTCAGGCCGTCGCATACCGGCTGCAACAAGCCCCACGGGCCGACCCGATTGGGACCGATACGAACCTGCATCCAGCCGATGACCTTGCGCTCCCAAAAAGTCAGGTAGGCCACCGACAGCAGCAGGGGAATCAGGATCACGACGATTCTTAACAGCGTCCAGATCAGCGGCCAGACGGGCTTGATCGAGCTCCAGAGCCCACCCAGCAAGGGTTCGACGAAGGAGAGCACTGTGGCTTCCATCACACCTTCTCCACGGTCAGAACGGTCGACATCGCACCCAGCGCGAACGTGTCGGCGTGAGCGGCAGCGATACGCACCGCGCCATCAGGCAAACCGGCGTCCAATTCGGCGGTGAGAATCGCCGTACCGCCAGCGCCGACTTTCACCCGTTCGCCCGCAACAAGCCCGAGCTTCGCCAGCGTCGCCGCATTCATGCGCGCCGTGGGCGCTGCGGAATCGCGCGTCTGCTGCAAGGCAGGAGCGCGACGCACCAAAGGATCGGCAAAGTGGATCGGTACGTCGGCAACACGTTCAAGGCCATTGGCGGATGCCGTCAAATTCGGCGCAACGCCAGCGACTCCATTGTCCAGACCGGAAACAAACTCGGGCATACCGCCCAGCGCTTCGGCCCGCACATCCTCGCTGGTGTTGAATTCAAACCCGGCCACGTCCAGCAGATTGCCCAGCACGCGCAACACTTTCCACGCCGGACGAGTCTCGCCCAGCGGCTTGGTGGCGGCATGGAAACTCTGCACGCGGCCTTCGGTATTGACGAACGTGCCCGAGGTTTCGGAGAATGGAGATACCGGCAACAGGACGGCCGCATAGTCGAGCATGGCCTGCGACTTGAAGGGGCTCAAGACCACCACGGCTGCGGCCTTGCCCAGCGCCGCCAATGCCTGGGCGCCATCGGCGCAGTCCAGTTCCGGCTCGGCACCGAGCACCACATAGGCCTGGCGCGGGTCTTTCAACATCGCTACGGCATTCAGTCCTGCATTTCCGTTCACTGCGCCGGGCACCGCCTTGGCGACATAGCCGCCGACGCTGTTGGCGGCCTCGCCGAGGAAACCGAAACGACCGCCGAGCAGCCCGGCGAGTTGCTGGGCCAGCGCATTCAGGGTCGCCGCTTGGCGGTGCTGCTGCGCGAAGTTGCCGAGCAGGATGGCAACATTACCGCCGGAAACCAGGCTCGCCGCAATCTTCTTCGCCGCATTTACGTCAACGAGACCAGCGCCGACTGTTGTCAGCGCGGCATCGGTGGCCACTCCCTTGAGTTCGGCGACGGCCTTGACGACCTGGGCCAGCATGGCGGGCAGTTGCGAGGGCACGGCAATGGCGCGCGCCTCCAGGTTGATCAATAGATCGTCGTCCGCACTGTGCAGGACGCAGACCTGCGCGCCGCGCTTGGCCGACTGGCGCAAGCGCTGGGCGATCAGTGGATGATCCTTGCGCAGGAAGGAACCGACCACCAGCAGTCGATCCAGCTTGCCGATGTCGGCGATCTTCATGCCCAGCCACGGCGTTCCATGGCGATGCCCGTCGGCCGAAAAATCGCTCTGGCGCAGACGGAAATCGATGTTCTCGCTGCCCAGACCGCGCATCAGTTTCTGCGCCAGATACATTTCTTCCAGCGTCGCGTGCGGACTCAGCAAGCCGCCGATGGCCGCGCCGCCGTGGGTCTTGGCCACATCGCGCAGTGCGTGCGCGGCGTAATCGAGAGCGACATTCCAGTCGACCTCCTTCCACTCCCCGCCCTGCTTCACCATCGGTTTGGTCAGGCGCCCATTGTCATCTTGCGAATTCAAGCCCTGATAGGAGAATCGCTCCTTGTCGGAGAGCCAGCATTCGTTGATATCTTCGTTTTCCAGCGGCAGCACGCGCATTACTTTGTCACGCCTGGTTTGCACGATCAGGTTGCTGCCCAGTCCGTCATGCGGACTCACCGACTTGCGCCGGGAAAGCTCCCAACTACGCGCCGAAAAGCGGAAGGGCTTCGAGGTCAGCGCGCCGACCGGACACAGATCTATCAGGTTGCCGGACAGTTCGCTATCCACCGTCTTGCCGTTGAAAGGCATGATCTCGACGCGCTCGCCGCGAAAGGACTGACCGAGTTCCATCATGCCGGCGATTTCCGCCGTGAAACGGACGCAACGCGCGCAATTGATGCAGCGGCTCATGTCGGTCGATACCAGCGGACCGAGATTCTTGTCGGGGACGACGCGCTTTTCTTCCCCGTACTTCGACGCGGATTCGGCGTAGCCGACGGCGAGATCCTGCAAGCGACACTCGCCGCCCTGATCGCAGATCGGGCAATCCAGCGGATGGTTGATGAGCAGGAACTCCATCACGGCCCTCTGCGCCTTGATGGCCATCTCGGAATGAGTGAATACCTTCATGCCGTTGGTGACGATGGTGGCGCAGGCCGGCATCGGCTTCGGCACCTTTTCGATCTGCACCAGGCACATGCGGCAATTGGCGGCGAGGGACAGTTTCTTGTGATAGCAGAAATGCGGGATGTAGGCGCCCAGCTGGTGGGCCGCCTCGATGAGGGTGCTACCGTCTGCCACCTGCAGCGTCTTGCCGTCGATTTCGATTTCGACCATTACGCTGCCCCTGCCTTGAAGAAACCGCTACCCATGCGCTGAACTTCCGGATCGACCAAACACTTCCTGTGCTCGATGTGGTATTCGAATTCGCTCCTGAAATTCTTGATGAAGCCACGCACCGGGAAAGCGGCCGCATCGGCCAGCGCACAGATGGTCTTGCCCATCATGTTGTCGGTCACGCGATTCAGCAGATCGAGATCTTCCGCACGGCCTTCGCCATGCTCGATGCGATGCACGACGCGATACAGCCAGCCGCTGCCTTCGCGGCAGGGCGTGCACTGGCCGCAAGACTCTTCATAATAAAAGTAGGACAGACGCTCCAGCGCCTTGACCATGCATACCGTTTCGTCCATCACGATCACTGCGCCCGAGCCGAGCATGGAACCAGCCTTGGCGATGGACTCGTAATCCATGGTGCATTCCATCATCACCTCGGCGGGCAGCACCGGGGCCGAAGAGCCTCCGGGAATCACCGCCTTGAGCTGGCGTCCGCCGCGCATGCCACCGGCCATTTCCAGCAGTTTGGCGAACGGTGTGCCCATCGGAACTTCATAATTGCCCGGACGATTGACATGACCGGACACGGAGAACAGCTTGGTGCCGCCATTGTTCGGCTTGCCGAGATTGAGGTACGCATCACCGCCCATGCCAAGGATGAAGGGGATCGCGGCAAAGGTTTCGGTGTTGTTGATGGTAGTCGGCTTGCCGTAAAGACCGAAATTCGCCGGGAACGGAGGCTTGAAGCGCGGCTGGCCTTTCTTGCCCTCGATGGATTCGAGCAGCCCGGTTTCCTCGCCACAGACGTAGGCGCCCCAGCCGTGATGCGCAAAGAGGTCGAAGCTGAAGTCGGAGCCGAGTATCCGCTGGCCCAGATAACCGGCGGCGCGGGCTTCGTCGAGCGCTGCCTCGAAACGCCGGTATATCTCGAAGATTTCGCCGTGAATGTAGTTGTAACCGCGCGCGGCGCCAACGGCATAGCCGGCGATGATCATGCCCTCGATTACCGAATGCGGGTCGTAGCGCAGCAGATCGCGATCCTTGAAGGTGCCGGGTTCGCCTTCATCGGTGTTGCAGACGACATACTTCTCCGGTGCTGCCTTGGGCATGAAGCTCCACTTGAGGCCGGTCGGGAAGCCGGCGCCGCCGCGACCACGCAACCCGGACTTCTTGACCTCGGCAATGATGTCGTCGGAAGACATCTTGTTGGCCAAAATCCGCTTCAACTGAGCGTAACCGCCGCGCGCCTCGTAGTCCTTGAGGCTCCATCCGGCGTCACCTTTGGACCAGCCGGTGGTAAGCAGGGGATTGATGGTGTCGATCAGAGCCATATCAGTTGCACTCCGCCAACAGTTTGTCGATCTGTTCGGGCAACATGAAACTGCACATGCGCTTGTTGTTCACCAACATCACCGGTGCATCGCCGCAAGCGCCCATGCACTCGCCTTCCTTCAATGTGAACTTGCCGTCCGGGGTGGTCTCGTTGAAATCGATACCGAGCTTCTGTTTGACGTAATCGGCGGCATGTACGCCGCCCGACAGGGCACAGGGCAGATTGGTACACACCGTCAACTTGTACTTGCCGACCGGTTGCAGGTCGTACATGTTGTAAAAACTCGCCACCTCGTAAACGGCCATCGGCGCCATGCCAAGGTAGCCGGCGACAACGGCGATGGTCTCCTTCGGCAGCCAACCCTTTTCGTCCTGGGCGATCACCAGCGCCGCCATCACCGCAGACTGTTTCTGGTCGACCGGATACTTGGCCACTTCCAGGTCGATTTTCGCGAGCGCCTCAGAACTCAATTCGGGACTCAACATGTCGTGTTCGCTATTCATGCCGCGTTCATCTATCAACATCGCCGAGCACCAGATCGATGGTGCCGATTACGGCGGTCACATCGGCCAGCATGTGGCCTCTGACGAGCTCATCGACTCCCGAGAGATGCGGAATCCCGGCGGTGTGCAATTTGATCCGATACGGCTTGTTCGCCCCGTCCGACACGGCCCAGACCGCCATCTCGCCCTTGGGATGCTCGATGGCGGCATAGGCTTCGCCCGCCGGCACATGCATGCCCTCGGAAAACAGCTTGAAATGGTGGATCAATTCTTCCATGCTGCCCTTCATCTTCGCCCGCGACGGCGGCGCTACCTTGTGATCGTCGGTGATAACCGGGCCGGCGCCTTTGGCGGAATCGTTGCGCAGCCACTCGATGCACTGCTTGACGATGCGGTTGGCTTGGAGCATTTCCTCCATGCGCACCAGATAGCGGTCATAACAGTCGCCATTGACGCCCACCGGAATATCGAAGTCCATGCGGTCATAAACTTCATAGGGCTGCTTCTTGCGCAGATCCCACTCAATGCCCGAACCGCGCAGCATCGGCCCGCTGAAACCCTTCTGCAAGGCGCGTTCCGGACTGACGACACCGATACCGACAGTGCGCTGCTTCCATATCCGGTTGTCCGTCAGCAGGGTATGGTATTCACTCACATACACCGGAAAACGGTTGGTAAAGTCTTCGATGAAATCGAGCACCGAACCACTGCGCGCCTCGTTCAACGCCTTCACCGTGCGAGCATTCTT
Organism: Sulfuritalea sp.; assembly: GCA_023229545.1. Classification (GTDB taxonomy): domain Bacteria; phylum Pseudomonadota; class Gammaproteobacteria; order Burkholderiales; family Rhodocyclaceae; genus Sulfuritalea. Next base: position 46,503 of record JALNZB010000013.1, on the reverse strand, counting down.
GAAGCGGTTTTCCCGATACTTCGGCATCTGGTCGGGCAGATCGCGATAGACGCCGCCGGGCCGATAGTAGGCGCCATGCATACGGATGCCGGTCACCGCCTCAAGCACGTCGAAAATATCCTCGCGCTCGCGAAAAGCGTAAAGCGTAACGGTCATGGCGCCGATATCGAGCGCGCCCGCTCCGATGGCAAGCAGGTGGTTCAAGATGCGGCTCAACTCGTCCATCATGACCCGGATGTACTGGGCACGAATCGGCACTTCTACACCCAGCAGGCGCTCCACCGCCAAACAGTAGGCGTGCTCGCTGGGGATCATGGACGTGTAATCAAGGCGATCCAGAAACGGCAGCGTCTGCAACCAGGTGCGCGACTCGGCGAGTTTCTCGGTGCCACGATGCAGCAGACCGATATGCGGATCGGCGCGCACCACGACTTCGCCATCCAGTTCCAGCACCAGGCGCAGAACGCCGTGGGCGGCCGGATGCTGGGGACCGAAGTTGAGGGTGTAATTCTTGATGTCAGCCACGGCTGCTGCCTTTTGCGTAGGTTTCTTCGCGCACGATGCGCGGCGTTACCTCGCGCGGCTCAATGGTCACCGGCTGGTAGATCACCCGCCCCTGCTCGGGGTCGTAACGCATCTCGACATGACCGGAGACCGGGAAGTCCTTGCGGCAGGGATGCCCGACAAAACCGTAGTCGGTGAGAAGGCGACGCAAATCAGGATGGCCGTCGAAGTGAATGCCGAACATGTCGAAGGTTTCGCGCTCGTACCAGTTGGCGCTGTTCCAGATATCGGTGACCGACGCCACCACGGGAAACTCGTCATCGGCGGCGAACACCTTGACGCATAAACGCCAGTTGTGGGTGATCGACAGCAAATGGCTGACGGCGGCGTAGCGCTTGCCCTGATAGCCGTGGAATGCAGAGTAATCGATGCCGCTGAGATCCATCAGTTGCTCGAAGCGCAATGCAGGGTCGTCACGCAACTGGCGCACCACCTCCAGATAGTGTTCCGGAGCAACCGCAATGCTGATCTCGCCGAGCGCCAGCACCGGCTCGCCGATACGGTCACCAAAGGTATCCTTCAGTTGCCGGCAAAGACGTTCCAGTTTGGCGCTCATGGGATTGGCTTGTCGAGGTCAGCGGGCAATGGTGGTGGTACGGCGGATCTTGCTCTGCAACTGAATCAGGCCATACAACAGCGCCTCGGCCGTGGGCGGACAGCCCGGTACATAGACATCGACCGGCACGATGCGATCGACACCGCGCACCACCGAATAGGAGTAGTGGTAATAGCCGCCGCCATTGGCGCAGGAACCCATGGAGAGCACCCAGCGCGGTTCGGCCATCTGGTCATACACCTTGCGCAAGGCCGGCGCCATCTTGTTGGTCAGGGTGCCGGCGACTATCATGACATCGGCCTGGCGCGGACTCGGCCGGAAGACGACGCCGAAACGATCAAGGTCATAGCGCGAACAGCCGGCGTGAATCATTTCGATGGCACAACAGGCCAAGCCGAAGGTCACCGGCCACATCGAACCAGTGCGCGTCCAGTTGATGATCTTGTCCAGCGAGGTGGTGACGAAGCCTTCCTGCAGAATGCCTTCAATGCTCATGCGCCGAAGCCCTTGGTCATGGTCATTCCCAATCCAGCGCGCCCTTGGCCCAGGCGTAGACATAGCCAATGACGAGAATGCCGAGAAACACGAACATCTCGACGAAGCCGAACATCTTCATCGCTTCGGTATTGACGATCTCCTTGAAGATCGTCGCCCAGGGAAAAAGAAAGGCGATTTCAAGGTCGAACAGGATGAAGAGAATGGCGATCAGGTAGTAGCGCACGTCGAACTTCATGCGCGCATCTTCAAATGGAGCGAAACCGCACTCGAAAGCGGAAAGTTTTTCGCTGTTGGGGCGATGGGGAGCTATCAACCAGCCAAGGAGGATGGGCACACACCCGAAGACGAGGCCTACTGCAACGAATACGAGAATAGGAAAATAATTATCCAGCATTTTAGTGGCAAGCCACTCGACTCGTTATTCTTGGCCGGCCGAACCGCAACGCTCTGAAATGCAACCGGCGCTCAACTACTTTGCTACCTTGCCACTGCTAAATTTCCTGGTGCCGTCGGTGAGACTCGAACTCACACAGCTTTCGCCACTACCCCCTCAAGATAGCGTGTCTACCAATTTCACCACGACGGCATAGCGCTACTGCGCGAGTGGCGCGAATTATATATCAGGCAAATGACCCGCTCGTGCATTGCAGCAAAAAAATTCAGCCGACGCTCCACTGCAACCTATTTCGGAATGTCCTTAACCTTCGAAGCAGGCGCCTCCGGCGTCTGCGCCGGAACCGCTGGAGTCGTTTGCACGGGCGCCGAATCCATCACACTGCCCGACACTCTGGGACGCGACGTGGCAATGTAGGAAAGCCCGAGGCTGGTCAGGAAAAACACCGCCGCAAGAACCGCCGTCACACGTGACAGAAAATTGGCGGAACCCGTGGCGCCGAACAAGCTGCCCGAGGCGCCGCTGCCGAAAGCCGCGCCCATGTCGGCGCCCTTGCCATGCTGGAGCAGCACGAAGCCGATAACACTGAGACCGGCAATAATATGCACGGTCAGAATCACGGTATGCAATAAATCCATGAGAACCTCTTCAAATAATATTCAGGCAGCGGTGCAAATGGCGAGAAAGTCCGCCGCCACCAGTGAAGCACCGCCAATGAGACCACCATCAATATCAGGCTGGCCGAAAAGCTCCGCCGCGTTGTTGGCCTTGACACTGCCGCCATATAAAATACGCAGCCCGGCGGCGACATCCGCGCTATCGCGCGCAAAACGCGCGCGAATCAGCGCATGGACCTCCTGCGCCTGCGCTGCGGACGCGGTGCGTCCGGTGCCAATCGCCCATACCGGCTCATAGGCGACAACCGCGCGGGCAAAAGCAGCAGCGCCGACATTGGCCAATACGGCGTCGATCTGGCGCGTCACCACCTCACCGGTAATACCCGCCTCGCGCTCGGCCAGCGATTCGCCGACGCACAGCACCGGCGTCAGTCCGGCCTTCTGCGCAGCGGCAAACTTGGCGGCGACCACCGCGTCGGTGTCGCCAAAAAACGAACGGCGTTCGGAATGACCCACCAGGACATAGCGGCAGCCAAAATCCGCCAGCATCGTCCCGCTCACCTCACCCGTCCAGGCCCCCTGCGCATGCTCGGAGACGTCCTGCGCGCCCCAGGCGACGGTACTGCCGTCGAGCACCGCGCGCGCTTGCGCGAGGTAAGGATATGGCACGCACAAGGCAACCTCGGCGCGACCGCAAGCGCCATTCCGCACGGCGTGCAGCAGCCCCAGGTTGGTGGCGAGGCTGCCATGCATTTTCCAGTTTCCGGCAACAAGTTTGGTGCGCATGGTGGCACAGAAGCGTCAATTAGAAGGCGGCGATTATAACGGCTGCGCCGACCGAATGCCAAACTGAAAGCCACCGCCCGAACACGGCCCGCGTATGGCGGGCAACTCGGTCACCAAATGAGCATTACGTCTCGCCCCACGTTTGACGAAAATCAACAAGAGGCGCAAAAAAGAGTCGACAATGCCGGCCCGAGGCCAACGTTACCTCACGGATGGATTTAATGTGGATACGATATCAACCGATGTAGCAATCATAGGTGCCGGAGGAGCGGGTCTGCGCGCCGCCATTGCCCTGGCAAAAACCGACCCCGCTCTGCGTATTGCGCTGATTTCCAAGGTATACCCGATGCGCAGCCATACCTGCGCCGCCGAAGGGGGCGCCGCCGGAGTGATCAAGCCGGACGACAGCTTCGACCTCCACTTCGACGATACCGTGGGCGGTGGCGACTGGCTATCCGATCAGGACTGTGTCGAGTACTTTATCCACGAAGCCCCCAAGGAACTTCAACAACTCGAACACTGGGGTTGCCCGTGGAACCGCGAAGCGGACGGCTCGGTGGCGGTTCGACCCTTTGGCGGCATGAAGAAAAAGCGCACCTGGTTCGCCGCCGACAAGTCGGGCTTCCACATCCTGCACACCCTGTTCCAGACTTCCCTGCGCTTTCCGTCGATCACCCGTTATGACGAATACTACGCACTTGATCTGCTGGTCGATGATGGCCGTTGCCAAGGCGTCACTGCCATGGAAATGCGCAGCGGCCAGTTGCGCCAGTTTCACGCCAAGGCGGTAATCATTGCCGGCGGCGGCGCCGGGCGCATGTTCCCCTTCTCCACCAACGGCGCCATCAAGACCGGCGACGGCATGGCCATGGCCTACCGCGCCGGGGCGCCGTTGAAAGACATGGAGTTCATCCAGTACCACCCGACCGGCCTGCCGAACACCGGCAGCCTGCTCACCGAAGCCTGTCGTGGCGAAGGCGGCATCATGGTGAACAAGCACGGGCGCCGCTATCTCCAGGACTATGGCATGGGCCCGGAGACGCCCGTGGGCCAGCCGCAGCTCAAGACCATGGAACTCGGCCCGCGTGATCGCGTCAGCCAGGCCTACTGGCACGAACTGCAAAAAGGCAATACGGTGACGACCAAGTGGGGCGAATGCGTGCTGCTGGACATGCGCCACCTCGGCGAAAAGAAAATCAACGAGCGCCTGCCCCTGGTGCGCGAATTGGCGTCCAGTTTTCTTGGCATCGACATCGTCAAGGATCCGGTGCCGATCCGCCCCGTGGTGCATTACATGATGGGCGGCATTTCCACCAATACGACGGCCGCTACCCCTCTGCCCGGTCTTTTCGCCGCCGGCGAATGCGCTTGCGTCAGCTTGAACGGCGCCAACCGGCTGGGCTCCAACTCGCTGGTCGAACTGCTGGTGTTCGGTCGCCGCGCCGCGCTCTCCGCCATCGAGCACATCCAGGGCCTGCCCGCCGCCAATGCGGCGGCGCTGAATGCCCGCGCCGAGGAAACACAACTGCGCATCCGCGAACTTTTCTCGCGCACCGACGGTACGGAATCACTGTACGGCCTGCGCAAAGAGATGATGGATACCATGGAAAAGAACGTCGGCATCTACCGCACCGAAGAGGGATTACAGGAAGGCGTCAGCAAGATTCACGAGCTGCGCCAGCGCTATCGCCGCGTCATCCTCACCGACAGGACCAATGTCTTCAACACCGATCTGTTCCAGGTACTCGAACTGGGCTCCATGCTTGATTGCGCCGAAGCGGTTACGGTGGGTGCGCTGGCCCGCAAGGAGTCGCGCGGCTCGCACCAGCGTCTCGATTACACCGAACGCGACGACAGAAATTTCCTGCGCCACACCATGGTCCATCACCAGGGACTGGACGTTCCGCGCGTTGACTACCTCGACGTGGTAATCACCAAGTCGCCGCCGGGCGTCCGTGATTACTCGGGAGATCACAAATGACGCAGATGAAACAGCGCCAGGTCCAACTGGAAGTCCTGCGTTACAACCCGGACACGGACACCGAAGCTCACTTCCAGCGCTATGAAGTAAGCTGCAATGAAGAAGGTGTGGTGCTCGATGCCCTGAACAAGGTCAAAGAAACCGTCGACCCCACTCTCAACTATCGCTGGTCCTGCCACATGGCGGTATGCGGCAGTTGCGGCATGATGATCAACGGCGAACCCAAGCTGTCCTGTCATACCTTCCTGCGCGATTACGAAGGCGTGATCCGGGTCGAGCCGCTGGCGCATTTCCCCATCGAGCGCGATCTGGTAACCGCGCCCGACGATTTCATGGAAAAGCTCAAGCGCGTAAAGCCCTACCTCATTCCGAAAAAGAAGAAGCCGATCAGCGAGGGCGAATACAAGCAGACCCCGGCGCAACTGATGAAATTCCGCCAGTATTCGATGTGCATCAACTGCATGTTGTGTTACGCCGCCTGCCCCGAATACGGGCTGACACCGAAGTTCATCGGCCCGGCGGCGCTGACGCTGGCACACCGCTACAACATTGATTCACGCGATGGCGGTCGCAAGGAGCGGCAGGAAGTGGTCGCCACCGCCGAAGGTGTGTGGGACTGCACCTTCGTCGGCGCCTGTTCTGAGGTCTGCCCGGCCCATGTCGACCCAGCCAGCGCCTTGCAGCAGATGAAGATCACCAGCTCGATCGACTGGATTGTCGAACACCTGATTCCGGGAGGAAAATCCGCAAGGGATACCGTCTCCCGCGAGGACGCAGGAGACATATCATGAGCCGCAGACCTTTGGTTAGAGAAGTTCCACCGACCACGTGGTATTTCCGCCAACCGCGTTATATGCGCTACATGTCGCGCGAAATAACCAGCATCTTTGTCGGAGCCTACTGCATGTTTTTGGTGGTTGGCCTGCAACGTCTCGCCGCCGGCCCGAGCGCCTGGGAAGGATTTCTGCAAGCGCTGACAAGCCCGGCCTCAATAGTGTTTCAATTCCTGGCGTTGGTCGCTGCGGTCTATCACGCCGCCACCTGGTTCAACGCCACACAGAAAGCCATGCCGGTGCAGATCGGCGAGGACTTCGTCCCCGGCAACGTGATTTCCGGCGCGCACTATGTCGCGTGGGCGGTGCTCTCCGTCGTCATCCTTCATCTTGCGGGAGTGTTCTGACCATGGCCAAATCAAACAAACCTGTCGTCTGGTTCCCCTTCGCCGCCGGCGGCACTGTCATTGCCTTTTTTATTCCGGTAATCGTCGTCCTCACCCTCATGGCCGCACTCGGCCATGTGCCTGCCGGCCTCAGCTACGAACGGATGCACGCCTTCGCCACTTGCGGTCTCGGCAAGCTGGTCATCTTCGGCGTGGTCGCCCTGTCGCTGTGGAGTTCGGCCCACCGCCTGCGCTGCACCTGCTACGATTTCGGCCTGCGCGCCGATACGCTGGCCGCGACTGTCCTGTATATTGCGGCCTTGGCCGCCAGCCTTGTTGTTGCGCTAGCCCTGCTTAAAATCTAGGCGGCATCAAACCAACACTATTTCATCGAAGGAGAAATCGAAGTGGCACCACCACCCATGGCCTCGCGCGAGGCTGTACGCGAACAGCGTTTCAGCAATGTCTGGAGCAACGATCTGAATGATGTCTTTGCCGACGTCGCTCCTTACTACGACCGGGCCAATAACATCGCCGCCCTGGGAATGTTTGGCCGCTTCCTGAGACGCTTCATGCAGTTGGTGGACCTGAAACCGAAGCAGAAGGTACTCGATGTCTGCGCCGGAACCAATGCCATAGGCATCGCCCTGCTCAAGCGCGAACCAACGCTGGATGTGCATGCCATGGATCGCAGTGTCGCCATGCAGACCGTCGGCCAGCAGCGCGCCACCGCCCAGGGTTTCAAGATCAAGAGCACCATCGGCGACGTGCATAAGCTGCCCTTCCCCGACAACCATTTCGATGTCGTCACGCTGCAATTCGCCTCGCGCCACCTGCGGGTGCGCGAAGTGTTTACCGAGATACTGCGGGTACTCAAGCCCGGCGGGCATTTCCACCATTCCGACATGCTGCGCCCGCGCAACATTATCGTGAAAAAGCTCTATCACACCTATTTGCGCGGCTGTCTCGGGCTGACCGGGCTGATCGTCGGCAGCGGCCCGGCGGCATTCAAGGCCAAGCAGTATTTTCTCGACGCGCTGGAACTGTTCTACACCGCCGAGGAACTGTCGATCCTGCTAGGCGAACTGGGCTATGTCGAGGTGACCGTGGATACGGTGTTTTACGGCATGCTTGGCTTTCATCGTGCGGCCAAGCCGGCGAAGTCCTGACGGCGGCATAGCCACGCCCGCAACGTGAAGCGGGCGCGCTCACTCGCCAGACTCAACGGTCGGATTGTCCATGTCTTCAGCCAGCGCACCACCGCTGCGCTGCGCGCCGCTTTGCCCCTTCGCCTCGCCCTGCCGCACCTGGAGCCGGTTCTTGCGCAAAACGTCGCCAAGGAGGTGGCCAAGGACGCGCTGGTGATCCTCCGCGCATACGAACTGGCTGCGGAAGAAGTCCCGCCGGCTTGGGCCGATGTCTTGCAGCAACTGTTGGGCGCGACCAGGGAAGTCGACCGCTCCTTTCTCGCCCGCGTCGGCAAGTTTCCTGTCGGCATCGTGATTCGCTACGAGGAAATTGAACCAATCCGCGCCCGGCGCATCAAGCTGCTCTACGACATTGCGCAAAAAATACTGGCGGTGGAAAACAAGCGGCGCCGCCTACGCGGCGCCATGCACGCGACATTCTCGCGCGACGAATTTGCGCAACTGCTGGAGCAACTGTTCCGGCTGTATGCCGCAGAAACCCGCTCGCTAAGCCGCTCGGTACGCCTGCCGGGACTACTGGTACCGCTGCGAGAGATGATCGCACAGGAACTGCATAACGTCATGCTCCGCGTCGCCCGACCGCTGGCGCTGGAAATCGCGGCGACAACTTTCCGGCCCGCGACGACCAGTCATGCACAAGAATGACGCCAGCTTCCGATCCTCCCGCGTTCGAAGTCCGTTGGCGCGCATAAGGATTTCTCTCTGCGCGTTCAGGAAGCAAGAAGTATCGCGGACGGCGCGAAGCTGTAGCAGCCCTTGGGACAAACCCGGGTGCACGCGCCGCAGCCGATGCAGTCGCCGGCGTCGGCGATGGTCATGACCGAAGCGGTGTCGTCCTCGTCGTAATCCTCGTCCTCGTCCATTTCCATGTCCTCGCCGCGCACGATCAGGTCGAGCACCTTGCGCGAGCAGACCTTGTAGCAGCGACCGCAGCCGATGCATTTTTTCGGATCGATGGCGTTGACGAATTCGGGCGTCCAACTGGCGCCGTTCAGGGTGATTCCGGTAATGAAGCTCATGTCGTATTCCTTATTTCGGTTGGGTCGGTTTTCGGTAGTGCGGCGCTCGCTTCACATGCCGGCGACTGCGGGATGCTTGCCGATGATTTCGATGGCCACGGCAAGGAATTTGTCGGCTTCGGTTTTCATTTTCGACAGGCTGTCGAAGCCGAAGCGATGCACGTCGCGCATGGTGCGGTCCATCACCACCAGCTTGCCGACGACAATCAGGACGCGACCGAAACCTTCGTAGGTGATTTGGACAAAAGGCGCCGCCATCAACCCGCATTCCTTCTCGATCAGCACCGCAATGGCGTTGTGGAAGGCCTTGACGCGGGCGATCAGCACATCGTCGGGATCGCCGATCACCGGGATCGCCCGGCGGCGTTCCCTGGTCAGGACATAGGCATCGAGTATTTCCGGCGCCGACTTGCCGTCGCACTGACCGTAGCTGTCCAGCGCGCGGGTCTGGCGCAACATCTCCTTGACAAAGTCGGTGGCGTAAATCGGATCGTCGGCGCTTTCGATGGCGAGGGTGGTCATAAAATATCTCCGTAGTTTGAATTTGAAAATCGCAGCGGCATCATTCCTCCCAGCTTTCGTCGGCCATCCGGTCGAAGCGCGAGCTGTCGTTCTGCGGTCGGTTCACGGCCTTGTCCACCCAGGCAATGCCGCCATCGCGGATTGCGGCGGATATCTGCTTGAGCAAAACCTCGATGGCCGTCTCGTCATCGACCCGGATCGGCTGCACCCCGCTCGCCAGCAACTGCTTGACGGCGGAGCCGCCGGCTGCCAGGCAATACACCGCCGCGCAACCGGCCAGCGCGGCGATCCTGGCTGGCAGCTTGTGTTCGTTGCCGTCCATGGTCTCCGGCGGAAATTCGGCCAGCTCGACCAGTTGCGAACGCTCGCCGTCCAGCGCAAATATGGCAAAGCCGACGGCGGCGCCGAAGTGCTGGTTCACCGTGCTGCGGTCGTCGCTGGCAAAGGCCACTTTCAGCATGGTCGGCGCCTCGCTAGTGGCGGACCACGCCAGCGCCAGCCGCCGCCCGGTCTTGCGACTCGCCGGCGGCGCCGGTGCGGTAGATGGATCGATAGGCAGGGGTGTCATGGTGACTCCCGGTAAAGAGGTTGGCGACATCGAACAGGGCGGCGCGCGCGCCGCGATAGCCGACCCAGGTCCGCGCATAGCCGCCAACCCAGTCGTACTGCGGAAAGCCGGCACGCAACAGCGGCACGCCGAGACGTTCGGCGCTCGCTACGGCATGCGAATTGGAAATCACCAGTTGTGCGCGTCCGGCCAGCGCCGCGCGTTCGAGGTCTTCGAGATCGCCGATGCGCACCGATGCCGCCGGCATCGCGGCGAGGACATCGGCCCGCGCCGGCGCCACGGCGGCGACCACCTCGGCGCCGACGCCGGTGAGGAAAGCCCCGAGCGCCACCAGCAGATCGGCATCGGCGGCAATGGCGACGCGCAGGAAGCCGGCCATGAAATGCGTATCGACCATCGCGTCCTGCAACTGCGCGCGGCGGCGGTCGATGCGCGCCGGCACCGGCACGCCCGAAATTTTCGCCAGCGCCGAGGTGAAGGCATCGCAGGCATCCAGCCCCAGCAAGTGGTCGAAGCGGTAGTCGGGCACGCCGGTGCGATCCTTGAGCAGATCGGCGGCCTTCGCCAGCGAGCGGCCGATCACCAGCGTGGCGACCGATTCGCCCATGGTTTCGATTTCACTCTTCTGCGTACCGCCGAAGGTCAGCGGCGTAGTTTCGACATCCACCAGATGGCCGTCGAGCGAATCGCCGATGTCGGGCAACAGCACCGGGCGCAGGCCGAAGGCTTCGATCCAGTCGCGGATGCTTTCGGTATCACCGGGGGTCAGCATCGACGAACACAGCACGTTGACCTGCTTGTGCCGCCGTCCCGCCAGAGCCGACTCTTGCACCATGACATCGATGATCGCTTCCAGCGCCAGCGCAAAACCGGATTCGAGGCAGCCGGAAAAATCCGGCGTATTCACCGGCACCACGGCGGTCGCGGCGAATTCCGGATGCAACTCGCGGAAGCGCCGGACCAGGCGCTTGATGTCCACGCCCTGCGTTTCCGAAAGCCCAGTGGTCGGCAGGCCGATCACGTCGGGACTGTTCTTCTCGCAAATCACCCGGAGCCCTTCGATGACATTTTCATCGGCGCTCATGATGGTCGACACCTGATCCATGGCGGTGGTTTGCAAGGGAATCGGCTCGCGGAAATGGCGCACGAAAAACACCTTGCCGAAGGCCGTGCAACCCTGTGAGCCATGCAGCATGGGGATGGCATTTTTCAAACCGAGGAATGCCAGCGCCGCGCCCATCGGCTGGCTGGCCTTGAGCGGATTCACCGCGAGGGGTTTCGAGCGTTTGAGAATTTCGGCCATGGTGATCGTCCTGTTATGTCCGCGCCGCCATCAAGGGTTCGCCGACGGCCTTCTGCGCGGCCCACGGCGCCGGCTTGCGCACCTTGTCCCACACCGGCGATTCGATGGTCAGCGCCAGTTGGCGTACCAGCTCCAGCATTCCGTCATAGCCGGCGTAGCCGAACTCGCGTTCTTGGTTGATATCGAGGAAGGGAATACGCGCCTTCAACGCGGTGTAGAGATTGCGTCCGCCGGCGATCAGGATGTCGGCCTGGTAATCCTTGTAGGCCTGCAACAACGCCGTGGGGCTGCCGTCGGTAATCATTTTCGCGTCATCGCCCATGATCTCGCGGATGCGCGCCTTGTCCTCTTCCGTCGACTTTTTGGTACCGGTCGCCACCACCGTCATGCCCAAATCCTGCAAGGCCGAAACCACCGACCATGACTTGACGCCGCCGGTGTAAAGCAGCGCCCGCTTGCCCTTCAGCCGCTCGGCCCAGGGCAATAACGCGGCGCGAATCTTCGCCTCCTCGCGAGCGATCATCGCCTCGGTACGCGCCGTCAAACCGGGGTCGCGCAGCAACCCGGCGAAATCGCGGAAGGCTTGCGAAGTGTCGGTGATGCCGTAGAAGCTGCCCTCGAAGAAAGGCATGCCGTAGTTTTCTTCGAGCTTCCGCGCGACGTTGAGCAGCGCCTTGGCGCACACCACCATCGAAACTTTGGCGCGGTGCATGGTCTGCACCTCATGAAAACGCGCGTCGCCCGACAGCGAGCCGAGAATGCGCAGGCCGAGTTCGTCGAACAGCGGCGCGACGTACCAGAACTCGCCGGCGATGTTGTACTCGCCGATCAGGTTGACGTCATGCACTTTGATGCCCGCTCGCTGCGCCGATTCAGGTACCGGCTCCGGCTCGCGGGTGCCGATCACATGGCGGAACATGGCTTCGCCGGCAATGCGGTTGCCGAGGTTCTTGGTACCGTAGAAACCGGCGCAATCGACCGGCACCACCGGCACGCCCCAGCGCTCCGTGGCGGCCCTGGCGACGGCGCCGAGGTCGTCGCCGATCAATGCCGCTACGCAGGTGGAATAGAGGAAGACCGCCTTCGGCGCGTAATCGTCGATGGCCTGCTTGATGGCATGGAACAGCCGCTTCTCGCCACGCCCCATGATCACGTCCTCTTCGGTGAGGTCGGTGGTCATGCCAATGCGGTAGAGCGTGGGGCCCGAGGAGCGCGTGCCACGGTTGTCCCACGCATTGCCGGCACAGGCGCTGGGGCCATGCACGATATGGGCGACATCGGCAATCGGCAAGAGCGCAATCTGCGCGCCGTCGAAAGAACAGCCGCCGGCCGTCGCGCCCGGTTTGGTCTTGGCGCAGCCGGACTTGTCCTTGTTGTTATGGACGCAGGCGGGCTCGTTCAGCAGTTGGGCGATTTCGGCGGCTTTCATGGCGGGCCTCATGGGTTTGGTGGATGAATCGCAAGCCGCATGCCAGCCATAGCCCATTGATTAAATGGCATTTGCGGTTGTAGCAAAGCAGACAATCGACTTCCCGGCTTGACACTCTGCAATTCAGAGTTGATACTCTGCAAAACAGAGTTTCATTGTTCCAACCAGCCGATGACCCTTCACGGACCCGCCATCCAGACGCCGCCAGCGCCCCGCGCGCTGTGGATATCTTTGGCCATTTCGCTCGTCATCCATCTTGTGGCGGTCGTCCTGTCGCCGCATTCCGCCAGTCGCCCGCCGCCGCAGGCGCCGCTGCATGTGCGCTTGGCAATCCATGCAACCCAGATGCCATCCCAGGCGCTCGCCGCACCCGCTGCCACCCCTGGCCAGCCGCCAAGCGCGCGGCAGAATTCATCGCCTGTCGTGACAACCGACGCGCCGGTGTCTCCGCAAGCCGCCGCCGCGCCGCCACTGCCGACCGTTGATGTCCAAGCGGCCTTTGCTGCCGCACGCTCCATCGGCAAGACTTGGTCGGCGCCGCGTCAGCTCGGCCTGCCGCCCCTGCCTCCGATGACGGTGGAAACCGTCATCGCCCGCGCCACCCGGCCGGACACGCTGGTCGAAGAGCACGACGCCGCCGGCAACTGGGTACAGCGCTTCGGTCGCAGCCGTTGCGTGGTGGCGCTGGCCCATGTCCCCCATTTCATGCGCGGCATGGTCATCCCCGCGCAATGCGAAGTCTCGAAGTCATGATATTCCACACGAATATTTCAGGAGCACGCCATGCCGCCCCACCATGAACAGATGCAATCCATCCAGGCCATGCTCGCCGCCGGCCAGCGCTGCGTCGAGCTGGAACGCCACAGTCTGCTGCTCTGGGGCCTGGTCGGCGGCGGCCTATGTGCCTTCACCGATCTGGCGATCAATCCAGAGCGCTTTCCGGACAAGATGCAGCATGCCGTCGCGCTGCTGCTGTGGCTGGCCGGCTGGCTGGTCGCCATGTCCTGGATCGACCACCGCCTGACGCGGCGCGCGCGCCTGTCGCGGCGGGAGACCCTGCCCTTTGCCCAGGCTCAGGTCACGCGCGCCTGGTGGATGCTGCTGGCGCTCGGCGTGCTGGGTTCCTTCGCCATGTTTTTCCACGGCGGCGGCACCATGGTCTATGCGCTGTGGACGGTGCTGCTGGGTCTCGGCATATTCATCTTCGGCCTGTTCTCGCGGCCCCTGGTCGAGTGGATCGGCCTCGCCGCAATCCTGCTCGGCATTGCCGGCCTCAGTTCGGGTTTGTCGATGAACGGCGCGCGCTGGCTGACGGCATCCACCTTCGCCATCGGCCTGCCCTTCGCCGGCTGGCTGACGGCGCGCATCAATGACAATGGCGTCGGACGCCGCGCGCTGGCCGTCGCGCTCTGGCTGGCGGTGGTGATCGCGCCGGCCCTCGTCGCCGCCCGCTGGCTGCCCGTCGTTGCCGCGCCAAGTGCGGCGACTGCGACGCTGCGCCTGCCCGCCGGCAGCGTCGTGCCGCTCCACGTCGACATGGACAGCACGCTGATCGCCATCGCGCCCGAGGCCTCGCTGCCCCTGCGCGTCGCGCGCGACACCGAAGTCGCGTTGCGCGATGGCCAGCCGGACGGTCGCTACCGTTTCGACAACGGGCCGTGGCACGCCATGCAGGACGGCGCGCTGTTCCTGCGCATCGACCGCATCCGCCCGCAACTTTCCGCCGGCAAGCCCGAGATCCGCCTGCGCGGCGAGTTCACCTACAAGGGAGAACAGCAATGAGCACCGCCCTTCCCAGCCTCGACCCGCTGCTGCACCAGCCCGTGCGCACCCAGATCGCCGCCTATCTGGCCGGACGCGGCGAAACCACCTTCGCCGAACTGAAGCGCGTGCTCGGCGTCACCGACGGCAACCTCGACGCCCACCTGGGCAAGCTCACCGAAGCCGGCTATGTCGAATCGCGCCGCGAGGCGCAGCCGGTCGGACGCCCGGCCACCGTGTTTTCCCTGACCAACACCGGTCGCCAAAGCTTCGCCGCCTATGTCGCCACGCTGTCGACGCTGCTGTCCGCCGCACCGCAGGATGCCGCCCCGGCGGCGTCCCTCGATCCACTTCCCTCGCACTGAAAGGTACATCGTCATGACGCCACGCAATCTCCCAACCTTCGCCGGCCTCGCCGCAATCCTCGCCCTGTCGGGCTGCGCCAGCCTGTCGCGGCCTTCGACCGAACAACTGGCGGCGCTACCGACGGTGGAATTCCCCAATCCGCCGCCCGCCGGAGATTTCATCCTCAAGCTGCCTGGCGGCAAGCCGATTGCCACCCAGGTCGTCATCGAGGGTTCGGCCCTAGCCAGCGGCGCGTCGCAGACCCTCAACGCCACGCTGCCGCGCGACCTCTACGTCTATCGCGACTGGGTCAGCGAGGACGGCAAGAACTGGAAGCCAGCCGCAGACATGCTCCGCGTCGAGGTCGCCGTAACGCTGCCATCCCAGCAACATCCCAAGCCCGGCGAAATTCGCGTCAAGGTGGACCGCAAGGACGCCGGCAACTGAGAAATCCCGGACCCCGGTTCAGGGTCCGTCATTCCGGCTTGCGTCGGAATGACGGCCAAAAATGGGCAGGACCGATGTCTTCGCCGCCCCTGAAAAGTCGGCGCTGACGGTACGGCGTCGCAACAGCCCGCACATTGTCTTGTCGGGTTTGCGACACGGCGCCATGGATACCGCCTGTTTCTGCGGCATCGGGCGCTGGCATTCTTCCTGCATTGTCGTTCATCATGAACGCCACCGACCTGCGTCCCCACCTACTCGCCCTCGCGCGCTACCCCCTTCTGCCGGAAACCCAGGCCCTGGCCGGCACCATCGCCCTCGCCCCGCGCCGCAAGGGCGCGTGGCGGGCGCCGGTGGCCGGCCTCGATGCCGATGAATTCGATGCCTTGCTCATCGACTACTTTCCCGCCGCCGCATCGCTGCGCCCGCTGCTGCACGAATGGCGCGAAGAAGCCGCCGCAACGCCGCGCCCGCCCGCCGACGAATTCGACGATCTGGTCGCGCTGCTGCTGGCGCACCAGACCACCACGGCGCGCGATTCGCGCTGGCTGGCCCACGCCGTCGCCACCGCCAGCATGGCCGACAACCATCTCTGGCAAGACCTCGGCCTGCCCAGCCGCGTCGAACTCAGCGCGCTGATGCAAACCCGCTTCACGGCGCTGAAAATGAAAAATGTCGGCGACATGAAGTGGAAGAAGTTCTTCTACCGCCAATTGTGCGAGGCGGCCGAAGTGCTGATCTGCAAGTCGCCGAGCTGCGCCGCGTGCACCGATTACGGCATCTGCTTCGGCCCTGAGGCGTAGCCGCAATGGCCGCGTTCAACTCCTTCGACTACGAACTCGACTGAGGCGGTCGCTGATGCACGACACACTTGCCATCGCTTCAAGGTTTGATATATCGTTATGACCTTACCGATATATCGAGACAACCATGGAACGACAAGTCGAACCGCGTTTGCGCATCCTGCTTGGCGCCGACATCGCCATCGGGCCGGGCAAGGCCGCCCTGCTCGAAGCAGTGGCGCGCACCGGCTCCATTTCGGCGGCGGCGCGATCCATGGGCATGTCCTATCGCCGCGCCTGGCTGCTGGTGGATACCATGAACCGCTCTTTCCGTAATCCACTGGTGGAAACGGCAAAGGGCGGTGCCAGCGGGGGCGGCGCCAGCGTTACCGAATTCGGCCTGGACGTACTGTCCCGCTATCGCGCCATGGAACTCACGGCCGCTGCCGCCATCGCCGCCGACATGCGCGCATTCACCAAACTGCTGGCGCACTGACCCATCCAGAACATATCGCCTTTTTTTGCCCATCGCTATATCCTGCACGATACATCGAAAGAACAACACTCATGAAAATCCTCTTCGCACTCATCTTCGCCACGCTTTCCGGCAGCCTCTTCGCCGCCGACAAGATCACCATCGCCGCCGCCGCCGACCTCAAGTTCGCCATGGAGGAAATCGTCGCCGTCTTCAGGCAGGCCCACCCCGGCGACACGGTGGAAACCATCTACGGTTCTTCCGGCAAGTTCCACACCCAGGTCCAGCAGGGCGCGCCCTATGACCTGTATTTTTCCGCTGACATTGCCTATCCCCGGATTCTGGAGAAGGAAGGCTTCGCCGCCTCGGCGGTGAAGCCTTACGCCGTCGGCCGCATCGTGCTGTGGAGCCAATCGCGCGATGCCAGCAAGCTAACCCTCGCCGACCTCGCCGACCCGTCGATCCGCAAGATCGCCATCGCCAATCCGAAGCACGCGCCTTACGGCAAGCGCGCCGAGGAAGCGCTGCGCTCCGCAGGCGTGTGGGACAAGGTGGAATCCCGCCTGGTGTTCGGCGAGAACATCGCCCAGACGGCGCAATACGTGCAGACCGGCAACGCCGACATCGGCATCATCGCGCTGGCCCTGGCGCTGAACAAGGAGCTGGCTGCCAAGGGCGGCTACGCGCTGGTGCCCGACAAGCTGCACCAGCCGCTGGAGCAGGGCTTCATCATCACCAAGCGCGCCGCAGGCAACGCGCTGGCGAAGACCTTCGCCGACTACATGGGCAGCGCGGAGGTGCGGCGCATCATGGTCAAGTACGGCTTCGTGCTGCCGGGCGAAGCCCCTGGAAAATAAGCCGCCATGCCCAATCCCGCCGACCTCGCCGCCGTCTGGCTCACCCTCAAGCTCGCCACGGTGGTCACGCTGATCCTGTTGCTGATCGGCACGCCCATCGCCTGGTGGCTGGCGCGTACCCGCTCGGCGTGGAAAGGCCCGGTCGGCGCGGTTGTCGCGCTGCCCATCGTGCTGCCGCCGACCGTGCTCGGCTTCTATCTGCTGTTGCTGATGGGGCCGAACGGCGTTGTCGGGCAATTCACGCAATGGGCCGGCCTCGGCCTGCTGCCGTTCACCTTCGGCGGTCTGGTGATCGCCTCGGTGTTCTACTCGCTGCCCTTCGTCGTGCAGCCGATCCAGAATGCCTTCGAGGCCACCGGCGACCGTCCGCTGGAAGTCGCGGCGACGCTGGGCGCCGCGCCGCTCGATGCCTTCTTCAGCGTCGCCGTGCCGCTGGCGAAACCCGGCTTCTTCACCGCCGCCATCCTCGGCTTCGCCCACACCGTCGGCGAATTCGGCGTGGTGCTGATGATCGGCGGCAACATCCCGGAAAAAACGCGCGTGGTCTCGGTGCAGATTTACGACCACGTCGAAGCGCTCGAATACGCGCAGGCGCACTGGCTGTCCGCCGGCATGGTGATTTTCTCCTTCTTCGTGTTGCTGGCGCTCTATACGCTGAATCCGACCGGGAGGCGGAAATGATCGAAGCCCGCTTCAAGCTCGACTACCCCGGCTTTTCGCTTGATGTCGATCTGGCGCTGCCGTCGACCGGCGTCACCGCGCTGTTTGGCCACTCGGGGTCCGGCAAGACCACGCTGCTGCGCGCCATCGCGGGGCTGGAGCGCGTGCGCGGCGGGCGCTTGGCCGTCGATGGCGAAATCTGGCAGGATGAAAATACCTTTCTGCCCACGCACCAGCGGCCCGTCGGCTATGTGTTTCAGGAAGCCAGCCTGTTCGCGCATCTTTCCGTGCGCCGGAATCTGGAATACGGCATGAAGCGAACGGAGCGCCGTGCCGCCAGCGCCGTCCCGAAGGGGGATACCGCTTCGCATAACTTTTCAAAGATTGTCGACCTGCTCGGCATCGGCCACCTGCTTGATCGCCAGCCCGACCGCCTCTCCGGCGGCGAGCGCCAGCGCGTCGCCATCGCCCGCGCCTTGCTGACGCAGCCGCGCCTGCTGCTGATGGATGAGCCGCTCGCCGCGCTCGACCTGGCGCGCAAGGAAGAAATCCTGCCCTACCTCGAACAGCTTCATGAGGAACTCAGTATTCCGCTGTTCTACGTCAGCCATGCGCCGGACGAAGTCGCCCGGCTGGCCGATCATCTCGTCGTACTCGATGCCGGTCGCGCACTCGCCACCGGGCCGCTCACGGAAACCCTGGCGCGGCTCGACCTGCCCGCCATGTCATTGCGCCTCGGCGAGGATGCCGGCGTGGTGCTCGATGCCACGGTGGCGGAACACGACACGCAATGGCATCTCGCCCGCGTCGAATTTCCCGGCGGCAGCCTGTGGGTGCGCGACGCCGGTCATGCCATCGACCACCATGTGCGCGTGCGCATCCTCGCCCGCGATGTCAGCCTCGCGCTCCAGCCGGCCACCGGCAGCAGCATCGTCAACAGCCTGCCGGTGCGCGTCGCCGCGCTGGGCGACGAAGCCCATCCGGCGCTCTGCCTCGTGCGTCTCGACGCCGGCGGCGTGCCGCTACTGGCGCGCCTCACCCAGCGCTCCGCCGCCGCACTGAGGCTGACGCCGGGCATGGAGGTCTGGGCGCAGATCAAGGCCGTGGCGCTGGTGGGATGACGACCGAAATGAACGCGCCCATCGCCGCCATCGTCCATGCCGAACGTGGCGCTGCCGACCCGCTGCTGAACGATTTTGCCGCCGCCCTCAACCACCAGGGGCGGCAGGTGCACGGCCTGATCCAGCAGCGCCCGGACGGCATCAAGGCCGACACCGTGCTGCTGGATCTGCAAACCGGCACGCGCTACCCGATCTTCCAGAATCTCGGCGCGGGCTCGCTTTCCTGCTCCATCGATTCCGGCGGTCTGGCGGCGGCCAGCCTGGTGCTGCGTCGCGCCCTCGACGCAAATGCCGACCTTGCCATCGCCAATCGCTTCGGCGCCCTCGAAGCAACGGGCGGCGGCCTGGCCGCCGAAATGCTGGCCCTGATGGCGGCGGAAATCCCTTTCCTCACTGTCGTCGCCGACGAGTATCTACCCGCCTGGCAGCATTTCACCGGCGCTGCCGGCGTCGAATTGCCGGCGCGGCGCACAGCACTCGACGACTGGTTCGCGAACCTGGCCCGGAGAAATACATGAGCATTCTCATCGAATTCGCCGGCGCCGATGACATCGAGGCCATGGCCGACCTGCTTTACGAACTGTTCACGCTGGAATCCGACTTCCAGCCGCAGCGCGCGAAGCAACTTGCCGCACTGCGCTGGATACTCGACCACCCCGCCCACGGCAGGCTCTTCGTCGCCCGCGACGGCGGCCAGGTGGTGGGCATGGCCAATGCGCTGGTCAGCGTCAGCACGGCGGAAGGCGGCCCGGTGCTGATCCTCGAAGACGTGATCCTCGCCGCCAGCCATCGCGGTGGCGGCCACGGTCGGCAACTGGTCGAGCACGTGTTGGCCTGGGCGAAGAACGAAGGCATGCCCCGCGTCACGCTCTTGGCCGACCAGGACAACGCCGCCGCGCTGGACTTCTATGAACAACTCGGCTTTGAAAAGTCGGCGATGGTGGTACGGCGAAAACGGCTGTAACGCGCCAAACGGCCTTCCATCGCCGTCCCGCCAGCGCCGACTTTCGCTATTCGCGAATAGCGAATGACGTCAGAAATGTATTGACAATACACTGTTTATAAATTACTTTCGCTTTTCGCGAAACAAGAAAGCAGGCTGCAATCCATAATGCGTCGCCCCGTCAATCGCCAGGTTGTGCTCAAGCCGCAGGATTTCTATCTGCTGCTGGCGCTGGTCACCGTAAAGGGCGAAAACCAGACCTACCCTGATCTTGCGGCCCTTACGGGTCTTTCGATGTCGGAGGTGCACGGTGCACTGAAGCGGGCCGAACAGGCACGCTTGCTGGCTTTTCTTGATCGCCAGCCACGTGTCCTCACGCCGGCATTCAAGGAATTTCTGTTGCACGGGGCACGCTACGCATTTCCGGCGGTGCGGGGAGGAATGGTGGGAGGCGTTCCCACTGCCTATGCCGCCGCACCTCTCGACAAGAAGATCGCCCCTTCCGGCGATCCCCCGCCCGTCTGGCCCCATGCGGAAGGCAGCGCACGCGGTATCGCCCTGATGCCGCTTTATCCGAGCGCGCCAGCCGCCGCTTTGCGCAATCCGGTCCTCTACGAAAACCTGGCGCTGTTCGATGCGTTGCGCATGGGTAATGCGCGGGAGCGCAATCTGGCGACGGAGATATTCGAGGCGCGGCTGTGAATCCCGCCGACCCCAACCTGCAGCGGGTGGAGCTGGTCGCCCGCGCCCTGGGCAACTTGTGCGATGAACTGGTTTTCGTAGGCGGGTGTGCCGCCGGAATGTTGTGCACATCGGTACAGGCACCACCGCCGCGAGCAACCTTCGATGTGGACCTTGTTGCGGAAGTCACTGCCCTTGCCGGTTATCACGCACTGGAGGCGCGCTTTGCCGAACGTGGATTCGTCCGTGACATGGCACCGGATGCGCCGATCTGCCGATGGCGAGTTGGCAATGTGGAAGTGGACCTGATGCCGACGGACGAGCGCGTTCTCGGATTTTCCAATCGCTGGTATCCAATCGCCACAACAACCGCGACACCCTTGGTCTTGCCGAGCGGCGCGCGGATACGGTTGATTTCGGCGCCGGCCTTTCTCGCCACGAAGTTCGAGGCCTTTGCCACACGCGGCAGCAACGACATCATGGTCAGCCACGATTTCGAGGACATCATCAATGTGCTCGACGGTCGGCCCGGCATCGAAAGCGAGATTGCCGAGGCAGGTGGCGAACTGGCCGCCTACCTGGCGAAAAAATTTCACGCTGTGCTGCGACATCGGGATTCCGAAAACACCTTGCCCGGCCTCGTTGTCTATGACGATCTCTACGACAGCCGGATCGAGGCCGTACGCCGCCGTATGACCACCATTGCCAATCTGGTCCGATAACGAACACCTCCCCTCGCCCAGAATCTCTGGAACTACTGAAGCGCGTTGTGTAACGACGGCTATCATTTATGGTGACACGGCGGCGATGCGCGATGCGCGTCGCCTCAGAAGCCCGCCTCAGAAACCATAGGGCCGGTACAGCCACTCCTTGATTACTGCCGCGTCGCGATCCGGCAGGTAGTGGAATCCCGACTGCATGTCGTCGATGACGGCGGTGGCCAGCGCGTGGGGCACGCTACGGGTGGTAAGCATGTTGAAGAACCAGGCCAGCGGATAGCCCGCCGCCTTGTCGTAACGCGACAGTGCATGTTGCAGGGCCATGCCCTGCACGCCGAAAACGCCGTCGAAACGCGGCGGCGCGCCGTTCACGGCGGCGATGGGCGAGGCGTTGAGAATGGTCTGGCGGTAGCGGTCGAGATGCTCGCGCACGCCGAGCACCCAGTGGTTCGAGAACTGCGTGGCGAGGCCGGCGCTGCTGGCCTCCCAGGCCTCGATGAAACGGTGAATGGCATGCGGCTCGGGTTTTTGCGCGCGCATGCGGGCGAGAAAATCGGCCACCGGCGTCAGCCGGCGCAGGGCGAGATAGGCGGCGCCCTGCGGCGTCGCGGCGCCGGCGCATTGCTCGTCGCGGCGCGGGTCCACCAGATCCTCGATGCTGGCAGGCGGCGTTTCGGCGTCGAACAGGACATGACAAACAGTTTCCTGCAATTCCTCGATTTCGATCTGGATGAAGTCGGTTGCAGCCGGCCCGGTCGCCGCCACCAGGTAGTGCGTCTTGCCGGTCAGGCGCGTCGCCTTGAGGCCGCTGGCGGCATAGTCGTCGCACAGCGCGCCGAGGTCGTCGTCGCGAAGGGCTAGTTCGGTTTCGGCCCATTGCGCCAGATCGTCGGCGACATGCGCGCCGGAAGCATCGACCACGCCGCCGAGCCGATACCAGCCGCCGCGCGTCAGCACTTCGCGAAACGCCAGTTGCGGCGCGCTCTTCGCCAGTTCGCGAGCCAGCGCGCCGGGGCCGGCGCTGGCCGGAACGCGGACGCAAAGTTCGGTCACCTGACGCGCCAGATCATCCCAGTGGTTCATGTGCATTTTCCGGGCTTGACCAGTTCGGCTGCGATCATGCTGCTTCGGCCACGGCGGCCTCCGCGTATTGCGCCAGCGAAGCGGCCGGCACGCCCATGACCTTGGCCAGCCAGGGCGGCGGGCTCAGCAGGCTCTGTTGCAACTGGCCGAGGATTTCACGGGCCGAGCCCGCCTTGGGAATCTTCACCGGATGAGCGCCGGCGCGCACCACCTTGGCCGCCGCCGGGCCGCCGATGGACTGGACATAGACGATGTCGCAATCGCCGATCAGCGCGGAGCGCGCGACGTTGCGGTCTTCCATCTGGTCGGCCGCCAGCGTCGGTCGCTGGTCGATCAGGCGTAGCGCCGTCGGGCTGACCTGATAGACGAGGAAGCGTTGGCAGGAGCCGAAATGGCCGTCGAGCTGCTCGCCGGAATTTGAACAAACGGCGACACGGATCGAGTTCGGCAGATCGCCCTCGGCGTAAGCGTCGAGCGCCGGCAGCTCGCTGCCCTCGACGCCGATGCCCCACAGCGGTCGCACCGCCGCCTTGAGACTTTCCGCATCGAAACCGACCACGCAGTTCTGGTCGGCATGATCGCCGGCCAGAATTTCGCGCAAGTCCTCGACGGTGACCGCCGCCAGCTTGGTTTCGGTCAGCGGCAGATCGAGTTTTTCCGCCAGCGCCACGACCAGCGCGCGCGTTTCGACACCGGGCAATTCCCTCGCGGCCAGCGCGATGCGCAGTGCTGCTTCGCGCGTCATCGATTCCGACATGGTGCTTCTCCTTTGTGCACGGCTGGCGGGGTGAATCAGATGTAGGTAATACAAGCCTCGCCGGCCGGGCAGGCATCGACGCACTTGGGCGAATCGGCCTCGTCCTCGCACTCCAGGCAGGTCTCCTTGTTGATCTTGAAAATGCCGCCCTTGTCGGTGATCGACTTGGTCGGGCAGACCGGCACGCAGTCGCCGCAGGATGTGCATTCCGCTTGTACGATTTTCATTGCCATGATGAATCTCCTATCGGTTACGAATTACTCCACACCATCGATCCGCCGGGCGCGCAGTGATATGGGCAAACGCGCCGGTTGCGCCTGGGGCTCGATGTAGTAGGCGCCGCCATTGCCGAGCTTGATTTCGCCGCCCCACTTCTCCGGGGTGTCGAACTCCATCGAGACGATGCTGTCCTCGATGTCGCGCTTGGGCATGTAGAACACGTAGCTTCCCTTGTCGTCCCGGCGGATCATGATGTTGGCCATCAGCGGACCAGATCGTGGTTGAAGTCGGTGACGCCCATGCCCCGGGTCTTGTGGTCCAGGTCTTCCAGCACCGCGTTGGTCAGCGTGGTCAGAATCTGCATGGCGCCTTCATAGCCGAGCGTGGTCTGCCGGTGCAGGTGATGGCGGTCGAAGATCGGGAAGCCGAGGCGGATCAGCGGCACCTCGAACTCCGGTCCCTTGTGCGCCGTGTCCCTCTGGATGTACTTGCCGTAACTGTTGCCGATGAGGAAATCCGGCTTGTCGGTGAAGCACAGGCTGCGCAAGTGCCACAGGTCGGCGCCGGGATAGACCTTGGCGCCGGCGCCGTAGGGCGACTCGGCGAGCAGGGCTTCCATGGCCTTCTTCCACTTCTTGCTGCCGTTGTTGCAAACGATGTGGGTCGGCTCGACGCCGAATTCCATCAGTATTTTTGTCAGGCCCATGACGAAATCCGGATCGCCGTAGAGCGCCATCTTCTTGCCGTGCAGCCAGGCGTGCGAGTCGGTCATCATGTCCAGCAGGCGGCCGCGCTCCAGGGTCAGTGACGCCGGGATCGGCTTGCCGGTGACTTCGGCAACCTTCATCAGCCAGGCATCGGTCCACTCGACGCCCATCGGGATGTTGAGCTTCGGCACTTCATGGCTCCAGGTGCCTTCGACGTACTTCCTGGTCTTGTCCAGCGCCAGCGGTTGCAGCAGGAAGGTGGTGAGGGCGTTGGGCGCGTCCTTGACTTCCTCCTGCGTGGTGCCGCCGGCATACATGGTGAAGGTGCCGTCGGCCGGGGTGTCGAGCACCTCATCCGGATCGGACAGCATGGTGAAGCCGACATCCATTTCCTTCAGCATGCGCTTGATGACGCGGAAGTTGCCCAGGTAGGTCTCGAAGCCCGGCACGATGTTGATCTTGTCGTTGCTGCCGACCACCTTGCCTTCCATGGTGTTGAGCGTGAAGTAGCGCAGGATGCCCTCTTCCATGTTGTCCCAGCCGGTGACATGCGAACCGACGAAGCTTGGCGTGTGGGCGAACGGCACCGGGAAGTCCTGCGGCACATGGCCTTCCTTGCGCGCATTGCCGATGAAGGCGTTGAGGTCGTCGCCGATCACCTCGGCGATGCAGGTGGTGGACATCGCGATCATCTCGGCGTCATAGAGCTTGGCGGCGTTGGCCAGGCCCTCATGCACGTTCTTCTGGCCGCCGAACACCGCTGCGTCTTCCGTCATCGAGTCGGCGATGATGGCGATCGGCTCCTTGAAGTGGCGATTGAAGTAGGTGCGGAAATAGGCGATACAACCCTGCGAGCCGTGGATGTACACCAGCGTCTTGTGGAAGCCGATGCCGCACAGCGCCGAGCCCAGCGGCTGGCAGGCCTTGGCCGGGTTGATGGTCAGCGCCTGACGCTGAAAGTTGAGGTCCTGATATTCCTTGGTGGTAGTCCACTGAAATGTCTCGGCCACCTTGTCCTTGCCGTGACATTCCTCGAAGCAGGTGCGCTTGTTGGCGATGGTCTGCTGATAGTCGTCGTCCCGAAACAGCGGGAAACAGGGCTTGATGTTGTCCAGGGTTTGCATCTTGGTCTCCTTCGCCCCGCCACTAATCCGTGGACGCGGGCATAAGTTGAGGAAAAATCTTTTTCACCACGGCGACACGGCGTAATTCAAAAGCGAAATGAATGAAGAGATTTTCGCCGTGCCGCCGTGTCGCCGTGGTTAATGCATTTATGCGGCCTTCGGCACAGCCTCGTACACCACCGGCTCCTTCAGCAGCGACTTGGCGGGCTTTTCTTGCCAGGGCGGCTGCATCATGTTCCAGCAGGGATTGTTCAGCGTCAGGTCCATGTCCTTGGCGAAGATGGCGAAGCCGTCGGCGCCGTGGTAGGGGCCGGAATAGTCCCAGGAATGCAGTTGGCGGAAGGGCACGCCCATCTTGTGGAAGACGTACTTTTCCTTGATGCCGGAGCCGATCAGATCGGGCTTCAGCGCCTTGACGAATTCCTCGAACTCGAAGCCGGTGACGTCGTCATAGATCAGGGTGGCGTCGCCGACTTCCTTGATGGTGCGGTCGTAGTCGTCGTTGTGGGCGAACTCGTAGCCGCTGCCGACCACTTCCATGCCGAGGTCTTCGTAGGCGCCGACCACATGGCGCGGACGCAGGCCGCCGACATACAACATCACCTTCTTGCCTTGCAGGCGCGGCTTGTATTTGGCGATCACGGCATCCATCATCGGCGTGTACTTGGCGATCACGCGCTCGGCGCCCTCCTTGATCTTGTCGTCGAAATGCTCGGCGATCTTGCGCAGCGATTCCTTGATCTTGGTCGGGCCGAAGAAGTTGTATTCGAGCCAGGGAATGCCGTACTTCTCTTCCATGTGGCGGCTGATGTAGTTCATCGAGCGGTAGCAGTGGAGCAGGTTGAGCTTGACGTTCGGCGTGTTCTCCATCTCGGCCAGGGTACCGTCGCCCGACCACTGCGCCACCACGCGCAGGCCCATTTCTTCGAGCAGGATGCGCGAGGCCCAGGCGTCGCCGCCGATGTTGTAGTCGCCGAGAATCGCCACGTCATAGGGAGTCGTGGCGAACTCGACGCCATCGCGATTGGAGAGGATCCAGTCGCGCACCGAGTCGTTGGCGATGTGGTGGCCGAGCGACTGCGAAACGCCGCGAAAGCCCTCGCAGCGCACCGGCACCACGGGTTTGTTGAGTTCCTTGGCGGCCTTCTTGGCCACCGCCTCGATGTCGTCGCCGATGAGGCCGACGGGACATTCGGACTGGATCGAGATGCCCTTGTTGAGCGGAAACAGGCCCTCGATTTCACCGATCAGCTTGGCCAGCTTCTTGTCGCCGCCGAAGACGATGTCCTTCTCCTGGAAGTCCGAGGTGAAGTTCATTTCGCAGTAGCTATCGACGCCGGTGGTGCCGACGTAATAGTTGCGACGACCGCCGCGCGCATATTGGCCGCAGCCGATGGGGCCGTGCGAGATCGAGATCATGTCCTTGATCGGCCCCCACACCACGCCCTTGGAGCCGGCGTAGGCGCAGCCGCGCATGGTCATCACGCCCGGCAGCGACTTGCGGTTGGAAGTGATGCACTTCTTCGACGACTCCAGTTCCTTGTCGTTGATCATGAGGTGCTTGGCGCGGTCCTTCTTCGCCTTTTCGGGATACACCTCCAGCACTTCCTGGATCAGTGCCTCGGTTTCTTCGCGGGTCAATGCAGCCATCATGTTCTCCTTAGGCGGCCAGTTGGCAGGCTTCGGCGGCCAGTTGCGCGGCGGTCTTGCCGATGATGGAAGCGTCTTCCACTTCCATGATGCCGAATGCCATCAGCAATTCCTCGAGTTCGTCCATGGTCACCGGCGTCGGGATGACGAAGTTTGTGTTGTTGACGATCTTCATGGCCAGGGCGCGATACTCGTCGGCCTGCTTGGCCGTCGGGTCGTATTCGATCACCGTCATGCGGCGAATTTCGGCGTGCTGCACCACGTTGTCGCGCGGGATGAAGTGGATCATGGTGGTGCCCATGCGGCGCGCCAGTTCCATGATGAGTTCATCTTCGCGATCGGTGTTGCGCGAGTTGCAGATCAGGCCGGCGAGGCGCACGCCGCCGGAGTTGGCGTACTTGACGATGCCCTTGCCGATGTTGTTGGCGGCATACATGGCCATCATTTCGCCGGAACAGACGATGTAGATTTCCTGCGCCTTGTTCTCGCGAATCGGCATGGCGAAGCCGCCGCAGACCACGTCGCCGAGCACGTCGTAGAAAACGAAATCGAGGTCGTCGGTGTAGGCACCCTCCTCTTCGAGGAAGTTGATGGCGGTAATGACGCCGCGGCCGGCACAGCCGACGCCGGGCTCCGGGCCGCCGGACTCGACGCACTTGATGCCGCCGTAGCCGATGGACAGCACGTCTTCGAGTTCGAGGTCTTCCACGCTGCCGGCTTCCGCCGCCAGTTCCATGACCGAGTTCTGCGCCTTGGCGTGCAGGATCAGTCGCGTTGAATCGGCCTTCGGGTCGCAACCGACGATCATCACCTTCTTGCCGGCCTCGGCCAGCGCGGCGACGAGGTTTTGCGTGGTGGTAGACTTGCCGATCCCGCCTTTGCCGTAAATGGCGGCCTGACGAAGTTTTGCCATGATGCGCTCCTTGTTGAGGTCCAGCGATTGAAATCTGTGGCGGGATTGCCCGCTCCCGACAGGACTTGTGCACGGAGCGTGCCAGCCCTTTTGATTTCCCGAAAACCCTGACGTGGCAAGCCTTTCCGAGATACCCGAGAATTCCGCTGCGACATCGCCGTGCGACATCGACACGGCGTTTTGTCGCGCCCCCGACAAGGAAAACCCCGCCGCGCCGCCGGGGTTGCCGGGGCTTCCGGGTTTACCGGGTTTACCAATTGCGGCGCGCCTGCCCATCAACCGCTGCAACCTGCCGGCGGCGATCCTCGGCGGCCTGAGCTTTCAGCGCGCGCCGACGGCGCTCGTCCTCGACGGCGTGGCCGACCTGCACCGCCCGCTGTTCAACCTGCTCGACGACATCGAGCAAGCCCCGGAGCGGGCGCAACGCTTCACCGGCTATATGACATCTCACTTCAGCCTGGAGCAGCCGGAAGAAGCCGGGCTCACCGCCGCTCAACCGAAACAGCGGGCGCGCGCCAATTACCTGCGCGTGGTGCGCGGCTGGGCGTTCGACCCCGACGGACGCGAAGCCGCCGTGCTCAAGGGCTGGGTCGAATCGCGCTTCGGCCTGATGCCGCGCCATCACGGCGATTCGCTGCGCGAGGCCGGCAGCCTGGCCTGGCAGCGCTATGTCGAAATGCGCGTCGCCGGCCTGTACGGCACCAACGCGCTGGAAGCGCAGCTCGACCTGCTCTACGCCTACAGCCAGTACGAGCTGGCGCGGCAGTTCCCGCAGCGCAGCCACATCCGCCTCTATCGCGGCGTCAACCGGCTGGCCGATCACGAGGTCATCGCCGCCGACATGCGCGGCGACAGCGATGTCAGGATCGTGCTGCTCAACAACGTCAGCTCGTTTTCGCGCTCGCGCGAGCGCGCCGGCGAGTTCGGCGACAGCATCCTCAGCGTCGACGTGCCCATTCCCAAGCTGGCCTTCTTCAGCCAGTTGCTACCCGGCATGCTCAAGGCCGAGGACGAATACGTAGTGATCGGCGGCCTCTACCGGGTGCGGCTGGTGACGCTGTAGCCGCCGCACCGCCAGCGCCGACTCTTTCTCCCTCCCCTTCAAGGGGAGGGCCGGGGAGGGGATGGGGTAGAGCCGTCTTGTAGCAAGTCCGACAATCCCATTTGCATCCCTTGCCAGGGCCGGGATTCCAACCGGGTGCGCTTCTTGCGCGAACAGCAATATCGCAGCCGGAGCACAACAACATGATCCCCACCGAACTCCTCGCCCACTGGCACGCCGGCCTCGCCGATGGCAGCATCGTTCCCTATCTTGGTCCCGGCGTGCTCGCCGATGTCACGTCGAAGCAAGACGGCCGCCCCATCCCGGCCACCGGCGAGCAACTGATCCTGGCCATGAACGGCGGTCGACCGATGGCGGCGAAGCTGATGTACGAATTTCCCCGCGCCGCGATGAACATCGAATTCAAGCGCGGCCGCAGCGCCGTCACCCGCTTTCTCGACACCACCTACGGCCAGAGCGAATGGACGCGCGCCGCGCTGCACGACTGGCTCAAGGCCATCGCCCCGCCCTATGTGATCGACATCAACCGCGACACGCAATTGCAGGACAGCTACGCCGCCACGCCGCATCTGCTGATCCTCGGCTGCGCGAGAATGGGCGGCAGCGACTACCGTTTCAAGCTGTTCGTCTCCGACGGCGCCAACTACATGCCGATCCAGCCGCAGGATGCCGACCCCAAGCTGCCGGTGCTGTTCAAGCCGATGGGTTCACCCAAGCCCAAGTCAAGCTACATCGCCTCGGACGCCGACTATGTCGATTACATCACCGAGCTGATGGGCGGCTTTGCCGTGCCATCCTTCGTCAAGGCGCGGCGCAAGGGCAAGCGCTACCTGCTGCTCGGCATGCGCCTCAACCGCGACACCGAACGCATGGTGCTGTCCGACCTGATCTACGCCGCCGCCAGCGAACCCACCGGCTGGGCGCTGATCGCCGAACCCACGGCAAAGGAACGGCGCTTTTGCCAGCGCCAGGGACTGGAGCTGGTCGAAGCCGATGCCAGCGCCCTGCTCGGCGAGGTCGTGTCGGCTTAACGACGCAGGGCGTCAGGAATGGGCTGGCTGCGCCACCAGCCGCACACCCAAGGCCGTGCAAACGCGACTAATCGTGTCGAAGCGCGGTTGCGCATCGGGCCGCAGCGCCTTGTATAGAGCCTCGCGGGTGAGCCCCGATGCCTTGGCGATCTCGCTCATGCCGCGTGCGCGGGCGATGTCGCCTAGTGCCGCCGCCAGCAGAGCCGGATCGTTCGCCTCCAGAATGTCCGTCAGATAGGCCGCAGTCGTCGCCTCGCTGTCGAGATAAGGCGCTGCGTCGAACTCGGGCAAGTCTGCTACCTTGATGCGCTGACTCATGGTCATCTCCTTCAGTCAATCCAGTCGCGCCGCCAAAATTCTGGCGCGCTTGATATCGGTCTTTTGTGTGCGCTTGGAACCGCCACCAAGCAATACGATCACGCAAGCGCCATGCCGCACAAAATACACACGCCACCCCGCGCCGACATGAATGCGAAGCTCAGACACGCCGTCGCCAACTGGCTCGACATCACCCATCAAGCCGCGCTCCAGACGCTTGATGCGCGCCACCACCACTCCGCGCAACGCCGCATCGGCAAGACCGTTGAGCCATTCAGTGAATTCGGGCAGGGGCTTGATCGTGAACACAAGCACAGTGTAATCGCTCGATTACATTGTGTCAATTCGTCTGTCGCATAATTCCTTCACGACCCTGCGATTCCGGTATTGCAGGTGCGGCACCCCTATCACCAATGACATAGAACCGCGCCAATGCCCCCACTGCGACCATTGACACCACATCGAAATGCGCTCGTAATGCGCTGCGCAGCGCCTTTCAGCAACCGTCCGCAAGGGAGAAATTCCGCATGCTCCGCAGGATTCAAGGCTACGGCTGGACCCCCGATCTGCCCGACCAGCGCGACCGCCGCTATGCCGCGCCGCGCAAGGTGCTGGCCGTGCTGCCGACCCATTGCGACCTGCGCCGCCATTGCCCGCCGGTGCTCGATCAAGGCGAACTTGGCAGTTGCACCGCCAACGCCATCGCCAGCGCCCACCGCTACGGGCAGATGAAACAGGGCAGCGCCGGCCACTTCCTGCCCTCGCGCCTGTTCATCTACTACAACGAACGCGCCATGGAAGGCACGGTGAAGGAAGACGCCGGCGCGCAGATCCGCGATGGCATCAAGACCCTGGCCAAACAGGGCGCCTGCCCGGAAAGCCTGTGGCCCTATGACATCGCCAAGTTCGCCAAACGCCCGCCGGCCCCCGCCTACCGCGAAGCCGAGAAGCACCAGGCCATCCTCTACCAGCGTCTCACCCCCACCCTGACCCAGCTCAAGGGCTGCCTCGCCGAGGGCTTCCCCTTCGTCTTTGGCTTCTCGGTCTATGAAAGTTTCGAATCCGCCACCGTGGCGAAGAGCGGCAAGGTGCCGATGCCGGGCAAGGACGAACGCAGCCTCGGCGGCCACGCCGTCCTCGCCACCGGCTACGACGACCGCCGCCAGCGCTTCATCATCATGAACTCGTGGTCCGCCGCCTGGGGCGACAAGGGCTACTTCACCCTGCCCTACGCCTACCTCACCAACGCCGGCCTGGCCGATGATTTCTGGACGGTCAGGGTGGTGGAGACATGACTGCGCCGCGCGGAATCGCCGTCTCGCCAGCGCCGACTTTCTGTGAGCGTCCAATGCCGCGCAAACAAATCCGAAGCTGATCCCTTATAGCTTTTGGCTTGACGTGGCACGGGATGGCCGGCAACATGCCTGCATGCAGCCGATGACTGATTACTTCCGGAACGACGTGATGGAAAAGCGCCCATACATTTGTTTGGAATGGTGTATCGAGGCGCTACGAAATCCGGTAAGACGCGAAGTCCAAGCCCAAGATGGGCGCGTGCGATACTGGATATGGATTGAGGAACTCGGACGCTATCTGCGCGTCGTAACGCTGGCGGATGGTGTCACGCTGCATAATGCATTCCCCGACAGGAGATTCAAGTCATGAAACTCAACTACGACGCGGCGACCGATTCGCTCTATATCCACCTGGCCGAGCGGCCTTCGGTGGACTCCGACGAGGTCGTGGATGGAGTGGTACTGGACTACGACGCGGCGGGCGCTCTGGTTGGGATCGACGTGCAGCATGCTTCGCAGCGTGCCGATATTCACCAGTTGGCAATTAACCACATGCCGCTGACTCATCTCGAAGCGGCCTGAATAAATTCGAGCCTGGCCCATTTGATTTCATTTAGGTTTCATCATCATGTCTGCTGCATTGCTCGCCGAATTGACAAAGCTGCAACGCCAGCGCAGCGACTCATCGCCTTTTGTGAGCCACGTCGAGTTCCATACCTGGGCTGACAAAGTGCTACCGCTCCTTTCCTTCGACCAAAAGCTATACACCCGTTTTCGAAGTATCGTTCTAGCTACCAACTCCGCTCGCGTTCTCGAAGCCAAGCAGCAAGAAGTCGAAAACATCAACACTGCTATCGGCATACTCAATCAGGCCATTGTGTTGCTAGAAAATCCGCCGCCGCAACAACTGCTGCCCATGTCATCTCCAGACAAAATTACATTGAAGTGGCTATACCAACATGCTCCGATACAGTTCTACATCTGGTCCATCGGCCTCTTGGTATCCGCCGCCACTCTTGGTTTTGCCGCTGGCGTCCAATACTCGTTAATCACCACCGCCAATCCAAGCAGTCCTTTAAGCACGAAGGCAGAAACAATAAGTGCCAACCCTTCTCCTACCGCTATTGAAAATACCAAGGCGAACGACAAAGCTGCGCAAGTGAAATTGAACATAGGAACTCCAGCGAAATGAAACCCGGCGCTCGAAGGGATCTGCGCGATAAGACCTGCGCAGCCCCCTCAGCTTGACCTAGGTCACAGAAAGTGGCCGCCGATACGCTCATTTGTCATACTTTGCTGCACAACATGGGGAGTAACGATGTCACGCCACGCTTTCCGAAAATCCATTTGCCTGCTCGCTGCAATACTGATCACAGGCTGTGCGAGCGGATACAAGCAGTTCTATCGACCCGCCCAAGGTGCATCCCCTGAACTCATCGCTTCACTGAGAGTAGCCCCGCCGCCGGCGTCACCGGTTGTTGAACGAGCCACCCCAAGCGACGGGAAAGCAATACTTGACGCCTACGCCAAGCGCGGATACGTGATGATCGGCAACTCAATGTTCAACAGCGGTCGGCCCGAATCGGAAACGTCGGCGATCCTTCAGGCCAAGGACGTCGGCGCTGACCTTGTTCTTATCCTCGATCCTCGCTATACGGGCTCTGTCACTTCTTCGATTCCCATCACGACACCTACGTCCAGCACGTCGTATTCAACTGGAACAGCCACAGCTTATGGGCCAGGCGGCCCCGTCACTGCGTACGGTAGTGGCACGACCACCACGTACGGTTCGACAACGAACTATGTGCCAATCACCATAAATCGATCGGACTATGGAGCCGTCTACTTCGTCAAGCAACGGTTCGGGCTTGGGGCGTTTGGTCGTGATCTCACGGACAACGAACGTCAGGAACTCCAGACCAACAAGGGCGCTGTCGTGCGCCTCGTCGTAGACGGAACTCCAGCGTTCAATGCCGACATACTGGTGGGCGACATCATCACTTCGATAGACGGGATTGACATCGTAAATGCTCAGGCGTTTAGCGAGCTTCTCCGTGATCGCCGAGGAAAGAGAATTGCGCTTGTTGTGCTGCGTCGCGGCCATCGAATTGAGAAAACGGTGCAGTTGAACCCGTAGGATCGCTGTAACCTCTCTCAAGGCGCTCCTTATAAGTGATTGGCGCTATCAAAGAGGCCAGGGTCGAATTTATTTCGCATAGCCTTTGAAAGTCGGCGCTGGCGACGCGCCGATAACAACGATAAACCGCGCCATCATGTCTTCACCGAGCGGAGGAGCCATTCCATGAAACCGCGCATCACGGTTATTACCCTCTGCGTTGACGACCTGGAGCGGGCGGTATTTTTCTACCGGGACGGTCTCGGCCTGCCGACGCAAGGCATCATTGGCAAGGAATTCGAGTACGGGGCCGTCGCCTTTTTCGATTTACAGCCGGGCTTGAAACTCGCAATTTGGCCGCGCAAGAGTCTCGCGCACGATGCCGGAATATCGATAGGCATGCCAAGCCCCACCGAACTCTCCATCGGTCACAACGTCTCGTCCATGGCCGAAGTCGATGCCGTCATGGCGCAGGCGAAGAGCGCGGGGGCCGTTATCGTCAAGCCAGCGCAGAATACTTTTTGGGGTGGTTACGCTGGCTACTTTCAAGACCCCGATCATCATCTCTGGGAGGTCGTGTGGAACCCACGGTTGCTGCCCGAAGAGTGAGGCCCAACCCATCGGTGCGGGGGACGCTGCGCGATAATGCCGCGCAGGCCGGTGAATTCAAATGTTCCGCCTCTCGAATGCGAGTCTGGGCAGCCTGAACACGTTGGCCATCATGGCTTGCGCATCAATAACATATTTGTTAGTATCCGACCGTGGACTACACGATCAATTACTACAGCGACGCCGTGCAGGAACAGATCATGGAACTGCCCGACACTCTCGCAGCAAGGTACATCGTGCTAACGCGCAGGATGATTGCTCTTGGCCCAAATATTGGGGAACCCCATACCAAAGCCTTTGGCGACGGGCTGTTTGAGCTACGGCTCAAAGGCGCTGAAGGCATAGCCCGTGCGTTTTTCTGCACGCTCGCAGGAAAGCGCATCGTCATGCTTCACAGCTTCATCAAGAAGTCCGAGCGCACTCCCTCGCGTGAGCGCGAGATTGCCGAAACCAGAATGAAGGAGATCAAACGTGCAAACACATGATCAGTTGGTGAAGAAGCTCATGCGCCGTCCTGGCGTACGCGCTGAAGTTGAACGTATCGAGCGAGACGAGACCGTTCTGCTGGATGCTTTGCTCAAGGCGCGCCAAGAGGCCTGCCTGACACAAGCGCAAGTTGCGGAACTCATGGGTACGCAAGCACCGGCGGTAGCCCGGTTGGAGCGCTCCCTCGCTACAGGCAAGCATTCTCCCTCGATCGCCACCCTTCGAAAATACGTCAAAGCGTGCGGCAGGAGCCTGGTCTTGCGTGTCGCCTAAGGCCGAATCGGGCGGGTCATCAAGAGGCTTACACGCCGCTCGCGTATGCCATCGCCCAATCATCTTTACTCACCGAATCAGAATCTCGCCAGGCGAACAAAACCGGGGGCGGCCCCAATCGCACTGCCAGCGGCACTATACTTCTCCGGCAGCCTGCCAAATCGTCAGCATTTGTGAAAGGGATCGCCATGAAAACCGTACGCCAATTGCTCGAATCCAAGGGTCATGAAGTCGCCACCATCGCGTCGGACAAGTCGGTGTTCGACGCCATGCAACTGATGACCGCCAGGAACATCGGTGCGCTGCTGGTGATGGAAGCGGGGAACAAGCTGGTCGGCATCGTTACCGAGCGGGACTATGCGCGCAAGATGTATATGCTGGACAAGTCGCCGAAGGATGTCCTGGTGACGGAAATCATGACCCATCAGGTGGCCTATGTGCGTCCGGAGCAGACCAACGAGGACTGCATGGCGCTGATCACGGAGAAGCGGGTGCGCCACTTGCCGGTGCTGGAAGATGACCGGGTGATCGGCGTGCTTTCCATCGGCGACATGGTCAAGGACGCCATCTCCGAGAAGGACTTCATCATCCAGCAGTTGGAAAACTACATTCGCCGCTAGCCGATCAAGGCCCGCGCCTGCCCGGCGCAGGCGGCGCGCACCGCTGGGTCGAGCGCCTTGAGCCAGCGCGGCGGCAGGGCCGGCAGGCCATGGAGCGCGCCGGCCAGCATGCCGGCGATGGCGCCGGTGGTGTCGGCGTCGCCGCCGCGATTGACGACATCGACCAAGCAGTTCTCGAAGCCATCGACATCGACCAGGGCTTGCAATACCGCCTGCATGGTTTCGACCACCCAGCCGCCGGGGTTCTCGCGGCGCGCGCGCTGACGAAAGGCAAATGCCGGATGCGCATCCACCAGGGGCTGGATGCGCTGGCGAAACACCTGTTGCAAGGATTCGCCGCGCAGGAAATCCTGCACCGTCAGCGCGAGGAATTCGCAGGCGGCGTCGGACATCGCGTTGTGATGGGTGACATGCGCCTGGACGCGGCAGGCGGCGATCACCTCGGCCTCGGGGCAACCGAAGGTGGCCAGCGCCACGGGCAGCACGCGCATCGCCGCGCCGTTGCCGGCGTCATATTCGGAAGGCGGCGCCTCGGCACAACCGCTGCGGCGAAACAGCAGCAGGTTGCGCCGCACGGTGTTGCCGATGTCGATCGGCTTGCTGCGCATCCAGGCGTCGAAGGCTTGCGCGCATGCCAGCGGCTCGACCCGCCCGTCATTGGCGAGGATCGATTCGCCAAGGGCCAGCGCCATGCCGGTGTCGTCGGTGACATGGCCGGGGCGCAGCTTCAGCCAGCCGCCGCCGATGATCTCGCGATGCACGCCGGACTGTTGCGCATACTGGTGCGCGATCTCGCGCGGGGTCATGAATTCGACCGTGGCGCCGAGCGCGTCGCCCAGCGCCAGACCGAGGTAGGCCGCCTCGGCGCGCGAACGCGGGTTCATGCGAAGCGCCCCGGCGTCACGGCGGAAAAATGCTTCAGCCGGGTTTGACGACGATGGCGCCGCCCAGCGCCTGCGCCTGACAGGCCAGGCGGTGGTGGCGCGGCGCGAGGTTGTCCTTCAGCACCTGGTCTTCGAGCACCGAGGGCGCGGCGAGGTTTTCGTGGCCGGAGACGATTTTGGTCAGGCAGGTGCAGCAGTCGCCTTCGCGGCAGCCGTAGGTGATGCCGGCGCCGACGGCTTCGGAAACGTCGATCAGGCGGGTGCCGGCGGGCACGGTGACGGTAATGCCGATGTCTTCAAAGGTGATGGTGGCTTTTGGCATGGGAACTCTCCGCAACTGGAATCAACAAGGGCATGCCGCGCCGGCCATCAGCGCGCCGCGATCTCGGCTTGCGCCGCTGCCCGGCGCGCCGGCGGAATGCCGGTGAGCGAACCGGGCGGGTTCATGGCGACGCCGAATTCGTCGAGGATCGCGCCTTCGATGGGACAGATGGCGGCGCACTGGGCGTCGGCGAAATCGCCGAGGCATCCGCTGCATTTGCCGGCGTCGATCAGGAAGTGAGGCCTGGTTTCGATGATCGCCTGGCTTGGGCACAGCGCCAGGCAGGCATGGCAGCTCACGCAGCTTTCGATGATTTCAAGGGCCATGAGCGGAGCCTCCTACGCGCACTTCGCTGCGGACGGTTTGAAATCGAGCTTGCCCGCCGCCAGCATTTCGCGCCACACGACCATGACAGCGTCCTCGACGGGCTCCATGGCGTGTTCGCCGTTGGGCTGGATGCCGGCCGCTTCGAGATCGCGCCATGGGTCGATGCCGATCCTGGAACAGAGCACCACTTCGCATCCGGCGAGCGCGTGGATGCTGCGCTCGAGTACCGATTCGGCATCGCCGCAGGTTTCGTTGCCGGCGCAGTACTGTTCGACCTTGCGATGGCCGACAAACTTGACGCCATCGGCGGCGGCTTCGTAAACCAGAAACTCTTTGGCGTGGCCGAAATGCGCGGCGACCGCGCCGTTCTTCGCCGCCACCGCCATCAGCACGGGGCGACCGGCGGGCTTTGCGACGCGCGGCTGGAAGCGGAGGATTTGCGACGCCTTTTCCTTGTGTCGCCGCTTGGCTTCCAGCTCGGCCATCGCTTGCGCGCGGAACGCGGCGCGCACCACCATGGCCGCCTCGTAGTCGATGTCCATGGCCTCGATCTTGTCGAGGGTGAATTCGTCGCCGCGATCTTCGCCGAGCATGCCGACCGCATCGGCGCGGCACTGGCGGCAGTGGCGCATCATGTTCATGTCGCCTGCGCAGGCGTCCTGCAAGGCCTTGAGTTCATCCGGACGCGGGCTGCGCTGGCCCATGAGGCCGTAGAAAGTGCCATGCGCCGCCTCGGCGATCAGCGGCATGACGTTGTGCAGAAACGCGCCCTTGGCCTTGACCAGCTTCGACACTTCTTTCAGGTGTTCGTCATTGACGCCGGGGATCAGCACCGAATTGACCTTGACCAGGATGCCCTTGGCCACCAGCATTTCCAGGCCTTTCTGCTGCTGCGCGATGAGTATCGCGGCGGCCTTGCGGCCATGAATGCGCTGGTTGTTCCAGAAAATCCACGGATAGATTTTCGCGCCCACGTCCGGGTCGATGCAGTTGATGGTGATGGTGACGTGGTCGATGTTGTGCCTGGCCAATTCCTCGACGCACTCGGGCAGCGCCAGGCCGTTGGTGGACACGCAGAGCTTGATGTCGGGCGCTTTCAGGGCCAACTGGCGGAAGGTCTCGAAGGTGCGCGCGGGATTGGCCAGCGGGTCGCCGGGGCCGGCGATGCCGAGCACGGACATCTGCGGAATCGTGGCGGCGACAGCGAGGGTTTTCTTCACCGCCTGGTCGGGCGTCAGCAGTTCGGAGACGACGCCGGGGCGCGATTCGTTGGCGCAGTCGTACTTGCGATTGCAGTAGTGGCACTGGATATTGCAGGCCGGCGCCACCGCGACATGCATGCGGGCGAAGTAGTGGTGGGCGTCTTCCGAATAGCAGGGATGATCCTGCACTTTGGCGCGGATTTTATCCGACAGGCCGCCCATCTGGCCGGCGCTGGAGCCGCAACTGCCGGCGCTGCAGCCTGCGGTCCTGGGCGCCTGGGGCGCAATCACTGGAAGCTCCACGATGTTTCTCCACGGGTCGGGTCCCCTTCCCTTCAGCAACGCCTGTGCCAGGAGCTAACTCATTGATTCATCGGTGGCTGAAAGACCGATTGTGAGGAACGCCACAATTCGCCGTGGACGGCATTGCGACAGCGACGCGCCGTTTCGTGCGCGTTGCGGCGGCCTCGCTCAGATCTGCCGGACCTCGATGTTCAGCGTCTGGATGCGGTAGGCGATCTGCCTTGGCGTCATGCCGAGCAGCCGCGCCGCGCGGGCCTGCACCCAGCCGGCCTGCTCCAACGCGGCGATGACGCGCTGGCGTTCGCTTTGTTCGCCGCCGGCTTCCGTCTCGCTTGCTTCAGCGTCGCCAGCGTTCGCGGCAAGAGTCGGCGCTGGCGACACGGCGGCAGAGACTTTGCGCGCCGGCCCGGTGCGCGGCTGGTCGATGCGAATCAGGTCGACATCGATTTCGCCGTCCATCGACATGACAGATGCACGCTCCAGGCAGTTCTCCAGTTCGCGCACGTTGCCGGGCCAGGAATGCTGCGCCAGACGACGCTGCGCGGCGGCGGTCAGACTCAGCGTGCGGCCCTGAATGCCGCCCAGGCGTTCGAGCAGGAAACGCGCGATTTCCGGCAGGTCTTCCATGCGTTCGCGCAGCGGCGACGGCAGGATGGGCATGACGTTGAGGCGGTAGTACAAATCCTCGCGAAACTCGCCGGCTTCCACTGCGGCTTCGAGATCGCGATGCGTCGCGGCGATCAGCCGCACATCGACCTTGATGGTGCGGCTGCCGCCGACGCGCTCCAGTTCGCCTTCCTGCAGGACGCGCAGCAGCTTGGCCTGGAAGGCCGGCGAGATTTCGCCGATTTCGTCGAGGAACAGCGTGCCGCCGTCGGCCGTCTCGAAGCGGCCCTTGCGCGAATTCACCGCGCCGGTAAAGGCGCCCTTTTCATGGCCGAAGAGTTCCGATTCGAGCAGGTTTTCCGGCAGAGAGGCGCAGTTGAGCCGCACGTAGGGACCGCGCGTGCGCGGCGAATTGTAGTGGATGGCGTTGGCGATGAGTTCCTTGCCGGTGCCGGTTTCGCCGCGAATCAGCACCGTGGTCGGCCATTTCGCCACCATGCGGATCTGCTCGAAAATGCGCCGCATGGCGTCGGAGTGGCCGACCATGTTGTCGAAGCCGTGCTTCTGCCGCACGGTGCGGCGCAGGGTGTCGCGCTCCTCGGACAGCGCCTTGCGCTCCTGCTCGACTTCGAGCGACAGGCGCACGTTCTGCCCGATCAGGTTGGCCACCATTTCGACGAAGCGCACGCGCTCTTCGAGCAGGCCATCGTCGGCTGCGTCGGGCTGCACCGTGAGCACGCCTTGCAGCGCACCGCCGACCTGGATCGGCGCGGCGATGAAGGGCAGCTCCTTGTCATAGAGTCCGAGCCGGTTGAGGAAGCGCGGTTCGTCGCCCAGACGCGGAATGGCGACGGTACGACCGCCTTCGAGAATCATGCCGATGACGCCTTCGCCGGGCTGGTAGCGCACCGGCTCGAACTCTTCGCTGTCGAGGCCATGCACGGCATGCACGCTCAAATCGCCGGCAGCGGGATCGACCACGCTGACCATGCCGCCGCTGAGATGACCGGTGATTTCCAGCGTGCGCAAGACCTCGCGCAGCGTCTTGTGAAAGTCCAGCGAGCGCGACAGCACCTGCGAGACGCGGAACAGCGTCTCGTACTGGGCGCGCAGCAGAGCGGGCAGCCTCGAATCGCTCATGGTCTACGCTTCACCGGCAACATTACGCGGACGCGGCAACCCGCAGTCTTTTCCGGGTCGATCTCGACGCTGCCGCCATGGTCGGCGGCGATCTGCTGCGCGGTGGCCAGGCCCGTGCCCAGATGGCCGTGGCCGCGACCGCCCTCGCGCTTGGTGGAATAGAAAGGCTCAAACACCTTGAGTTGCCGCTCCGGCGGAATTCCCGGACCGCTGTCCTCGATCACGATCTCGATGCCGCCGGCTTGCGTCCGCGTCATCACGATAAGCTCGCGCTCACGCCAGCCGCGACCGCTCATGGCCTCGATGGCATTGTCGATCAGCGCCTTGAACAGGCCGCGCAGCTTGTTCGGATAGCCTTGCAGCGCGGGCAGCACCGCCTGCGGTTTCCAGCTGACGCCGATGCCGGCGGCGAGCATGCGGACGGTGGTGAGATCGAGCACGTCGCGCAGCAATTCGTTGACATTGATCGCGCCGGACGGCTCGCGGGTTTCGTCCGGAATCATGGCGCGCAGTTCGTCCAGCGCCTGCTGGCCGGCGGCCATGGCGTTGGCCAGCGCTGCGGCCATCGCGTCGCGCTCGCCATTGCGCCGCGCCAGCATGCCGACCACCGAAGCCATCAGGTTGAGCGGCCCTTCGAGGCGGAAGGTCGCCGCCGACAGGCTTTCGCGCAAGGCAGAGACTCGATCCTCGTCGGCCATCACGGCCTGCAGCGCGGCCACCCGCGCCTTTTCCTGCTGCGCCCGCAGCCCGGTGATTTCCTTCGCCACCAGTAACAGATAGTCGCGCCCGCCGTCGGCGAAAAACGCATCGGCGGCTTCGTCGTCCTCGCGCACCCGGCTGCCGGAACACGAGAACCAGCGCGGCGCCTTGCCGCCGGGCAGATCGAGGCGCACCTCGCGGTCGAGAAAGACATGGCCGGAACCGCGCCGGCCCCCGTTCACATTCGCCGCGCCCGTCTCCATCTCGGCGCGAATCGATGTCATCAGCATCGGCGCAGGTTCGGCCATGCCGAGATCGGCCTGCAACTTCTTGTATTCCTGATTGTCGAGCACCACGCAGTCATCGGCATCGAGCAGCGCGATGACCATCGGCGCGGCGTCCACCGCCGCTTCGATCAGCGCC
This sequence comes from Sulfuritalea sp., assembly GCA_023229545.1. Taxonomy (GTDB): domain Bacteria; phylum Pseudomonadota; class Gammaproteobacteria; order Burkholderiales; family Rhodocyclaceae; genus Sulfuritalea. The sequence goes on along the minus strand of JALNZB010000013.1, from coordinate 4,941 downwards.
TTGCCTGCCTTGGGTTGTTTCTCTGCCATCTCGCACCGTCCCCGGATCAAACACTTCCGGGATACACAGCAGGTTCCGTGCCGATGTTGAAGTTGCAACGGCTGCCGACCGTGTTTGTAGTGTTTGTCGGACTTGCGACAGGCACAAGAGTCGGCGCTGGCGACACGGCGATGATCGCCGTCGCAACGAAAAACCCCATGCTGGTGCGGGCTTGGCGGCGAATGCACGGCTTTGGTGTGGCTGCAAGGAACGATTGGCACAGAACCTGCGAAGCCTCCGTCAAACAGATCATTCGCCGGATCATGAACGTCCCTGACACCCTTCCTGCCGAATCCGTCGCGACCGTCACGCAGACGCCGCGCACCCTCATGCATGGGGTGATCCTCGGCGCGTTCTGCCTCGGCTTCGGCCTCGTCCTGGCCATTACCGACCGGCTGACCCTGGCCGACATCGCCGCCCGCGCCCTCGAAGATCGGCAGAACTCGCTGAGTCAGGTGATTCCCGCCGCCATCCACGACAACAATCCGGTGACCGATACGCTCCTGATGAAGGATGGCCGCGACAAGGAAATCACCGTCTATCGCGCCCGCAAGGACGGTCGCGTCACCGGCGTCGCCTACGAGATTTACGGCACCGGCTATGCCGGCGAGATCAGGCTGATGCTGGGCGTCGCCGCCGACGGCAAACTGCTCGGCGTGCGCGTCCTGGCGCACAAGGAAACGCCGGGGCTGGGCGACAAGATCGAGGTCAAGAAAGGCGACTGGATACTGCGCTTCAGCGGCCTCTCTTTTGAAGACCCGCCGCCGGAACGCTGGAAGGTGAAAAAGGACGGCGGCCAGTTCGACCAGTTCGCCGGCGCCACGATCACGCCGCGCGGCGTGCTCGGCGCGATCCGCAGCGGCCTCGAATTTTTCGCCGCGAACAAGGCGAAATTGACTGAAGGGAGCTGACATGGCAAATGACTACAAGACCATCGTCAAGGACGGCCTGTGGGACAACAACGGCGTCTTCAGCATGCTGCTCGGTATGTGCCCGGCGATGGCGATGACCACCAGCGCCACCAACGGCTTCGGCATGGGCCTGGCCACCGCCGCAGTGATGGCCGCGTCGAGTTTCCTCGTCGCCGTGTTCCGCAGCCGCATCACCCAGGAAGTGCGCATTCCCGTCTTCATCCTGATCGTCGCCGCCATGGTGACGCTGGTCGACCTGGCGATGAACGCCTGGATGCACGAGCTGTACAAGGTGCTCGGGCTGTTCATTCCGCTGATCGTTTCCAACTGCCTGCCGCTGGCGCGGCTCGAAGCCTTCGCCGCCAAGCAACCGGCCCTGCCCTCGCTGCTCGACGGCCTGTTCATGGGGCTGGGCTTCACCATCGCCTTGACCGCCATCGGCGCCGTACGCGAGATCATCGGTTCCGGCACCCTGTTCGCCGACGCCTCGCTGCTTTTCGGCCCGGCCTTCAAGGCCATGGAACTGCGCCTGCTGCCGACCGACATGGGCGTGCTGATGATGATCCTGCCGCCCGGCGGTTTCCTCGTCACGGGCCTGCTGGTGGTCGTCAAGCGCATGGTCGACCTGCGCGCCGGCAAGGAAATCCAGATGGGAGGAGCGCACAGTGTCGCCTGACAGCCATACCGTGGAAGGCTTCGCCCGCGTGGTACGCATCGACGCCGGCGTGGCCTGGCTCGAACCGGAGCAGACCGGCGGTTGCGGCAGTTGCGCCTCGGCGGCGAGTTGCGGCGCGGGGTCTGGTTCCCCCGGCATCGGCAGCGTCGCCAACCGCATCGCGGCGCGACGCTTCCCGCTCGACAACCCGCACGGCCTGATGGTCGGCGAACGCGTGGTGATCGGCGTCGACGAGCGTTCGCTGCTCAAGGCCTCGCTCACCGCCTATGCCATTCCGCTGGTGACGGCATTGACCGCCGGCGGCATCACCGAAGGAATGTTCGGCAGCGACCTCGTCACCATGGCGGCGATGGCTTCGGGTCTGGGCCTCGGCCTGCTGGCGGCCCGCATCGCCGCAAGACAGCTTGCGCGCCGCGGCGACCTCGCCCCGCGCTTCCTGCGCCGCGCCGGAGGGAGCCGGGGATTCGATGCGACGATTTGTGAAACCATGAGGAGCAGCGAATCCCCGGCTCCCTCCGCCACGACCTGCCGGCCGCAACGGGTGACGCCATGAAAGACTTTGCCTTGATGATGATCGGCGCGGCGCTGGTCAATAACGTGATCCTGGCCCGCTTCCTCGGCCTGTGTTCGTTCATGGGCGTCACCACGCGCATCGACACGGCGGCCGGCATGGGCCTGGCGACGACCTTCGTCATCACCGTCTCGTCGATGGCCGACTGGGCCGTGCAGCACTACCTGCTCGATGCCTACGGGCTGGGCTTCCTGCGCACCGTGACTTTCATCCTCGTCATCGCCAGCGCGGTGCAATTCACCGAGATGACCATCAAGAAGGTGTCGCCGAGCCTGTTCCAGATGCTCGGCATCTACCTGCCGCTGATCACCACCAACTGCGCCGTGCTCGGCGTCGCCCTGCTGCTGGTCGAAGGCCGCATGAGCTTCATCGGCGCCACGCTGTTCGCCTTCGCCTCCTCGCTCGGCTACAGCCTGGTCATGATCATCTTCGCCGGCCTGCGCGAACGCCTGGCCCTGGCGCAAGTGCCGCGCCTGTTCGCCGGGCCGCCGATAGGTTTCATCGTCGCCAGCCTGCTGGCGATGGCCTTCATGGGTTTTTCCGGCATCAGCACCGGTTAAGGATAGAAGGAGAATATTCATGCTAATCGCAGTCGGCAGTCTCGCCCTGATGGGCCTCGCCTTGGGCGCCGTGCTCGGCACCGCAGCGCGCTATCTGGCGGTCGAGGGCAACCCGATCGAGGGCGAACTGAAGGACATGCTGCCGGGATCGCAGTGCGGACAATGCGGCTACGTCGGCTGCGCCCAGGCGGCGGCGGCGCTGGCTGCCGGCTCCGCGGCGGTGACGCTGTGCCCGCCCGGTGGCCGCGCGCTGGCGCAGGCGCTGGCGGCCAAGCTCGGCATTTCGTTGAATGGGGTCGATCTTTCCGCCGTCGCCGACAACGGTCCGCAACTGGCCTTCGTCGCCGAGGAAATCTGCATCGGCTGCTGCCGCTGCCTCAAGGCCTGCCCGACCGACGCCATCGTCGGCGCCGCCAAGCAGATCCACAACGTCATCCGCGAAGCCTGCACCGGCTGCGCCGCCTGCGTCGAGCGCTGCCCGACCGAAGCCGTGTCGCTGGTGCCGGTTGCCGTCAGCCTGCAGCACTGGGTCTGGCCGAAGCCCGAGCTAACCGCCGCCCACGCGTAAGGAAATGACCATGGGATTCATCGACCGCTTCTTCAAGGAACCGCGCTGGGGGGTGCACCCCGACGACAACAAGCGTCCGGCGGCCGACGTGCCGCTGCGCGTGCTGCCGCCGCCGGCGCGCGTCTACATGCCGCTGCACCAGCATGTCGGCGGTGCGGCGCGGCCCGTGGTGCTGGTCGGCCAGAAGGTGTTGAAGGGACAACTGCTGGCGGCGGCGCAGGGCAACATCTCGGCGCCGATCCACGCCCCGGTGTCGGGCATCGTTTCCGCCATCGGCGAAGTCACGGCGCCGCATCCCTCGGGGCTGGGCTTCGCCGCGATCACTGTCGACAACGATTTCGCGGACAACTGGATAGCGACCGACCCGGTGGCCGACCCCTTCGCCCTCGCCCCTGAGGAAATCGCCCGCCGCACCGGCCTCGCCGGCGTCGTCGGACTGGGCGGCGCGACCTTTCCCGCCGCAGTCAAGTTCGCCCTCGGCAAGCGCCTGGCAGTGACGACGCTGATCGTCAACGGCGGCGAGTGCGAACCCTATCTGTCGTCCGATGACCGCATCATGCGCGACCATGCCGCTCAGGTGGTCGACGGCGCGCGCATCGTGATGCACGCCATCGGCGCGAAGGAAGCCCTGGTCGGCATCGAGGACAACAAGCCGGAAGCCATCGCGGCCATGCGCGTGGCCGCCGCGCCCTACCCGGAAGTAAAAATCCGCCCGGTGCCGGCGCACTATCCGATGGGCTCGGACAAGCAGTTGATCCAGACCCTGACCGGCAAGGAAGTGCCGGCCGACGCCCGCGCCGCCGAAGTCGGCGTGCTGGTGCATAACGTCTCCACCTGCGCCGCCGTGCACAAGGCGATCCGCCTCGGCCAGCCGCTGGTGGAGCGCATCGTCACCATCAACGGCGGCGCCGTGGCCGATCCCGGCAACATATTCGCGCCGCTGGGCACCCTGGTCGAAGACCTGCTGGCCTTCTGCGAACTCAAGGAAAAGCCGGCGCGCCTGATCCTCGGCGGGCCGATGATGGGCACGCCGCTGCTCCACGGCAAAATCCCGCTGGTCAAGGGCGCTTCCGGCATCCTCGCCTTCAACGCCCACGAGGCAAGGGTGCCCGAAGTCGGCCCCTGCATCCGCTGCGGCAACTGCACCCGCGCCTGCCCGATGGGCCTGCTGCCGCTGGAAATGGCGGCCCGCATCCGCGCCGGACAGCTCGACGACGCCGTCGATTTCTATCTCAGCGACTGCATCTCCTGTGGCTGCTGCGCCTACGTCTGCCCTTCGCACATTCCGCTGGTGCAGTATTTCAGCCATGCCAAGGGTGAACTGGCGGCGCGTGAGCGCGCCAAGCTGCGCAGCGAAGCGGCCAGACGTTTGATCGAGGCGCGAGCCGTCAGGCTCGAACGCGAAGCGAAGGAAAAGTCGGCGCTGGCGGCACGGCGAAAAGCAGAACGCGCCGCCGCCAAGGCCAAAGCCGCTGCCGAACAAGCGCAGGGAGAAATGGTATGGACGCCTCCCACCCGCTGAGCACTGAACACGAGTTATCCACCGCGCCGGTCACCTCTGGTCATAGAGGGACCGCCGGCGCCCGGCGCCGTGGATAACTCTGCGGTAGTGGATG
>JALNZB010000012.1:78366-85926 GCA_023229545.1 Sulfuritalea sp. | reverse complement strand
GTGGTTGGCTTGGCTGTGGTAGTGGTTGGCTTGGCCGTGGTAGTGGTTGGCTTGGCTGTCGTAGTGGTCGGCTTGGCCGTGGTGGTGGTCGGCTTGGCCGTGGTGGTGGTTGGCTTGGCCGTCGTAGTGGTCGGCTTGGCCGTGGTAGTGGTCGGCTTGGCCGTCGTGGTGGTTGGCTTGGCCGTGGTAGTGGTTGGCTTGGCTGTCGTAGTGGTCGGCTTGGCCGTGGTGGTGGTTGGCTTGGCCGTGGTAGTGGTTGGCTTGGCTGTCGTAGTGGTTGGCTTGGCTGTCGTAGTGGTCGGCTTGGCCGTGGTAGTCGTCGCCGCCTGCTGAGTCGTAGTTGTTGCCTTGGCTGTCGTGCTGGTGGGCTTGGCGGTTGTGGTTGGCTTCGGAGCGGGAGCGACGTTGCCTATTACGCCCGATTCGTTGCCTGCCGTATTTCCGCTACCCACGGCAACCGCGGTAGCCCCCGTCTGTGTGGCCTTGAGGCTGGTGTTTCCCTGAATCCTGGTTCCGTTCTTGATCGCCCCAGCGGTGTTTCTGGCGCTATTGCCCTGACCGGAAGAAATAGCAGTGGCATTCTCCTGCTTGGCCTTGATATCAGTGTTGCCTTGTATTTTTACCGAATCCTGTGCACCTCTGCCGTTGCTGCGCTGAGAAATTTGTGCCAGCGCCGTTGAAGTGGCGCTCACAATCAAGAGCAACAATACCAATCGATTCTTATGCACAGTTGTTACCTCCAGTGCGAGAAAACCAGTCTATTTTGGTTGGCTCGTGAATTAAAATGGGAAAACCACGGGGCTCGATTTTAGCTTAGTAGATATCCCATTTAGCGGTCTGGCGAAGATGCCTTGCCGTAGCCGGTAAAAGTCTACTGCCCTGTAGGCGTAACGTTGTTATGGTTTTTTCGTTGACGGTTCAGGTCAAGGTATTTTTGAAGGCATGACTTTTGCCGCGCTTCGTCGCCTGGGCTTTGATGGCCGGCGATATTCGTTCTTGCAAGCTATTGATGGCTGTACGAATATTCTGGATTGCGGTAAGTGCAAAGTGAATATATTTCAGGTCGCTCCATGATTTGCAAGGGGTTCGGAGAGCTCGCCTGCCGGACGTGCGCGTTTCCGTTTGCAGTACGAAAACGCAGCTTCCGCGACGGACTCATTTTGAGCAATCCTGCTGGCAGAAGGGGCGGTACTCGAGCGTGAGGCTGCTTTCCATTTTCGGGCAGCTCGCCCGATTTGGTGGCGCAGGCTCCGTTTCTGCCGTCGCACACTATGGCTTGTTGATTCTGCTGGTCCAGGTTTTTCGTGTCGCCCCAGTTTTGGCATCCGCCGCTGGTGCCCTGCTCGGCGCCGTGGTTAATTACTCGCTCAACTATCGCTATACCTTCAACAGCAGCAAGCGACACACCGAAGCCGTGGCAAAGTTCGCCGTAATCGCCGCGGGAGGCCTGATCCTCAATACCCTGTCCATGTTGGTCGCCGTCGATCTTTTGGCTTTTCATTACCTGCTGGCGCAGGTTGGCACAACGGGACTGGTGTTCATCTGGAGCTTTCTGGGCAACCGCTGCTGGACTTTCCATGCCCCTCGTGAAACCGGGGAGTAGCCGTCGTCAACACAGAACCATCGCAAACTGAATGCTCGCATGAGCGCGGCGTACGACGAACGCTCATGGCAGCAAGAGCCACCCGCCGATGTTGAAACACGCGAAAGGCGAATTGAAGGCCCGCCCCCCATCCTCCAATCGCAAACGTCGCATGCGACCTTCCCTCTCGGGGGGCTTCTGGTCAGCTCGCTTCGCTCGACTATCACCCGTCGCTCCGAACAAGTTATTTCGCTAAACTCCCGGGCGATGAAGATTGCCTTTCCACGCCTTTCCAGCTTGCTGTCCTGCTTCCTGGTTGTTTCTGCGATGCTCTTGGCCTTGCCTTCGGACGCGACCGAGGACATCGCTTTTCGGCTGTCCCAAGAAGAATCGAAGCTGTCTGTCACGATGCTGGGCAGCAGTTCCGCCTATTACCCGTCGGTGCTGCGCGTGCGTTCCGACGGGGTATGGGAGCGGCTGCCGGCCTTCACGGACCCGATTCCGCGTGTTGAACTGCGTCCTGGTGAAACTTTTGAGGTGGAGTGGCCGGCACGTGTGCATTCCAATCAAATCCACAGCCTCGAACAGGTGCAGCCAGTGATGGTGCGCTACTACGAACAGATCGGGATCGGCGTCGGACAGATAGGCTTCTTCTATCCGCCGCCCAAGGCGGAGGGGCTGCTTGTTGCGGGATATAAACGGGGCTTGTTAACGATCCGGGGCGACCCGAACCAGTCAGGAGAAGTCGCCGCGACCTGGGTGCTGTGGCCGCATGAGGACGGCGTGGAGACGCTGCTCGGGCCAGTCGGCCTTGATGGGACTCAGCCGCCTGCCCGCCGGATTGATTGGCGATCAACCACAGGCGAGGTGGGGATAGATACCGGTCGGGGGCAACCGGAGGCCATTTTGCTGCACGAAACCGCTGGCGGTTACCTGATGCAGACAGTGCCGGGCGGACAGCGCGCCCCTTATCCGTATGCCGTATGGATTGAGGCTGCGACGGCGTTGTATCGAGCGGCATTTGTCGTCCTGGCTGTCGCTGTGCTCACACTCTTGCTGCAGCGCATGCGACCCTGGCGAACCCCCGCATCTTGAAGCAAATGCTGAAGCATTTGGCGAACTGGCCTGGCGATGTCGCAGTGGCCTTCGTCACCGCCGTGATGCTGGCATCGGTGCTCGGCATCGACTTGCTTAACTCACCCAACTGGCCGACGGGGGGTGACAGCGCCTCGCATCTTCTGTATGCGTGGTTGTATGCAGATGAACTGCTTTTTTCGGGGCATATCCTGCCTTGGGTGCCGGAGGTGTTCGGCGGCCTGCCCTTTCTCTCCTACTACTTTCCGCTGCCTTTCATCGTCATAGCACTGCTGTCGAAACTCATCGGCTTCGCCCCGGCGTTCAAATGGGGAGCCTTTCTTGCCTCGCTGCTGTTGCCGGGCGCTGTCTATGCCTCCGCGCGCCGCTGGCTAGGCTTTGGCGGTCTGCCTGCATTGTTCGGCGCGCTGGGGGCGCTGGCCTTTCTGCTGCACGAACAGAATTCGATATGGGGCGGCAACCTGTTGTCGACTCTGGCCGGCGAGTTCGCCTACAGCTATGGGCTGGTATTCGCGGTGCTTGCCCTGACAGCGTGGGCAAGGGTTGCGCGCAGCGGTCGCGGCTGGATTCTGGCCGCAGTGCTGGAAGCTGCTTGCGGCTTTTCTCACGGCTTCCCGCTGCTGGTGGTCGGCTTTTCGACAATCCTGCTGCTGTTCGACTGCTCCGGTTGGCAGAGTTTCCGGACGCTGTTCGGCCTGCTCGCACGCGGCCATCTGCTTGCCTTCGCCCTGCTCGGCGGGTGGCTGTGGCCGATGCTGGAGATGCACGGACTGACGATTCCCAACGATGCATCCTTTCCTCTGAACAGTTGGCGCGACCTGCTACCCACTGCGCTATGGCCGGTACTTGGAGCCGGCAGCCTTGGCCTCTGCGCGCTTCTGCTGCCTGGCGTCAGAGCATGCTGGACGCCTCAACAGGCGATCGCCTTGCGCTATTTCATTGGCGCTGCAGGTCTTGCTGCGCTCGGTTTCATCGTCGGGGACCGCATCGGTCTCGCCGATATCCGTTTCTTCCCATTGGTTTGGCTGCTCGCCGCCGTCGCTAGTGGCTGGCTATTCGGCCAGATGTTGGCATCCTTTGACGTACCCGCTGACGAGAAAGGCGTTAACAGGCCATGGTTGGTCCGGATGCTGCTGGTCGCAGCTTCCTGTCTAGGCCTTGCTGGCTGGTTGGGCGAACACATCCACGAAGCACCCGGTTGGTCGCTATGGAATCATGCCGGCCTCGACGCCCGCCCCCAATGGCGCAACCTGAGCACGCTGTTTCCTGTGCTGCAAGGCAACTTGTGGAGTCCACGCCTGCTTTTCGAGCACGATCCGGCAAACAACGATATCGGATCGACGCGCACACTGGAAGCTTTGCCCATGTTTCTCGGCCACCGCCCGGTGCTCGAGGGCCTCTACATGGAGTCGGCCCTGCTAGGTCCCGCCGTGTATCAATTGCAGTCCGAGGTATCCGCCCGGCCATCCTCACCGCTGGTGCGCTTCCCCGGCGGCAGCCTGGATCCGCAGTTCGCCGCAGCTCACATGAATTTCCTTCATGCCGACACCCTTTTGTTGCGCAGCGACGAAGCCAGAAAAGCCTTCGCCGCCAGTGGGCTTTTCGAGCAGATCGCGGCAGCGCCCCCGTTCACCGTTTTTCGGCTCAGGCAGTTCGACAGCCGCTTGGCGCAGGTGGTATCCCAAAAGCTGAGTCCGCAGTCGCGGCAGGACTGGATGGAACACGCGTTTGCCTGGTTTCGCACTCGTAGCCGATTCAATGGGGAACTGCCGATCTTTATCCCGGCTTCCGCACCAGCGATCCGGACAACGGCCACGCCGCTCGATGCCGTGGTACGCCCGATAAGCCTGACGCGCCATGAACTGGTGTTCGAAACCATGGCACCCGGCACCGCACACCTCATCAAGCTGGCCTATCACCCGCGCTGGCAACTCGTCACAAAAGGTCGTCTGGAAATCGCCGGTCCCGGCTTCATGCTGGTCGTCCCCGAGGAGAGCCGGATTCGCCTCGTCTATGGCCATACACTGGCTGGCAGACTAGGCATCGCGGCGACGCTGAGCGCAACATTGTTTCTCGCCATCGTCCTCTGGCGCCGTCGCGCCGGAGCCGCCGTCACGCCAACGCCGACTCTCGGAGTCGAAGCCGTAGGTCTTCGACATCGCTGGCCACAGCTCCTGGGATGGCTGGCGCTGGCCGCCAGCGGCGCCTTCTTTGCCCTGCATTCTCCGGAGCAGGCCTACAACGAAGCTTGGATGCTGATGCGTGCCAACCGCTATGAGGCGGCGGGAGACCGCTTTCTAGTCGCCTACGAATTGCGCCGACCACTGGCAAAAAAGGAAGAGGCCTTGTTCTGGCTGGCGAAATCAAGAGAGCTGGCCGGTCGACGCACCGAGGCGAAGGCGCACTATCGAGAGCTGTGCGAGAACTACCACGGCTACTGGCTGCCGGAAAGCCTGTACACGCTTGCAATGCTTGAGCAGCAAGAGCAAGTCAACGCCGAGCGCTATCGTCGGCGTCTGCGGCAGGAATTTCCAGCGAACCCCTGGACCATAAAGCTCACTCCGAAATAACTTTCAAGAAGCATAAGTGCGGCGAACTGACGCAAAAAAAGGCGGGGTCACCCCCGCCTTTTCCATGTGCAGCGATCTCTGGATTACTTGCCGCCGATCACGCCAGCTTCGTTGGCAGCGGTGTTGTTCTTGCCAACGGCAACTGCCGTCGCGTTCTTCTGCGAAGCCTTGATCTTGGTGTTGCCCTGGATCTGGGTGCCGCCCTTGATGGCGCCGGCAGTGTTCTTCGCCGTGTTGCCTTCGCCTACGGCAACAGCCGTCACGTTCTTCTGGCTGGCCTTGATATCGGTATTGCCCTGAATCTGGACGCCTTGCGGGTTGCTTGAAACTTGCGTCTTGCTCTGAGCAAAAGCCGCGGTGGAAAGAACTGCGGTGAGAGCGATGAATACGATTTTACGCATGGTTACTTCTCCTTTGTTAAGAAAGTGGATGCTGCCTATTTACCGCCGATGACGCCTGCTTCATTTGTTGCCTTGTTATCCTTGCCAACAGCCACAGCCTTCACGTCCTTCTGCTCGGCCTTGATGCTGGTGTTGCCCTGGATCTGGGTGCCGCCCTTGATGGCGCCGGCAATATTCTTCGCCTCATTGTCCTGGCCGACGGAAGCTGCCGCCGCGTCATCCTGCTTCGCCCTGATGTCCGCGTTGCCCTGAATCTGCACTCCCTTGGGACTGCTGGAACGCATGACCGGCTGCGCGAAAGCGGGTAAGGCCACGAATATGGAAACAATGAGAAGAGTGATGGTGCGCATAGTGAATCTCCAGGCTTGCCGTTAGCCGGCGACGACCTTGAACACGACGCGACGATTCTTTGGATTGCGCGGATCAAGGCCCGGCGCGGGGTCGCTGGAGCCTTTGCCTAGCGGCACCAAGCGTTTACGCTCAATACCCGCCTTATTGGTAATGTAATCGACTACCGAACCAGCCCTGTCCCTGGATAGCACCACATTCCTGTCGGCATTGCCAGTGGCGTCGGTATGCCCCTCGACCAGAACACAACGATCCGGGGCAAGCGCCAGAATCTTGGCAATGCTGCTCAAGGTGGCTTCGGAAGCCGGTGAAACTGCGGCGCTTCCAACCTGAAACTGAATGGCAAAATCGACCGCATTGGTTTTCACGTTGGCTGGGAGATTGGCGCAGTCCAGAGCGGCGGCGGGCGCAGGCGCACTGGCTGCAGCCGGAGCGGCGGCATTGTCGAAAACGATGGCGCGGGTACGCACCTTTTTCTTGGCGGGTCCCCCTTCACCGGGCGCCGCCATGGCGCGCTCCAGCTCTTTCAGTTTTGCCGCATCGTCATCGGCGGCAACAGCCTGGCCGCTGCCCATGGACAAAAGAATCAGGCCGGATATCAGCGCGGAAACAGTCGGGCGGTAGTAGGTTTTCATTATTTCGCTTCCTTATTTGCAGACGTTGATGACATTTTTGGTGGTGACCACGATGTTCTTCGGAGCCTTCTCACCTGCCTTTACGGTTCCGACGTTGACATCACTGCAACCGCCGCCGCGCTTGCTGCCCAAATTCACCACGTCCTTCTGGTATTCCTTGTTCTTGATCGATCCGTCTGTCCACGCCTTGGCCTTGGCGTTGTGGATCTTGGTCTGGGACGAGGCATCCAGAGGCTCGGCCGAAACAACGGAAACCACCAAGCCGAGAAACAACCCGAGACCAGCGCGCAAGAAATAATTATTTGCATTCATCTTTGACAATCGCTCCAATGTTGGTACATGCCTTCTTGTTGCGCCCGCCCACCACCGTAGTTACGTTGGTTGCGCTGACGGAGATTTTGGTGTCACCCTTCTTGTTGCCCTGAATCACACCAACCCGATTTTTTGCTACGTTGTTTTCTCCCACCGCAACAGCGGTCGTGTTTTCTGTCCTGGCGGTAATTTCGGTGTTGCCTTTGATGTTGGTGGTCTGGCTCCGCTGAGCCATTGCCCCAGTAGCAACTGCAACCAGTGCCAAACCAGCGAAAGTATATTTTAACTTCATGCTCACTCTCCAATATTCCAGCGTAGCGGCAAACTGGTCGGCGGCTTGCCTTTACGGAAAGCATCTCTCATGGCCTCAAGCTCTTGCACCGAAACGCCCAGCTTGCGAGCACTGAATGATGATGGATCCGGCGTAAACATCAAGTACGCCTGCGTCTCGTTGATAACCAGTTCTTCGAACCCGATAGCGTAGCCATACTTGCCGAGAAAGGCTTTGAACGCTTCACGCTGGGATTCGGACAGCGATTCCTGCCAATAGCGTCGGCAGTATGCCGTGAAATACTGGTTTGTGTAGTACTCGCCATGCGCCATCTCGTGCAGCAGGA
>JALNZB010000012.1:0-78356 GCA_023229545.1 Sulfuritalea sp. | reverse complement strand
GATCGCGTAGCGCGCTGTTGCGTTGATGGGGGGCTTACCGGCACTTTTTTCCTGGGTCTGCGGGACCGCGAGGATAACATTGTTGGGTTCGACTGCCTGCCAGAAACCGCGCCAGTCACGCATCATGCCTTGTGCGGCCAGAAAGTCCCTGATGGCGGTTTCTTCCGGATTCAGCGGAATCTTGTCGCGCTGCGCCATATTGAAAAACGTCACCAGTTCATGAACCATGACGTCGTGGCCGAAAGCGAAATCGGACTCGGTGCGCCGTGCCGCCGCAAGACGCGTCGCCATTTCACGTTCGGTCAGCACCCGTGGGTAAGGTTCGCTGGTTTGCTGTTCCGTGAACTGTGTGATCCGGTTGAAACTCCGCCCCTGATAGGCAAGGCCGGGAAAATCAAACACATAAATACTCGGATTTTCAGCGTAACGCCAGACCGCAAGCTGACCGGAGCGGCTGCTGACGATCTGTGAGAAGTTGCCGCTTACGGGCTGCAAAGGCGCACCATGAGCAACGAGCGCCATTGCGGTGGCCAAAATAAGCAGCCCGACACGGGCAACAGTCATACCTATCGAGTTCTGGATCGACATCATTTTCCCCGGCTACTTTTTAAAATATTCGAGTCGATACGCGTTGGCCCGCGCAACATGAGAGCGGACGGCTGCTTGTCGAGGTGATGTGGCGGACAGCGAGCCACTCCCCGCAGGATCCACCAGCAACAACCCGGTCGAGCTATCGGCACGACGGTATGAAGACCATGCCAGCGCGCGCTGGCTCATAAAACCACTGTTGCCGCGAACATCCGGCACTAGAACAATGCCGGGCATCGTCTGAAAACCGTAGGCAAACTGCGTCCCATTCACCCAAACTCCAGAGTTCGCTTGCAGGAGAATCTCAGCCTGAACCCGAACTGGCGCAACGACCAAGACCAACATCAGAACGGTCGAGGCGATGCCAGCAAGCAAACTAGTTTTGCTCAACGCTGACGTTTCCATTTTTCCCCCACTGTATCCGATAAGACTTGCCGGTTTTCTTCGATGTGTGCTTGGTTTTTCCGCGCTTGATCTTCTCGCCATCGATAAACACATCATCGTTGATCACGGCCACGCCTTCCATCTGTACATCAGCGTCGACCACCCCGGAAGAATTGCTGGCCGTACTGCCGGAACCGACACTGACCGCCGCACCGCCACTACCCTTATTCACCCTGACACTGGCCCCTGGAACATCCACCGAAACCTGCGCAACAACGAGGCATGGAAATGCGACCAGCAACCCAAAACAGGCAATGACAGAAGGCGATAGCAGCTTCATCTTGAAATTACCGAATGCATGGCCTTTTTAACGCCTCACAATGCGTTGCGTTGACAGAGCTGACACCAGTACGTATCCCGCGTGACTTTTCTCACGCTATTGCAGCGCACACCGAACCTTGAATGGTTTGTTGTCGCGCATAATGAAAAACACCCCACCAGGCTGCATGTCATCGCCAATGCGACCGGCCACGTTGGCTATCAGCTTGCCGCAGGAAACAATGGGAATGCCGTCCGACCCAATCCGCTCAATGACTACCGTGTTGTCGGTGGAAACGTAACTGCGCGCCTTTGCAACATTTTCCCTCGCCCGCTCTGAAGTTGTTGTTCCCGGCACCCCGGAATCCCGTGTGTTCGGTAGAGGAATCTGCGCTGCTCCTTGCCCTTGCTGATACTGACGCGCCTTGGCCCGATTCTGGGATGCACCACTCTCCAGTTGGCGTCGGGGTCCGAGCAAGCCTTCCTCTTCCTCCTCGGGAGCGACAATGATAATGGGGCTTCCCGATGTCGATTCCTGATACGCCTTCGCTTTGCCACGAGCTTCCGCAGCTGATTTTGCCGTCTTCTTTGCGCTGTCCTGTTGAGTTGGCGTAACAATCTCGGCCAACAGCAGCGCGCCCGGGGAATCAAACCTTCCCGGCTCCTCGGCCGTCGCAAGACCTGCGACCGAAAGCACCAAGGCTCCCATCGACAGGGACAAACAGGTTGCGGCGACGCTCTTCATGGCATATCAGCGATTGACGGTAATATCGATCTGGCTGACGATGGCGGCGGGGTTGATCTGCCGGAACTGATTGACGACTTCATCAACCGACTTGACCGGCAATGGCGTCAGGTCCTTCACCCCCTGTAGCGCTTTCGGTATCACCAGTTCGCGGTCGGCGCCGATACAAGCCACTCTCTCGCGACCCGCCTGGTCAAAGCGAATCTTGAAACCACCACTCGGCAGCCGCACGCTGCTGTTTCCTCTGAGCGTCGGATTGGACTGGAACTGATTGGGGAAAATGCGCGCAGTATTGTGTGCGTTGTCCTCGTAGTAGCAGTAGGCCGTGCCGTCACTTGAAAGCGAGAGGTTCATGTTGAGAAACTCGCCGACTTTGTACGCGGGGCGCCCGCCTTTTTCGCTATCCAGATGAACGCGGAAGGCGCTGGCGGCGGAGACCGAGGGAGCCGAGGCACCCGGCGGAACGTAGGCCGGTGCCGCAGGAGGCGGCGCGCCAATCGCTGCGGATACGCCGGGCACGGTAGCCGGCTTGACTGCCGGCAGGGCGGCCAGATTGTTCTGCACGTCGTCGAGCAAGCTGGCGTAGAGGTCGAAGTTGATCTGACCGTTGGCAACCAGACCGACTGCGGCCTGATATTCGCCAACCGCCTGTTTGAGATCGGCGTTCGCCACGCCATCCACCGGACCCTTGTAGCGATTCATGCTGCCGCCCAGCTTGCGCTGAACAAAGGTGATGCGTTCCTTGTCCTGCAACATGTCGTAGCTCTCGCGAGCCTGATCGCGAATCAGGGGGTTGGTGATGTCGGTATCCAGGCAACGCCAATAGGGGACTTGCGTAAACTTGCCGAGGGTTTCGATCAAACTGAGTTCAAGCAATGCCCGTGTCGTCGCCCCCAGTCCCTCCGAACGACTGAGATCTAGGTTGAAGCTCAAACCAATTTTGCCCAGCTTGCCGCCGGCCTCGCCGGACTTGCCGCCCTTGACCATGACCATCGTGTTGGAGGTGCTGGTAACGGGCAAAATCTTGCGCGTGGCCGCTTCGCCAACGCTCATGTCCATGCTGATCAGATCGAAGGACTCATCCTTCGAGTAGCCCAGATCAAGAAACGGCAGCGAAATGCCGGCGCCCTTGCTGCTGCGCACCGAGTTGTCGTCCATTTGCGTGATGGAGCCGCGAATGTAGTAGTCGGGAACCTTGCGGTACTGATCACCGCGAGCCTCGAACAGCCGTGCCAAGTCGTCGCCACCGCCATGGAAGTCGATGAATTCGAAGGCGTTGCTCTGTAGCGTCATTTTCGCAATCGCCGTGATGACCATCTCCTTGGTCCCCGTGCGCACCTTGCCGGTTTCGTCGGGAACCCCCGCCGAGGTAATCACGATGCCCTGCTTGCCATGGGATAGAAACAACTGATCCATGCAGCGCAAGGCTTGCGTGAAGTTGGTAATGGTTTTCGTTGCCGGTGTTTTCGGTCCGGCGGCGGAAGTGGCAATGGCAGAAGGACCCGCCGGCCCGAGTCCTCCTTCGTCTTGCGCATGCGCAACTGCGGAAAAAGCCAGAAAAGAAAAACACAGCGAAAGACGCTTTGGCGAGAGTACTGACATTGCAACCCCTTTAGCGGTAGACGCGAAATAGAAAAGCGAGAACGGGAGGCGATCTATCGGCATATCGGAACGGAACCCCGCATCCCCGTCAGTTTAGTACAAGCGCAGCCCCTTGCAATCAGCCAGACGGGCCGGATGAAATCATGTCAAGCCGAATGCGATCGACAAACCGCAGCAAAACAATTGTGCATTGTGCTTATGGCACCCCCGGCTGAATTTTGTGCCAGCGTATACCTCGCTGTCAACGCAGCAAGCGTGCCTTCGGTTGACCGATCTGACGTAGCGTGACTTGTGTCACACTATTGACGGTGCGCTGGATTCCGAATGCGTGCCGGCCAACAGGACCGATACGCCCCCACCCATGAAGTCCATGGTTTCGACCGCCAAGTTTTTTCGCTGCCATGGGCAGATGCATTCAGATGAGTTTTGACTTTGACGCAGTCCTCGAACGGGCAGGCACGGACTCGTTGAAGTGGGCGAAGTACGCCAATGGAAGTGGCTCGAATGGAGTCATTCCGGGGGTAATTCCGCTTTGGGTCGCGGACATGGACTTTGCCGCGCCGCCGGCAGTTATCACGGCTTTGCGGCAGCGCATCGATCACGGCGTGTTCGGCTACAGCCAGCCCATTGCCAGCCAGATCGACGCTGTGGTCGACTATCTCGACCGCAAATTTGGTTGGGCCATCGATCCGGAATGGATTGTCTGGCTTCCGGGCCTGGTGTCGGGCCTGAATGTCGCCTGTCGGACGGTCGGGGTTGCGGCAGACAGGGTGTTCACGGCGACACCGATCTATCCTCCTTTTCTATCAGCGCCGAAGTTTTCCGGTCGGCGTGTTGCCAGCGCTCCGCTGGTGTGCGATTCAAGCGGCTGGCTGTGGGATTTCCCCGCGGTGGACGCGGTACTCAAGACCAGCGAAGCGAAACTCTTTCTGCTCTGTCATCCGCACAATCCGACGGGACGGGTATGGAATGAGGACGAGTTGTGGCAGGTCGCGCTACTCGCCGAAAAGCACAATCTGGTGGTGTGTTCGGATGAAATTCACAACGGGCTGATCTTGTCACCGTCCCGCCAGCACCGACTATTCGCCACGCTTAGCCCTGAGGTTGCGGCGCGCACCATAACGCTGCTGGCACCGTCCAAGACCTTCAACATTCCCGGTCTGGGTTGCGCCTTTGCCATCATCCCCGATAGCGCCCTGCGGCGTGGTTTCCGCGATGCCATGCACGGCATAGTGCCGCACGTCAATGCCCTCGGACTGGTGGCGACCGAGGCTGCGCTGACCTCATGCGATGACTGGCACGCGGCATTGCTCGACTATCTGCGCGGCAATCTGCACGCCGTGGAGCGCGCGGTAGCGGCAGCGCCCGGTCTCGATATGCGACCGGTTGAAGCGACCTATTTAGCCTGGATCGATGCGCGTGAGTTTGTCGCGGAAAATGGCATCGAGAATCCGGCGCGTTACTTCGAGCAGCACGGCGTGTGGCTTTCCGATGGCGCCGACTTCGGCGCGCCGGGCTTTGTGCGCCTCAATTTCGGCACACGGCGCGCCCTGCTCAACGAGGCTCTGGCGAGGCTGACTCGGGCGATAGGCTAGCCCGCGATCATTGCGGCGAGCCTTTCCGCTGGTGACTCTATTGTTGTTCCTGACTGACTTGCAGTGTCCAGCGCAACGCCTCAATCTGCGCTTTGCACCAGACTTCGTTACTGATTCCGGTTCGCTCTAACGCCGGACCGACCATCTCCGGCCCTTGTTCCGCCGCTTCGACCAGTGTCAGCAGGTCTCCCAGCGTCCCCGCATGTTGCAGTAGTGCGTTACTGACCTCCTGCGCCAATCGCAGTGGCCCGATGATTTTGGCGAGCGGTTGCGAAAACAGTGCTTCGAGCAGCGAGAACATGCCGACCATGAACGCTTGGTCCTGCGTTGTCCGGTCGCTTCCACTGGCTTTGCACAGACCTTCCATCAGTGTGGCGCGCAACGCGGCGCTGGTCAGTAGTGGATTACCCAAGGTACCGGGCGTTTGGCTCGCATAAAGCAGGAGCTGCAACCAGCGTTGCAATTGCCGGCGGCCGAGCAGAGTGATGGCATGGGCAAAACTGTTGATGCGCGTAGTAGGTGAAAAAGCCACCGAATTTACCAGCCGCAGCAATTGCACCGAGAGTTGTGGATCATGCTTCAGCGTGGCTTCGATATCGCGGGTTTCGGCATCGCGGGTGATTTGGGCGAGAATTTTCAACAGCAAGGTCTGTGTCGGGCCTTTGCACGGGGCGGGGGCCGGCGCTACCGGTGGCGGGGCACCTGTATCGGGCTGCACCACCAGCCCGGAAGGAAGCGCCGTAACGTCGATCTGTGCAATCGCGCTGGCAGGCAGCAGGCAGACCAAACCCGGAATCGCCTCGGCCAGCCCGAATTCATCGAACAGCCGTTTCAGGGTCGCCGCATCGGCCGATTCGGCGCCGCGCACACGCACACAAGCCCACTCCTGACTAGGGCCAAGCGTGGGTTGAAAGACAAGGAGTGGAAAGCTTTCGCTGCTCATACGAGTTCAGATTAAACGAAATCGCGACGGATGCAAGAGGTATGCCTTGAACAGCGACCAAAAGTTAAAGATATTTCTGCTCTACGAGTGACGCACGATGCCAATCTCGGTGACCACGGCATCAAGGCGTATGTCGTGCGCCTGCGGCCGGATGTCAGTCACGCGCCCCAGTTCGAAGCCAACGCCAATCGCCAAAGGGCGCGGAACCAGTATCGCCAGCGTGCGGTCGAAGTAGCCACCGCCGTAG
Source organism: Sulfuritalea sp. (assembly GCA_023229545.1). Lineage (GTDB taxonomy): Bacteria > Pseudomonadota > Gammaproteobacteria > Burkholderiales > Rhodocyclaceae > Sulfuritalea. The sequence goes on along the minus strand of JALNZB010000012.1, from coordinate 71,934 downwards.
CCCAAGCGAAAGCCTTGCGCGTCGAACGCTACCAAAGGCAGCAGCACGATGTCGGGGACGATATTCGGGCCGCCCTGCGGAATCGGAATACCGTGGCGGTCGACACCCATAGCCGACGAAGGTGTCCAGGTACGAAAACTCATCGGCGTATCCGCAGCGTCGACAACCGGCATCGCCGCTCGCCAACCGCGCTCAATCAGGAGGGACGCCAGTGGTCGCATATCGAACTCGCCGCGCATCGGCGCGCAGAAGGCCAGAATTTTCGGCGGAAACGGCGTCAGCAGCGTCGCGAGATGCGCCTCGATCCGGGCGGAAAGCGCAGCGTGGGCGTTGGCGTCGAGTGCCAGGCGTGCAGCCAGTCTCTCTCGTCGCAGCGCGGCGCGAAAAACAGAGGAATCGGCGGTGTGTTCGCCAGACGAAAAGGGTGCGGGCATGTGCTAACGTGGAGCAGGAACGAGTCAATACAGAAATATTGGATGAACTATAACCTCAAGCCCGCCATGTCTCCATCGCGAATTGCCCTTGTTGCGGCTTTTTCGTGCGCGATCGCCGTGGTGTCGGCGCCGGCGCGGTGCGCCCCTTCGGGAGCTTTCGTCGCCCGTGGCGACACGGCGTTTCTTGTCGCGCGGGATGCCTTTCGCAACGGCGAGCGGGTGCGCCTTGGGCGTCAGACGGAGGTGCTGCAAGGACATCCGCTACACGCCTGGGCCGAGTACTGGGCCTTGCGGCTGCGACTTGACGATGGCGACGACAGCGGGGTGCCCGACTATCTGAACCGCCACTCTGGCGCCTATCTGGCCGAGAAATTGCGGGGCGACTGGTTGCGCGTGCTGGGCAAAAAGGGGGACTGGGAGAGTTTCCGGCGCGAGCTGCCGGCGCTGGCTGTGCCCGACGCTGAAGTGACCTGCTATGCGGCGCAGGCCGCAGACACAGCCAACACGGTGCGAACGCTATGGAGCAGCGGCCAGGATCTGCCGCAGGCCTGCGAGGCGCTGGTCGACCAGCTTGTAGCGACGAAGAGCTTGTCGGTGGAAGATATCTGGCAGCGCGTGCGCCGACTCTTTGAAGCCAAGCGGGTGAGCGCCGCCCGCAGCGCGGCAGCCTATTTGCCGGGCGCCGAAGGTTTTGACGGGCATGGTCTGGAGTCCATCGCGCAAGCGCCGAGTCGCCATCTCGATAAGCTCCCTGCCGGTTTCGCCGCCACGCGCGGCGGACGCGAAGTGGCGCTGTTCGCCGTGCAGCGCCTAGCCAGAAATGACCCACAGGATGCCGCAAAACGCCTTGCCCGCATCGAGTCGCGCTTTGGCGCCGAAGAGCGCGCCTATGCCTGGGGTCAGCTTGCCTGGCAGGCGGCGCTGAGGCATCAGCCGGAGGCACTGGCCTGGTATGAAAAGGCCGCCGACACGGTCTTGTCCAATGAACAGCTGGCTTGGCAGGTTCGCGCTGCCCTGCGGGCGCACGACTGGGCCGCCGTGCGCCGGACGATTCTGGCGATGCCGCCGGCTGTATCCGCACAGCCGGACTGGACCTATTGGCAGGGCCGTGCGCTGACCGCCGGCGGCCAGGCTGGCGAGGCGCGCACGCTCTACCTGAAGATCGGCGGCCAACCTAATTTCTACGGCAACCTGGCCGACGAGGAGCTGGGCCGTGCCATTGAAGTACCGCCGCGCGCAACTCCTCCCAGTATCGAGGAATTGGCCGCCGCTGCGGCGAATCAAGGTTTCCAGCGCGCGCTGGCATTGTTCCGCGTCGATATGCGCGTCGAAGGCATACGCGAATGGGCGTGGTCCCTGCGCGGCATGGACGACAGGGCTTTGCTGGCAGCGGCGGAGTTTGCCAAACAGCAGGAAGTGTGGGATCGGGCCATCAACACGGCTGACCGCACGCAAACGCAGCACAATTACAGCCTGCGCTACATCGCGCCGTTCAGCGACCGCGTGCTGCCAAAGGCCGGCGAACTCGCCCTCAATAGCGGCTGGGTGTATGGCCTGATGCGGCAGGAATCTCGCTTCATCACGAATGCAAAGTCTTCGGTGGGCGCCAAGGGGCTCATGCAGCTCATGCCGGCCACGGCAAAATGGGTGGCAAAGAAAATCAATCTGAGCAATTTCCATCCGTCCAAGGTGGCTGAAATGGATACCAATGTCACGCTCGGCACCCACTATATGAAGATGGTATTGAAGTCGCTCGATAATCATCCGGTGCTGGCCTCCGCCGCCTACAACGCCGGCCCCAGCCGCGCCCGCAGATGGCGCGCGGAACAACCCCTGGAAGGCGCGATCTACGCCGAGACCATCCCATTCTCCGAAACCCGTGACTACGTGAAAAAGGTCATGAGCAACGCCGTGTATTACAACACCCTGTTCGAGGGCAAGCCGCAGTCGCTGAAAGCTGTGCTGGGGATGGTTGGTGCGCGCGGACAGGGCGAGACGGGAGTGGAGGAACTGCCATGAAGAACGTCCTTGTGATTGGCGGCACCGGATTTCTCGGTTCGGCCATCGTACGCGAATTGGCGCGCCGTCCTGCCAGCGCCGACTGTTGCTTCACCCTGCCGACGCGGCGGCGGGAACGCGCCAAGCATTTGCTGGTGCTGCCTACTGCAAGCATTATCGAAGCCGACGTGCATGATCCCGCGACGCTCGCCCGACTGATGACCGGCCAGGACGCCGTCATTAGCCTGGTCGGTGTCCTGAAGGGCGGTGAAGGCGAACCGTATGGCAAGGGCTTCGCCCGCGCCCATGTTGAACTGCCGCAAAAAATCGCCGCCGCAGCCAGGACCGCCGGGGTGCGTCGGGTGTTGCATGTCTCCGCACTGAAGGCGGCGGTCGATGCGCCTTCCGGTTATCTGCGCTCCAAGGCGGCGGGCGAGGCGGTGCTGCGCGAAGCGGGACTCGATCTCACGCTGTTCCGTCCTTCGGTGATTTTCGGCGCGGGAGATTCTTTCCTCACCCTGTTCGCTCGTCTGGCGAGAATCGCACCTTTCTTTCCGCTGGCGGGCGCCAATGCGCGTTTCCAGCCGGTGTGGGTGGAGGATGTCGCCGCCGTCGTGGCGGATAGTCTGCTGCGTCCGGAAACTATCGGCGCCACCTATGATCTTTGCGGCCCGACACAGTACAACCTGCGCGAATTGGTCAGCTACGCGGTCGCGGTTGCGGGCCATCCGCGCCTCGTCATCGGTTTGCCCGAGGCCGTCGCGTGGCTGCAAGCCTGGGCCATGGAGTTCATTCCCAATGGGCCGATGACGCGCGACAACATCCGCTCCATGCGCGTCGCCAGTGTTTGCGATGTAGGCTGCACACTGCCTTTCGGTCGCGTCGCGACGCCACTCGAAATCGTGGCGCCAACTTACTTGCGCGGCTGACAACGGTCGGCCATGGAAATCTACGCCGTGGGTGGCGCAGTGCGCGATGAACTGCTCGGCCTGCCGGTCAAGGATCGCGACTGGGTGGTGGTCGGCGCCACGCCGCAGGACATGCTGGCGCGCGGCTTTGTCGCGGTCGGGCGCGATTTTCCGGTGTTCCTGCATCCGCAAAGCCATGAGGAATACGCGCTGGCGCGCACCGAACGCAAGACCGCGCCGGGCTATACCGGCTTTGCCTTCCACGCCGCGCCAGGAGTGACGCTGGAACAGGACCTCGTCCGCCGCGATCTGACCATCAATGCCATGGCCATGGATGATGCGGGGGCGATCATCGATCCCCACGGCGGCAGTGCCGACCTCGCGGCGCGCGTGTTGCGCCATGTCTCGCCGGCCTTTGCCGAAGATCCCGTACGCATATTGCGCGTGGCGCGTTTCGCGGCGCGCTTCGCCGACTTCTCGATTGCCACGAAAACGCTGGAACTGATGCGCGGCATGGTCGCCGCCGGCGAAGTCGACGCGCTGGTGCCCGAGCGCGTCTGGCAGGAGCTGGCGCGCGGCCTGATGGAGGCCCGGCCCTCGCGGATGTTCGAGACGCTGCGCGAATGCGGCGCGCTGCGGCGCCTGTTGCCCGAACTCGACGCCCTGTGGGGCGTACCGCAGCGTGCCGACTTTCATCCCGAAATCGACACCGGCGTGCATGTGATGATGGTGGTCGACATGGCGGCGCGACTCGGAGCCGCCTTGCCGGCGCGCTTTGCCGCACTGATGCACGATCTGGGCAAAGCGCGCACACCGGTCGACATTCTGCCGCGCCACCACGGCCACGAAGCGAAGAGCGTGGCCTTGCTGGAGCCAGTTTGCGAACGCCTGCGCGTGCCTACGGATTGCCGCGACGTGGCACGTCTGGTGGCGCGTTTTCATGGCGACATGCACCGCGTCGCCGAGTTGCGTCCGGAAACCAAACTGACTCTGCTCGAACGCTGCGATGCCCTGCGCCGACCGGAGCGCTTCGAGTTGATACTGCTCGCCTGCGAGGCGGATTATCGCGGTCGGTTGGGCTGGGAAGAACGCGACTACCCGCCGGCCTTGTCGTGGCGCGCCGCTCTGGCGGCGGTACGTGCCGTGGATGCCGGAGCCATCGCCCGCGCCACCGTGACGCGCACCGGTGAAGACGGAGCCGACCCGCAAGCCATCGCCCGCGCCATCGGCGCCGCACGCGTGGACGCCTTGCGGGAGCTTACAGCAGGCGTCCGATGAGGCCGGCGATCAGCGACAGGAGAATCGCCGAGGCAAAGGGAAAGACGTAGTCCTTGCCGCGCCAACGCAGACGCAGATCGCCCGGCAACCGCCCCAGTTGCAGCAGGCGCGCCAAGCGGGGCTGCAACAGCCCGACCACAAAAACAGCAACGCCCAGAACGATCAGCCATTTCAGCATGGATGGCACGCGGTAAGATTGTCCAAGGCAAGCATCTTAGAGCCTTTACAACTTGTCGCAATGAATATGCCCCGATTCGAACATCATGAAGTCCTGGTGCGCGCACCGGCGGGCGAGATGCGTCCGACACCGCTGCTTTTTGTCCACGGCGCCTATACGGCCGCCTGGTGCTGGGAGGAGCATTTCCTGCCGTATTTTGCCGAAGCCGGTTACGCGGCCTATGCCGTGAGTCTTTCCGGACACGGCGGATCGCCGGGGTGCAAGCATCTCGACAGCTTCTCGATCGACGACTATGTGCGTGATGTCGCGACCGTGGCCGCCGCGCTGCCGGCGCCGCCGGTATTGATCGGGCATTCGATGGGCGGCTTCGTGGTGCAGAAGTACCTGGAAGATCATGTCGCCCCCGGCGCGGTGCTGATGTGCGCGGTGCCGCCGCAAGGCCTCCTGTCGGCGGGGTTGGGCATGATGTTCGCGAAACCGGACCTGATGAAGGACCTGAACAGCATGATGAGCGGCGGCAAGGCCTCGCTGGAAACCCTGCGCGATGCCCTGTTTGCCCAGCCGGTAGCGCTGGATGACCTGAAGCGCTTCTACAAGGGTTCGCAAGCCGAATCGCATCGCGCCCTCTGGGACATGTCGCTGTTCGGCATGCCGCGCACCGCGCGTGTCAAACGCACGTCGCTGCTGGTGCAAGGCGCGGAACTCGATCACCTGATCCCCGCATCGCTGGTTGAAATGACCGCCCGCAGCTACGATGTGGACGCCCATATTTTTCCCGGCCTGGGCCACGGCCTGATGCTCGAACGCGACTGGGGAAAACCCGCCCGGCAAATCCTCGACTGGCTACAGGAGCTGAAACCATGATCGTCACTTTTCAATCCCCCGCTTCCGGCGATGTCATCATGTTCGGCGATGTCGCCAAGCGCATGATGGAAATCATGGGCAAGGACGCGAGCGACAAGGGCATCGTCACCGTCGAGCAATTGCCCGCAGCGATAGCCCGACTCAAGGCCGCGATTGAAGAGGACAAGCAGCAGCGCGCCGGTTTGCAGGAAGAAGACCTGCCGCAAACCGAGAAAGTCGGCGGTGACGGGACGGCGCAGAATTCGCGTCCCTTCGTGACCTTGGCGCAACGCGCCGTGCCACTGCTGGAACTGCTGGAGTGGTCGCTGAAAAAGAAGAAGCCGGTGGTCTGGGGGGTCTGATGCGTCACCCCGGCCTTCGCCGGGGTGAATAGCTTTCTGCCCCGATCAATAGCGCCGGGCCTCGAACAGATAGTCACCGCCCTGAACATGTCCGGCGGAAGTTGCCGCACCGTATTGCGGTACCTGCGGGAACTCCTCGATCACCTGCTTGCGAACGCCCTCGTAGAGCTTGCTGCCGGTATCGAACTTATCAACGTTCTTCATCGAATTCATCAGGCTCCAGGCGAAGATCGAGTGACCCTCCTTGCCTTCGTCCGAGACCGGCTCTTCACCGCCCGAGGACATCACCACTACGCTACGCTTGGCCAGAATCTGGGCCGGATCGGCGGACACCGATGCGGTGATCTTCTGTTCTTTGGTGAAGGCGCCCGAGTAGCAACTATCGGATACCAGCATCACCTGCTTGGCCGGAATGTTGGCCAGCAGCTTGGAGACATCGCTGTTGGAAATCCAGTTTGAAGGTTCCTTGGACGAGCCATCGGCCGGAATCCAGTAGCCCTCGCCGGGTCCGCCGGATTTACCATCCATTTGATAGCCGTGGCCGGCGTAATACACCGTCACGCTGTCATTGGGGCCGACCTCGCGTCCCACCGCGTTGAGTGCCTTGACGATATCGGCCTTGCCGGCATCGTGGATCACGCGCACGTCGTAACCCAGCTTGTCCTGCATCAACTTGCCGACTGCATCACCGTCAGGTACGGCTGATTCAAGCGAAGGAATCCCGCGGTCCTTGTAATTGTTGATGGCCACCACGATGGCGATCTTGCGCTCGATTTGCGGCAGGAAAGACACCTTCGGGATGCGCGGCGCAGGGATCTGAGCGATCTGTTGCGCTACCTGCTGAGCAGTGACCTTTGCCGGAGCACAGACATCTCCGCCGCCGCTGCCGCAGGCGGGCAGGTTCGCCGCCGCCGGGTTGCGCTCGAGGATGTTCAAGGCTGGCTTGAACGACTCGGTCTTGTGCTCATGGCGCATGGCGATCACCTGGGCGAGCCGTTCCGGCGCCATGGACGCCACCGAAGTCTTGGCGAAAGATTTCACGGCCTTCTCGCGGCGTTCGGCCTGCTTCTTCTCGGCCACGAGCTTCTTTTGTTCAGCCTGGGCCTTCTTCTGTTCGGCTTCGCGCTTCTTGCCATCGGCCTCAGTCTGCTTCTTCTCGGATTCAACCTTCTTGGCCTGGGCTTTCTTCTCTTGCTCGACTTGTTTCTTCTCGGCGCCGGCCTTCTTGAGTTCGGCTTTCTTCTGGTCGTCGCCCTTGCCTGCCTGCTTGGCCTTGGCAGAATCCGCCTCGGCACGCTTGCCGTCGGCTTCGGACTTTTTGGCTTGCGATTCGGACTTCCTGGAGTCGACTTCGGCCCGCTTTGATTCCGCCTCGATCTTCTTCGAGTCGGACTCCGTCTTCTTCTGTTCGGATTCGGCTTTCTTCGCCTCGACCTCGGCCTTCTTGACTTCGGCGTGTTCCTTCTTCACCTCGGCCTTGGCCTTCTCCTGAATGGCTTCGACGCGCTTGTCCTCGGCGCGCTTCTCGGCAGCAACCTTCTGCTGCGGTGTCTTCGCCTCTTTGGCCTCGGCCACGGCGAGCTTGTGCTCCGCCTCGGCCTTCTTCGAGCTGGATTCAGCCTGTTTGGATTCGGACTCGACGCGCTTGTGTTCGGCCTCCGTGTGCTTGGCTTCGCTGTCGGCGCGTTTGTGCTCGACTTCGAGCTTCTTGCCTTCCGCGACTACTGTCTTGCTCTCGGCTTCTGTCTTGCGGCCTTCCGCATCGGCTTTCTTGCCCTCGGCTTCCGCTTTCCGGGCTTCAGCGGCTACTTTGGCATCGACCGACTTGGCGCTCTTCGCTTCGTTGGCGGCCTGCTTGGCCTCGCCATCGTGCTGCTTGGCTTCGGCGTCGGCTTTCTTGCCGCTCTCTTCGGCCTTCTTGGCCTCGGTCTCGGCGCGCTTGTGTTCGACCTCCGCCTTCTTTTGCTCGCCTTCGGCTTTCTTGGCCTCTACCTCAAACTTCTTGCTTTCAGCGGCGGTCTTTTTGGCTTCGCCGTCGAGTTTCTTCGCCTCGGCACGCGCCTCTTGCGCCTCGCGCTTCAGCTCGGTGGACGATTTGCGCTCCTCGGCGGCACGGGTTTCCTGGCGCTCGCGTTTGACGTCGTCTTTCTTCTTCTTGTCGTTGTCCTTGCCACCAGCAGCAACGGTCAGCACCCCTTTGGCCGTCATCGTCGTCCCTGTCTGACTCGTATCTGCCTTCGTGGCGCTTCCGGTGATGACATTGAGGTTCGCAGCGAAGGTCAACGAACCTATTGCAGTGCTGTCGAATGGTGCCAGGAGATTGTTGGCGGTTTGATCATCGAGACTCTTGATCGGATTTTCGGGCACCAGACAGGCGGAAGGGTTGGACGAACACAAGCCATCCGATGTCGTGAGATTCAGGTCGATAATGACATTCGTGTTGCTCGACGCAGAAAAATCCGTCACCAACGCGTCGCGGAAGGTCATTGTCTTTGCATCCGCCGCGAACGTGCCGAAGGTGCTACCCGCGAGATTGCCGACCAGGATGCCCCAACTCTTGCCAGCAGGCTGGTTGATCACGCCCTCACCCAAATTGATGAACCTGTTGGTCGCCACCAACATCAGCGGATAATCGCCATCAGAAGAACTCCAGCCGGCAGCGTTGATGTGATGCCCGGAGTTGACAGTAATGTCCTTAGCATAAATACCAAAGCCGTTTTTCGACGACACGTTCCACGAACTGCTGCCGCCGATATAGAGGTTGCCGGTGGGTGGCGCATTGACGGTAAACACTTGTTTTAACAAGCCGGCCACCCAGTCCGGGTCGGACATATCGTTAATGGCGCCACTCTCAGGCAGCCCGGCAGCCGTCGCGGCGAAGGGACTCGCGGCCATGATGCCGGCTGTACCTACGGCAAGGTATGGCGTCAGGCCTGATCCCCCTCCGGCAAACTGGTTCGTGATGCACAAGGCCGATCCGCAGACTGCTTCGCTCGTGCCATATCCCAGATAGATGTCCCGTCCCGAACTGTAGGTGCCTATGAAAAGCCTGCGCACCTCGCCGTCAAAACGGCCCGTGCCACTGAGGCGATCCGTAGCAACATAGAAGCCTCCGTTGCCGCCAGCAACCGTCCCAAAATTCACACCGACATTGCTGGGGCCGGCACCAGAGTTATTGAGCGCGATGATTGGGGCGGCCAATATAAGCTCGCCGCTAGGCCATCCAGGACCTCCCGTAGGACCTCCCATAAAACCTCCCGAAGAGCTTATGAGCGAAATGGGAAATGACGCGTGCGTGTTGGCAAACTCGATCGCACTGTCGGCCTTCATGAGCAGGTCTCCACCGACAGACGAATTGCCCACCACAATATCGCCGTTCACAATGATCTTGCCCGAGTTGCTCGGAAAAGAGGCCGAGGTGCCGGAGGCATAGACCTCCAGGTTAAGTGGCGAATTGTTTGAGGAAACGCCATTGACGGCAAACGGAGCCGTATCACGCGCCAAAGATATGGCCGGAGCCTTCAGGATCAGCGTGGGGTTCCAGCGCGTGAAGCCCTCCGAACCAAAATCAAGCGCCACTACGCTGATGTAATCGGATGCGTCCAGGGTCACATCCGAGCCATTGAGCATAGCTGCCAGTGAAGCGGCGCTATAGTCGATCCCGCAACCCGAGGCAATCCCCAGGCAGTAGGACGTCGGATCGAGCAACCACATGCCGGTCTTTCCCTTGGGCGCCAGGGTATTGACTTGGCCGGCAACGGACAGCGCCCTCTTGCCGGAAGTCTCAACGAAGCCGCCATCGCCGCCATTCGCCCCGCCACGGGCGGAGATGAAGCCGTCGAATACTGTCTTGTCATCGGACCAGATGATGACTCTGCCACCGTTGCCGCTGTCCAGACCGTCGGCCTTGATCGTGGCGCCAGCGGCAAGGGTGGTCAGCGTGGCGTTTTGCACTGCCGCGTTCCCGCCTTTGTAGTCGCCGCCGATCAGCGCCGTGCCAGCAGCGCCGACTCCTGAAGCATCAATCTTTGCGGTGGATGTCAGCGCCACCTGATCGCCCAGCACCTGCACCTTGCCGCCGCTGCCGACGCTGTTGGTGGCGCTGATTTCGCCCGACACCGTGGTGCTTTGCGTGGCCTTGAGGGTGATGTTGCCGGCGGCATCCACTGTCGCGCTGTCGGCACGCAGAACACCCGCCTGTTCAATGAGAGCGCCGAACATGTCGATGTGTCCGCCGGCGGCGGTGATGGTGCCGAGGTTGACGGCCTTGTTGCCGTTGGCGGTGAGGGTAACGGAAAGCTCGGGGCCGGCGCTGTCGATCAAACTGACGCTGCTACCGGCGGCGAGCAGAACCTGGCCTTGCGGACTGGTGATAACGCCTTGGTTGCCGACGTTGCTGCCGATCAGATAGACGCTGCCGCCCAGCGGCGTAGTGATGGTGCCGAGATTCGTCACGGCGCCAAAGCCGCCGCCATTGAATATCAGCTTGTTGGCAAGAAAGTTGGCATCCGACAGGTTCAAGCTGGAAACGATCAACCCGGCCACATCGATCACCGCGCCCTGGCCGAACATCACGCCATTGGGGTTCACAAGATAGACGCGCCCATTGGAGGTCAAGGTGCCGAGAATCTGGCTCGCGTTCTGACCGCCGATGCGGTTCAGCACCGCGGATTGCGCCGACTGCTGGGCAAAACGGGTGGTTTCGTTCTGATTTATGTTGAACTGCTGCCAGTTGATGACGGTGCCGGGACTGTTGGTGACGGTGAGCGTATTGCCGTTGGTGGCAAAAGTAGCGCTGCCGGCGGCGACATTCGGACCGACCGGGTTGGCTAGCGCCGGCTGCGCGAAGACGGCGGCAAAAGCAAGACACAGGGCTTTTTTCTTGAACACGGCCAAACGGGCCGAAATCTTATTCATGCTTTGCATGACAGTCTCCGCGAAATTCGTTAGAACGTGTAGTTGGCCGAGACGTGCAGACCCCAGCGGTCGTTGTCGGGCTTCAATCCAAAGCTCTGACGTGCAAGCATGGTCGCAATCGGGTTGCCGTTTTGCTTGGCCTGGGGCGTTTGGCTAAAGCCCACGTCGGCCTTCACTGTCAGGTCCTTGGCGTAGGTCAGGCGCAAGCCCAGACCGACGCTTACCAGCGCGAGAGGAGGCAGCCCCGCGCCGGTTTGTTCGTTGTGGGTTTGCCGTACCACGCCGTGATCGAAGAACAACAGGCCGCGGGCCTTGATGTTGTCGGTGAAATGCTTGCCGAAATCAGGCGTGTAGAGTTCGAGATTTGCTGTGTAGCCCGAGTCGCCCGTGACGGCGCGTTCGGCATAGCCGCGCACGGAACTGGCGCCACCGATGCCAAAGCGCTCGGCATTGACTAGGCGATGATCGGTGAATTGCGCGTTGGCGGCGGCGCGAAGCTGCCAGTCTTCGGGCAGCGGCACGCCCACAGAAGCCGAAACACGCCAGGCGGCCCAGTTGACCGGGGCACCCATGGTGTCGTCGTTGTAGTGTTTGTCGGTACTGTGCAAACCAAAACCGACGTTGCTCGCATAGGTGACGCTGCCGCCCGCCTGGTAGTTCGGGGTCGCCGCCTGGGCGATGTAGGCAACGCTCAAGGGCGTGGATGTCACAGTACCCTGGTTGCTGCGCACCCCTCCGTTGCCGGTCTCAGTCTCGTTGGCAAAATCCTTGTAGTCCAGCCCGTATACCAGCTTGTGGCGATATTCGCCTATGCTGGGTAGCGCTTGATTGATGCGGGTGCCAAGGTACGTGCCGCGACCGGTGAAATTGAGCGATTCATTGCCTCCGGGCAGGGCAGTCTGCGTACGGCTGTCGGAAAAGGAACCGATGAGATCAAGCGAGATGCCGTACTGGTAGAAGGGAATACGGTAGGCGGCAACGACATTGAGACCGCTGTCGAGCGGATGTTCCACCGTGGTGCTGAGCCCCAGGCTCAACATATGATCGCGGTTGCCGACGTTGGCGTTCTGATATGCCAGACTCACCCGGTTGTAACCGGCGGCGACCGAACCCGAGTTGTCGTAAGTCAGCGTGTACTTCTCGACCTTGTCCTCGGTAACATCGATGCGCGCGTCGACATCGCCGGCGGCCACGCCGGCTTGAAAGTTGACCGCCACCTGCTTGGCCGGGTTCTCGTTGGCGAGAACGATGGCGGCAATGACCTGGCCGGCGTTCGGGCTGACACCCTCCTTGAGCGGCGGCAGGCTGGCACGGATGTTGGCTTCGTCGTAGGCCTTGTTGCCGGCGACGCTGATCTTGCTCAGTTTGCCCTCGATCACGCGCAGGGTGATAACTCCACCACTGGCCTTCTGCTCGGGCGGAAATACCTGCACCACCGGATAGCCGGCCGCTGAGTAGGCACTGCGAACGGCTTCGACCGCTTTGCCGATGTCCGCCATGTCGCGGCCTTCACCGGTAAAGGGCGCCACGGTAGCGCGCAACGCTTCAGGCGCCAGCAGCGTATTGCCGCTGACTTCAAAGCTCTGAATGGTGAATTTCGGTGTCTGTGCCCAGCTCGCCTGGGCACAAAGCACAAGTGCGGTGAGCAGGGTGCTACCGCAAAGAAGGCGTTTCATGTGTTTTTCCCCTGAGTACGCTTGCAACAACCATGCACGCTCCGACTTTTGACGACCGGGCTGCTTTCTTTTGGCACAATTTTGGACTATAGAACGAAACCTGAGTTATATGTCAACTACTATTCCCCTCAATGAGGCTTATCCAAGCCGATGAAGGACACCGGAAACACCGCCTCCGATGACGCGCCCTTGACGGGCTGCGCCGTGTAATCGGGCATCTGCCCGCCGATGCCAGCGGCTTGCGTCAGCTTGGCCAACAGCACCTGAATCTGGTCGTCCAGCCAGTCTTCCTCGCAACGCGTCGGCATGAACAGCAGTTCGCGCACGCGATCCGGAATTTCGTCGGCGGGGATGATGTCGTGGGCGGCGAAGCCGGAGGCAAAAAACGGCCCGGCGATGAAGCGCAGGATCCAGCCTTCATCTTCGCCTGGCATCAGGATGAAAACGCGCGCGCCTTCCGCCGCCTCGGCGGTGTCGTCATCGTCGTCGCCGAAAACCGGCATCGCGGCGAAGGCCGCGCGCTTGTTTTGTTCGACGAAGGCGACAGCGTCGTCGAAGCTCAGGCGATTTTCATTGGTTTCAGTCATTCCATTTCTCCGGGATTACAACAGCGGGGCGAGCCATTTTTCGGCTTCCTGAACCGTCATTTCACACCGTCCGGCCCAGTCCTGCAACTGGTCGCGACCGATCTTGCCGACGGCGAAATAGCGCGCTTCGGGATGCGCCAGATAGAAGCCGGCGACCGAGGCGGCGGGCGTCATGGCGTAGCTTTCGGTGAGATTCATGCCTGCATTCTGCGGCGCGTCGAGCAGATCGAACAGCGCGCCCTTCGAGGTGTGATCGGGGCAGGCCGGATAACCCGGCGCCGGGCGGATGCCGCAATACTTTTCGGCGATCAGCGCCGCGCTGTCGAACGACTCATCAGCAGCGTAACCCCAATAGCGGGTGCGTACTTCGCGGTGCAGCCATTCAGCAGCCGCTTCCGCCAGCCGGTCGGCCAGCGACTTGAGCAGAATGGCGCGGTAGTCGTCGTGCTGCGCGGCGAACTCGGTCAGCTTCTTCTCGATGCCGATGCCGGCGGTGACGGCGAAGGCGCCGGCGTAATCCGTCGTACCGTCGGCGCCGACTCCTGGAGCGACGAAATCGGCCAGGCACTGCTGCGCCTTGCCGCTCGGGCGTTCCTGTTGCTGGCGCAGGCCATGCCAGGTCATCAGCGGTGCGCTGCGCGATTCATCGGCATAGAACTCGATGTCGTCGCCCACGGCGTTGGCTGGGAAAAGGCCGAACACCGCATTGGCGCTGAGCCATTTTTCGGCGATCAATTGTTGCAGCATGGCCTGACCATCGCTGAAGACATTGCGCGCGGCTTCGCCGACCACGGCATCGTCGAAAATTGCCGGATAGCTTCCCGACAGATCCCAGGTCTGGAAGAAGGGGCTCCAGTCGATGTACTTTTCCAGTACGGCAAGATCGAGGTTCTTCAGCACCGTGATGCCCGATTGTTTCGGCTTCACGGGAAGGTAAGTCAGTTTCGACCGGTTGGCGCGGGCGGCTTGCAGCGTGACCAGCGCCACGCCCTTCTTCGCCGCGTGCTGGCCGCGTACCTTGTCGTAGTCGGCGGCGATCTCCTCGACGTAGGCATCGCGCATGTCGATGGACAGCAGTTTGGTGACAACGCCGACGGCGCGCGAGGCGTCCGGCACATACACCACCGGCCCGGCATAGTTCGGCGCGATCTTGATCGCGGTGTGGGCGCGCGAGGTCGTCGCGCCGCCGATCAACAGCGGCACGGTCAGCCCCTGGCGCTGCATTTCGCCGGCAATGTAACTCATCTCCTCCAGCGAGGGCGTAATCAGGCCGGAAAGGCCAATGGCCTGCGCGCCGTGTTCCTTTGCCGCGTTGAGTATCTTGTCGGCGGCGACCATGACGCCGAGGTCGATGACCTCGTAGCCGTTGCAGCCGAGCACCACGCCGACGATGTTCTTGCCGATGTCATGGACATCGCCCTTCACCGTGGCAATCACGATGCGGCCCTTCGAAGTCGAACCGGTGCGCTTCTTTTCCTCTTCGACATAGGGGATCAGGTGCGCCACGGCCTGCTTCATGACGCGCGCCGACTTGACCACCTGCGGCAGAAACATCTTGCCGGCGCCGAACAGGTCGCCGACCACGTTCATGCCGTTCATCAGCGGCCCTTCGATCACCGACAAAGGTGGCTTCCCTTCGGCAAACAAAGCGGCGCGGCACTCCTCGGTGTCCGCCACGACAAACTCGGTAATGCCCTTCACCATCGCATGTTCGAGCCGCTTACCCACCGGCCATTGACGCCAGGCCAGATCGACCACCTGCTCTTTCGCCTGACCCTTGACCCGCGTCGCCAGTTCGATCAGCGCATCGCCAGCGCCGACTTTTCGATTGAGCACGACATCCTCGACCTTCTCGCGCAGCTCGGGCGCCAGATCGTCGTACACGCCGAGCTGGCCGGCATTGACGATGCCCATGGTGAGCCCGGCCTTGACCGCGTGATAGAGGAAGACGGTGTGAATCGCCTCGCGCACCGCCTCGTTGCCGCGGAAGCTGAAACTCACGTTCGAGATGCCGCCGGAAATTCGCGCATGCGGCAGGTTGGCCTTGATCCACGCCGTCGCGTTGATGAAATCCACGGCGTAGTTGTCGTGCTCGGGAATGCCGGTGGCTATGGCAAAAACATTCGGGTCGAAGATGATGTCCTCGGCCGGAAAGCCGTCGGCCAGCAACACGTCATAGGCACGCCGGCAGATGCCGATCTTGCGCTCATAGGTATCGGCCTGACCCTGCTCGTCGAAGGCCATGACGATCACCGCCGCGCCGTAACGCCGCGCCAGACGCGCCTGTTCGAGGAACTTCGTTTCGCCTTCCTTCATCGAAATGGAATTGACGATGCCCTTGCCCTGAATGCATTTCAAGCCCGCCTCGATCACCGCCCATTTCGAGCTGTCGAGCATCAGCGGCACCTTGCAGATGTCCGGTTCGGAGCCGACCAGATGCAGGAAGCGCACCATCGCCGCCTGCGAATCGAGCATGGCCTCGTCCATGTTGATGTCGACCACCTGCGCGCCGTTTTCGACTTGCTGTCGCGCCACCGCCAGCGCGTCGTCGAAGCGGCTTTCGAGGATCATGCGGGCGAAAGCTTTTGAGCCGGTGACGTTGGTGCGCTCGCCGACGTTGACGAACAAGCTGTCGTCGCCGATGTTGAAGGCTTCCAGGCCGGCGAGGCGCAATGAAAAGTCGGCACTGGCGGGACGGCGAGGTTTTGAATTCTTCAGTGCTTCGGCAATGGCGCGAATGTGATCCGGCGATGTGCCGCAGCAGCCGCCGGCGATGTTGATGATGCCAGCCCTGCTCCACTCGGCGATTTCATCGGCCAGCATTTGCGGCATTTCGTCATAGCCACCGAAGGCATTCGGCAGCCCGGCGTTGGGATGCGCGGAGACGAAGCAGTCGCAAAGTTTCGACAACTCCTCGACATGCTGGCGCAACTCCCTGGCGCCGAGCGCGCAGTTGAGGCCGAAGGAAATCGGTCGCGCATGGCGCAGCGAATTCCAGAACGCCTCGACCGTCTGTCCGGAAAGCGTGCGCCCGGAAGCATCGGTGATGGTGCCGGAAATCATCAGCGGCCAGCGCCGGCCCGCTTCATCGAAATACTTCTCGATGGCGAACAGGGCGGCCTTGGCATTGAGCGTGTCGAAAATGGTTTCGACCAGCAGGATGTCGGCGCCACCGGTCGTCAGGCCGCGCGCGGCCTCGACGTAGTCGGCCACCAGGGCGTCAAAAGTGATGTTGCGCGCGCCGGGATCATTCACGTCGGGCGACAGCGACGCCGTGCGCGAGGTCGGCCCCATTACGCCGGCGACGAAGCGCGGCTTGTCGGGCGTCGAGAATCTGTCGGCGGTTTCGCGCGCCAGCTTCGCACCTTCGAAGTTCAGCTCGTAGACCAGGGCTTCGAGCTTGTAGTCGGCCTGCGAAACAGCGGTCGAGTTGAAGGTGCAGGTCTCAAGGATATCGGCGCCGGCTTCGAGGTACTCGGCATGGATGCCGCCGATCACGTCAGGCCGCGTCAGCACCAGCAGATCGTTGTTGCCCTTGAGGTCGTGCGCATGATCCGCAAACCGCGACCCGCGGTAGTCGGCCTCGGTCAGGCCGTGGCGCTGCACCATGGTGCCCATGGCGCCATCGAGAATGAGAATGCGTTGCGCGAGCAGTTCGCGCAATTCAGTGCTGCGGTCGGGTTGCATAGGAAGATAGGAAGCGCTTGAATTGACGCGGATTTTATCATCCATCCGGTTTGCCGCCGAACCAGACCCTGCCTGCCGGGAACTCCGCCTCGCCGGTCGGCCATGCCTTCCTTGATGTTTGACTTGCCTCGCTCTGGTGATGGGTGGACGCCAAAAATGGAATTCATCGGCTCGCTATAACGCGCTTCGCTACAATGGCCGTTCCATCACTGGAATCCGATCGGAGAACATCATGGAACATCTGACCCCCAAAGAAGCCGCCCAGTTTCTTCGCGACAATCCCAAAGCGCTGTTCGTCGATTGCCGCAGCGAAATGGAATTCTTCTTCGTCGGCCATCCCGCCGGCGTCAGCCATGTGTCATGGAATGACGGCCCCGACTGGGAAGTCAACCCCCACTTTGCCGGTGAAGTGAAAAAGCTTGCCGGACATTCGGGCGATCGCCCCGTGGTGCTGATCTGCCGCAGCGGCAATCGTTCGGTCGACGCCGGCCATGCGCTCGAAGCCGCTGGCTTCACGCAGGTATTCAACGTGCTGTTCGGTTTCGAGGGCGAACTCGACGACACCCATCATCGCGGTTCGATGAATGGCTGGCGCTTTGAAGGCCTGCCGTGGGAGCAATGCTGACGGTGTAATGCGCTGGAGGCGCCGTCAAAGCGGCTCACGCACCCGCAGATACCTCGGAAAGCGCGGCATGCCGTTGGGCGTGAGTTCGCGATAGCGGTAGGTGATGAGCGCACCCGCCGGCGGCGGGTTGCGGCGCAGGGCGTCGGTCAGACCGCTGCCCAGGGCGAAGCGACGACCGTCGGGCAATTCCATGCGCAGCGCGCCGACCATGCCGATGTATTTGCCTTGGCCCGGCAGATGGGCGACCACGGTCGCTTCGGCATCCTGCCACGGCGTCACCTTGAGCAAGGCGCTGGAACGACCGGTTTCATAGACGGCATCGTCGCGATGAAGCATCAGGCCTTCGCCGCCGCTACGGACAATATCGCGCAGCTTCTTCTGCAGCGCGACCGCATCGGGCAAACGGAATTGAGGAACGGCTTGCAGCCAAGGTAAATTCGCGGCGGCGGTAATGGCCTTGATCTGTTCGACGCGGTCGGTAAAGCTGCCGGGAGCGTTCGGCAATTCAAAAATCATGTAACGCACGCGCCGCCATTCGGCATCGTCAGGCAACTGGCGGCGGACGATGGCCGAGAGTTGATCGAAAGTGCCGCGCCCGAGCCAGAGTTCGCCATCCAGCGGCTGGCGGGACAAGGCGTCGAGAAACCACTTCGGGGCGGGGGCCGGGTTGCCGCTGCGAAACCGGAGATTCTTGCCATCCCAACTGGCGCGCACGCCGTCGAGTTTTTCGCTGACCCAGTAGCGCGAAACATCGATATCGCCGCGATAGCGCTCGGCCAGTATCAGGGCGGGAGATTCCGCCGCCACGACGAATGCCGGCGAGACCGCTGCCGAGACAATCAGCGTGAATAACAGGTCCAGAAAACGTCGCAACAACTTGCGTGGGTGACGACTGTCAGCCGGCATGCCGCGCCAGAAAATCCTTGTAGGCCAGCGCGATGCCTTCGCGCAGCGGGGTACGCGCGCGCCAGCCGATCCCGCTCAGACGACTGACATCGAGCAGTTTGCGCGGCGTACCGTCCGGCTTGGTGGAGTCGAACACGATATTGCCCGTGAATCCGGTCACGGACATAACGGATTCGGCGAGTTGGCGAATCGTCACATCCTCGCCGACGCCGATGTTGTAGAAGCCGTCGGCGACACCCTGTTCCATGAGAAAGACGCAGGCGTCCGCCAGGTCATCGACATAAAGAAACTCTCGCCTCGGCGTGCCGCTGCCCCACACCACGAGTTCGCTGTCGCCACGCCGCTTCGCTTCATGCGCCTTGCGAATCAGCGCCGGCAGCACGTGGCTTTTCGCCAGATCGTAGTGATCGTTGGGGCCGTACAAGTTGGTGGGCATGACCGAGAAGTAGCGTGTGCCGTGCTGACGATTGTAGCTTTCGCACAGCTTGATGCCGGCAATCTTGGCGACCGCATAGGGCTCGTTGGTCTGCTCCAGCGGACCGGTAAGCAGATAGTCTTCCCTGATCGGCTGCGGGCAGTCGCGCGGATAAATGCAGCTCGAGCCGAGGAAACACAGACGCTGAACGCCGGCGAGCCATGCGCCGTGGATCAGGTTGGCCTCGACCATCAGGTTCTGGTAGATGAAGTCGGCGCGCAACGTGTTGTTGGCATTTATGCCGCCGACGATGGCGGCGGCGATGAAAATGAAATCGGGTCTTTCCTGCGCCAGAAAAGCCTGTGTCGCGGCCTGATTCAGCAGATCCAGTTCGGCATGGGTGCGGGTGAGGATATTGTCGTAGCCGGCTTGCTGCAAGCGGCGAACCAGCGCGGAACCCACCATGCCGCGGTGGCCGGCAACGTATATCTTCGCCGCAGTTTCCATCATCTATCCATCATTCGTGACGATCCATGGCCTGGTAGCCATGCTTCTTGATCAGCTCGTCGCGCTCTGCCGCCTTGAGATCTTCCCTCACCATTTCGGCGACGAGTTCGGCGAAGGTGATCTTCGGTGTCCATCCCAGTTTTTCACGCGCCTTGGTCGCGTCGCCCAATAGCGTTTCGACTTCGGTCGGCCGGAAGTAGCGCGGGTCGACCTGAACGATGCATTTGCCTTGCGCGTCGTAGCCCTTTTCGTCCACGCCCTTACCGCGCCATTCGACCGCAATGCCGATCTCGGCTGCCGCCGCGTTGACGAAATCGCGCACGCTGTATTGCACGCCGGTGGCGATGACGAAATCCTCGGCATGATCCTGTTGCAACATCAGCCACTGCATCTCGATGTAGTCGCGGGCATGACCCCAGTCGCGCTTTGCATCCAGATTGCCGAGAAACAGGCAATCCTGCAAGCCGAGCTTGATGCGCGCCAGGGCGCGGGTGATCTTGCGCGTGACGAAGGTCTCGCCGCGAATCGGCGACTCGTGGTTGAACAAAATGCCATTGCAGGCATACATGCCATAGGCCTCGCGGTAATTCACCGTGATCCAGTAGGCATAGAGCTTGGCCACCGCGTAGGGACTGCGCGGATAGAAGGGCGTGGTTTCCTTTTGCGGCGTTTCCTGCACCAGACCGAAGAGCTCGGACGTGCTGGCTTGGTAGAAGCGGGTCTTTTTCTCCATGCCGAGGATGCGGATGGCCTCAAGCACGCGCAGGGCGCCCAGCGCATCGGAATTGGCGGTGTACTCGGGCTCCTCGAAGCTCACGGCGACATGGCTTTGCGCAGCAAGATTGTAGATTTCGTCGGGTTGCGTCTGCTGGATGATGCGCACCAGGCTCGAACTGTCGGTCATGTCGCCGTGATGCAGGCTGAATCGCCGGTTCTTCTCGTGCGGGTCCTGATACAGGTGATCGATGCGATCGGTATTGAACAGCGAGGTGCGGCGCTTGATGCCGTGCACGTCGTAGCCCTTGTCGAGCAGAAATTCGGCGAGATAGGCGACGTCCTGGCCGGTGATGCCGGTAATCAGCGCGATTTTATGGGTCATTGCTGGCGTCCGTAGTTGTCTTCAAAGCGCACGATATCATCCTCGCCCAGATAACTGCCCGACTGTACCTCGATGATTTCGAGCGGTATCTGGCCGGGGTTTTCCAGGCGATGCTTGACGCCGAGCGGAATGTAGGTCGATTCGTTCTCGCCGAGCAGGATGATTTCTTCGCCGCGGGTAACCCTGGCGGTGCCGCGTACCACCACCCAGTGCTCGGCGCGATGGTGGTGCATTTGCAGCGAAAGGATGGCGCCGGGGCTGACCACGATGCGCTTGACCTGAAACCGCTCGCCGCTGTCGATGCCGTCGTACCAGCCCCAGGGCCGATGCACCTTGCGATGCAGATCGGCTTCGCTGCGACCGGCCGCCTTGAGGCGGCTGACGATGCGTTTTACCTCCTGCGTGCGGGACTTGGGCGCGATCAGCACGGCATCCGCCGTTTCCACCACCACCATGTCCTCGCAGCCAATGCAGGCGACGAGGCCATGTTCGGCGATCACCAGGTTGCCGTGCGAATCCTCCAGCCAGACATCGCCCCTGATAGCATTGTCATCGGTGTCGCGGTCGATGGCTTGCCACAGCGCGTCCCAGGCGCCGACATCCGACCAGCCGACAGCGAGAGGAACCACGCGGCAGGGGATATCGAGTTCGCTGGCGGCGGGAAGCTTTTCCATCACCGCATAGTCAATGGAATCGGCGGGGGATGCGGCGAAGGCCACCGCGTCGAGCCGCACGAAATCGCCATCGTCCTGCGCGCCGTCGACTGCCTTGCGACAGGCCGCCAGAATCTCCGGCGCGAAGTGGCCGATGGCCTTGAGCCACACCGACGCGCGCAACATGAAAATGCCGCTGTTCCAGAAGTGTCTGCCGCCGGCCACATAGGTCTGTGCCGTCGCCGCATCCGGCTTCTCGCGGAAAGCCAGCAGGTCCATGGGCGCCCCAGGCGCCGTGCCATCAGCGCCGACTCTTGACTCGATATAGCCGAAGCCGGTTTCGGGGCGATCGGGGACGATGCCGAAAGTCACCACGGCGCCGTTCTCCGCCTCCGGCAACCCGCGCAGCACGGCCTGCCTGAACGCGCCGACATGGCGGATATGGTGATCCGCCGGAGTCGCCAGCAACACCGGATCGGCGCCATCGCGAATAGCATAAAGCGCGGCGACCGTCAGCGCCGGAGCGGTATTGCGACCGGCGGGCTCCAGCAGTAGCGTCCAGTCCGCCAGCCCGAGCTGGCGCAATTGCTCGGCGGTGATGAAGCGATATTCCTGGTTGCTGACAACGATCGGCGTCCCCAGCGGCAAGCCTTGCAGGCGCCGCAGGGTGTTTTGCAACAAGCTCTCGCCGCCCAGCAAAGGCTGCAACTGCTTCGGATGCTTCTCGCGCGACACCGGCCACAGGCGCGTGCCAGAACCGCCGCTGAGAACAACAGGGACCAGCCGCGACTCAGGCATTCATGTAACTCCGGTACCAATCGACAAAGCGGCGCACGCCGTCGACCACTGGCGTCTTGGGTACAAAGCCGGTGACGCGGTTGAGCTCGGTGGTATCGGCGTAAGTCGCCGGCACGTCGCCATCCTGCAAGGGCAGAAAGTTCCGCGTCGCCTTTTTGCCCAACGCCTGTTCCAGCGCATCGACATAGGCCATCAGTTCGACCGGCTGGTTGTTGCCGACGTTGAACACGCGGTACGGCGCCCAACTGGTCGCCGGATCGGGCACCTGCTTGTCGAAGTCGGGATTGGCCTGCGGCGGACGGTCGAGGACGCGGATCACGCCTTCGGCGATGTCGTCGATGTAGGTGAAGTCGCGCCGCATTTTGCCGTGGTTGAAGACATCGATCGGACGGTCTTCGAGGATGGCCTTGGTAAACAGAAACAGGGCCATGTCGGGTCGGCCCCACGGCCCATACACGGTGAAGAAGCGCAGTCCGGTGGTCGGCACATTGAACAAATGGCTGTAGGTGTGGGCCATCAACTCGTTGGACTTCTTGGTCGCGGCATAGATGCTGACCGGATGATCGACGTTGTCGTGTTCCGAAAACGGCAAGCGCTCGTTGCCGCCGTAGATGCTGGAACTGCTGGCATAGACGAAGTGCTCGACGCCGCTGTGGCGGCAGCCTTCAAGAATATTGACAAAGCCGACGACGTTGCTGTCGACATAGGCGTGCGGATTTTGCAGCGAGTAGCGCACGCCGGCCTGCGCCGCCAGATTGATGACGCGCTGCGGGCGCTCACTGGCGAACAGGGCGGCAATGCCATCCCGGTCGGCGATATCCAGTCGGGAAAGCCTGAAGCGCGGATTGGGCGTGAGCCGCGCCAGACGCGCCTCCTTCAAGGCCACGTCGTAGTAGTCGTTGAGGTTGTCCACCCCGATCACCTCGTCGCCGCGCGCCAGCAGGCGCTCGCAGACATGCATGCCGATAAAACCGGCGGCGCCGGTAAGCAGAACTTTCATTGGCCGTCTCTCTGAAAAGCCAGCATTTTCGCATACTTGAAGAAGCTGTTCTGGCAGCCGACGAGGATATGCACCAGCCCCGGCAGGCCGTCCAGAAATCCGCGTCGCAGCAGGTAGAACTTGATGAAGCGCAGTAGCGGCGACAACAGCAGTTGCGCCACGCTTGCCCGGCAACCGGCGGCCAGCGCCGCTTGCGCGGCCAGCGTGGTGTAACGGTTTTGCTTGGCGAGATAGCTGTCCAGCGTTTCGGCCGAGTCATGCAGCAGGTCGCCGGGCAGAGTGCCGATTTCTCCGGCGGCGATCACCTTTTCGTGCACCGCATCGTCCGACCAGCGCGCATGGCGCCGGTCGAAAAGGCGCAGGCTCCAGTCCGGGTAGCCTTCGCCGTGGCGCAGGTAGCGGCCCATGAAACGGTTGCAGCGGGCGAAACGCCAAGCGCTGAAGGTCGGCGCTGACGGAGCGGCGACGATGCTCTGCCGCAAGCGCTCACTCACCCGCTCGTCGGCATCGATGCAGAGCACCCAGTCGTGCTTTGCCTGCTCGACCGCAAACTGCTTCTGCGGCCCGAAACCGCGCCACTCGGATTGAATAACCCGCGCGCCGTGGCGTTCGGCAATCTCCACCGTGGCGTCTTCGCTGGCGGAATCGACGACGAGGATTTCGTCGCAGAACGCCAGACTGGCGAGGCACTCGGCGAGTTGGCTGGCGGCGTTCCTGGTAATCAGGACGGCGGAAAGGGGCTGGCGGTCGTCTGAAGTCATGGGCAGCTATAATTGCGGTTGGATGCATTTTACGGCGCAAGGCGTCATCCCGCTCCCACCGATGCGCATTCTTCTCATCAAAACATCCTCCCTTGGCGACGTGGTGCACAACCTGCCGGTCGTCACCGACCTGCGCCGCAACTATCCCGAAGCGAGGATCGACTGGATCGTCGAGGAGGCCTTTGTCGATATTCCTCGACTCCACCCCGGACTCGGTCGCGTCATCCCGGTCGCGCTCAGGCGCTGGCGCCAGTCGCCATTCTCGTCCGTAACATGGCACGAGATTCGCGCTTTCCGCGCAGCGCTGCGGGCGGAAATATACGATCTGGTCATAGACACCCAGGGCTTGCTGAAAAGCGCGCTGATCGCCCGCATGGCGCGCGGCAAGCGTTGCGGATACGCCGCCGGGTCGGCGCGCGAACCGCTGGCGGCGCACTTTTACGATGCCACCTTCAGCGTGCCGAAGAATCTTCACGCCGTCCTGCGCAACCGCCAGCTTGCCGCACTGGCCGCCGGCTACACGCTCGATGGTGCGCCGGACTATGGCATCGCCGCTTCATCAGCGCCGACTTTCAACAAGCCGAACGCGATACTGCTTACCGCGACTTCGCGCGACGACAAGTTGTGGCCGGAGGAACGCTGGATCGCGCTCGGCCGTGCCCTGCACGAACAAGGCATCGCCTGCCTGCTGCCGGCGGGCAGCGCGAGCGAGCGCAAACGTGCCGAGCAACTCGCGCTAGCCATTCCCGATGCCATTGCCGTGGCGCCGCTCGGCCTTAAGGACCTCGCTGAAATGATTGCGGCGGCGCGCATCGTGGTCGGCGTCGATACCGGCCTCGTTCATCTCGCGGCGGCTTTGGGGCGACCGACGCTGGCGCTATTCTGCGCCTCCGATCCGGCGCTGACCGGCGTACTTGCAAGTACGCCGACCGTCAACCTCGGCGCGCGCGGCCAGCCGCCGAGCGTCGACGCCGTGCTCGCGGCAGCAATTCCACTGCTCCGATGGCACGCCTGATCTACACTCTTGTCGTCGTCGCGCTGTTGCCCTGGGCGGTCCTGCACCTGCTCTGGCGCGCGCGTAAACAGCCTGAATATCTTCGCCACTGGAAGGAACGCTTCGGCGTATTTGACGCCGTTCCGTCAGCACCGACTATTTGGCTGCACGCCGTGTCGGTCGGCGAGACGCGCGCCGCGCAGCCGCTGGTGGCCGCCCTGCGCGAGTGCTATCCGGGCCACCGCATCCTGTTCACCCACATGACCCCCACCGGACGCGAAACATCCGAGTCCCTGTTCGGCGACAGCGTCGAGCGCATCTATCTGCCCTACGACACCCCCTGGGCCATGCGACGTTTCCTGCGCCATTATCGACCGCAGTTCGGCCTCATCATGGAAACCGAGCTGTGGCCGAATCTGATTGCGGCCTGCCGGCAAACCGGTGTGCGGCTGTGGCTGGTCAACGCCCGCCTGTCGGCACGCTCGGAACGGCGTTACGCACGCTTCCCCGCCCTGGCGCGCGAAGCACTGCAAGGTCTGGCGGGTGTCGGTGCACAGTCGACCGACGACGCGGCGCGTCTTGAAGCGCTCGGTGCGCACGACGTCGCCGTCACCGGCAACATCAAGTTCGACATCGCGGCGCCGAGCGAGCAGCTTGAACTGGCCCGCGAGTTTCGCGCCGGCTACGGCGACCGGTCGGTATGGCTGGCGGCCAGCACGCGCGAGGGCGAGGAAGTCCTGATCCTCGATGCGTGGCAGAGAGTCGGCGCTGATGAGACGGCGCTGCTGGTCATCGTGCCTCGCCATCCGCAGCGTTTCGACGAAGTGGAGCGACTGGCGATGCAGCGCGGCTTCGCGGTGCAGCGGCGCAGCGACAGCTTGCCGATTGCGGCGTCCACCCACGTGCTGATCGGCGACAGCATGGGCGAGATGTTCGCCTGGTACGCCTCGGTCGATGCCGCCTTCATCGGCGGCAGCCTGCTCGATTTCGGCAGCCAGAACCTGATCGAGGCGGCAGCCTGCGGTACGCCGATCCTGATCGGCCCGTCAACGCGAAATTTTGCCGAAGTGGCGCGCGAGGCTGTCGCCTGTGGTGCGGCGCTGCCGATCACGGACGCCGACGAGCTGGCAACTCAGGCCAATGTCCTGCTGGCAAATGCCGAAAGCAGAACACGCATGAGTGCGGCCGGGCGCGCCTTTGCCGAGCGCCATCGCGGTGCGACGGCACGCACGATCGAGTTGGTCAGTCCAGCAGGGCGTTGATCGCCGCGACGTCGTCTTCGCCCAGGCTGCCGGCGGCGGCCTTCAGCTTGAGCAGCGAGGCCAGCGTGTCGAGCCGGGCCTTGGCCAGCTTCTGCCGGGTGTCGAAAAGCTGGCTCTGCGCATTCAGGACATCGATGTTGATGCGCACGCCCACTTCATAGCCGAGCTTGTTCGAATCCAGCGCCGACTGCGACGAGGTCAGCGCCGCTTCGTAGGCCTTCACCTGCGCCATGCCGGAGGTCACGCCCAGATAGGCCTGACGCGCATTGAGCGCCGCCGTGCGGCGCGCGTTTTCGAGATCGGCGCCGGCCTTTTCCTTCAGCGCGACGGCTTCGCTGTCCTTGGAGGCGGTTGCGCCGCCGGCGAAGATGGGAATCGACAACTGCAAGCCGATGGTGTTCGCATTGCTGTCGCTGCCATAGCCAGCGCTCGAGCTGTTGGTGGCCGAATTGCGGCCTCGCGTCGCCACCAGGTCCAGCGTCGGATAATGCCCGGCGCGCTGCTTTTCGACCTCGCGCGTGGCGATTTCAAACAGGGCCTGATAGATCCGCACCGAGGCGCTGGCCGATTCGGCCATCTCCACCCACTTGCCGATGTCATCCGGTTGCGGACGGGCCAACTGCACCCCTGGCTTGAGGTTTTTCAGGCCTTCCGGCTCCTTGCCGATCACCGAGCGCAGCACCTGGCGCTTGACGGTCAGGTCATTTTCGGCGGCAATTTCCTGCGCGCTGGTGAGGTCGTGGCGCGCCTGGGCTTCATGCGTATCCGTGATCGTCGCGGTGCCGACTTCGAAATTGCGCTTGGCCGATTCGAGCTGTTCGGCAATGGCCACCTTCTGCGCCTGCGCGACTGCCAGCGTATCCTGCGCCAGCAACACATCGAAATAGGCTTGCGCGGCACGCACGATCAGTTCCTGTCGCGCCAGCCCGAACTGGGCTTCGGACTGCGCCACGGCGAGTTCCGACTGCGTGTAGGCCACCCAGTTCTGCCAGCGGAACAGCGGCTGCGAAAGGCTGACCGTCCAGCCGCTGTTGTTGTAGTTCGTGTTCATCTCGGCGGATCCCGCCACCCGGGGAGTCGTGGAAACTTTGTTCCATGTCGTGCTGGAGGCAAGGCCGACCGTCGGCAGCAAACCGGCGCGACCCTGCGGCAATTTCTCGCGTCCGGCCTCAAGCGCGGCCCGCGCCGCCGCATATTGCGCGTCGTAGGCCATGGCGTCGCGATACACCGCCATCAGGTCGGCGCCATGGGCGAATTCGACCAGCCCGCCGGCGGACAGACAACCAGCGATCATCAGGGGAAGCAGTTTTCTTGTGCTCATGCGGACTCCGCGTTCATTTTCGTGTCAGTACGTTGGCATCGACGGATCGACATCCCGCGCCCAGGCGGCGACGCCGCCTTGCAGGTTGATGATGCCGCCGAAGCCCATTTGTTCCAGAAACATTCCCGCCTGAAAGCTGCGCGCGCCATGGTGACAAATGATCACGATATCGTCGTCGCGCTTGAGCTCGTGATAACGCGCCGGGACGCCGCGTATCGGCATGGATTGCGAGCCGGCAATGCGGCAGGCCTCGAACTCCCAGGGTTCGCGCACATCGAGCAGCACCGGCTGGGGCCGCGCTGAATCGGCTAGCCATTCCTGAAGTTGGGAGGCGGAAATCTGGCGCATCGACTCAGAACGCGAACTTCGGCGGCTGGCCGCAATCCTGCAAGAATGCCACCACGGTTTCGAATATCGCCAGACGACGAAAATCCTTGTCCACCCGGGTGTACAGCACGGCTTCCATTGCCGGCGCTTCGCCCTCGATGGCGAACAGGCGCCCCCCCGGCTTGAGCTGGTCGAGCAATGCCGGGGACACGGCGGCCATGGCGCCCGAAACCATGATGACATCGTAGGGCGCGTGGGCGGCGAGGCCGGCCATACCGTTGCCGGTTTCCACCGTTACATTGCTCACCCCGGCGCGCCGCAGGTTCTCGCGCGCCGTATCGGCCAGTTGCGGATCGATTTCCATCGACCAGACATGGTCGGCATGGGTGCCCAGCAGGGCCGCCATGTAGCCGGAACCGGTGCCGATTTCCAGCACGTTTTCGTGCTTTTTCATCGCCAGCGCCTGCAGGGCGCGCGCTTCGACTTTGGGTGGAAACATGGAGGCGCGCGCGCCCCCTCTCAGCGGAATCTCCGTATCGGCAAATGCCAGCCCGGAATAGGCGGGCGGAACGAACTCCTCGCGCTTGACCAGAAACAACTCTTCGAGCACGTTCGGGTCCAGAACCTTCCATGGACGCAACTGTTGCTCGATCATGTTGAAGCGGGCCTGTTCGTAATTCATGCTATCTCCAAAAATTGCATATTAGCAGCTTCTAATTTGTCGTCAGCGCGGGGAAGGGCAGGATTCTACGCCTCGGCGCCGGAGTCGACGCCCGGCTCCTGCACCCTGAACCACGCCGCATACAGGGCCGGCAGGAACAGGCAGGTCAGCGCCGTGGCGACGATCAGTCCGCCCATGATCGCCACCGCCATCGGCCCCCAGAACACCTGCCGGGTCAGCGGAATCATGGCCAGCACCGCCGCCGCCGCGGTCAACGTGATGGGACGGAAACGGCGCACCGTCGAGCCGACGATGGCCTCCCACTCACTTTTGCCGGCGTCCTCGTCCTGTTCGATCTGATCGACCAGGATCACCGAGTTGCGCAGGATCATGCCCATCAGCGCGATCACCCCGAGGTTGGCGACAAAGCCGTAGGGCACCCGGAACACCAGCAGCGCCAGCGTCACGCCGATCAGGCCCAGCGGCGCGGTGAGCAGCACCATGATCGTGCGGCTGATGCTCTGCAACTGGATCATCAGCAGGGTGATGACGCCGACGATCATCAGCGGCACCACCGCCTTGATCGAGTTTTCGCCCTTGGCCGATTCTTCGACCGAACCGCCGGTTTCGATGCGGAAACCGGGCGGCAGCCTGGCCTTCAGAGTAGCCAGTTGCTGATCGATCTGCACCGAAGCCGCTTGCGGCTGCATGCTGCCGACTATATCGGCGCGGACGGTGATGGTCGGCAGCCGGTCGCGCCGCCAGATCAGCCCTTCTTCGAGCACCGGCACCAGCCGCGCCACCTGCGCCAGCGGGATATGCCGCCCGCTGCTGGCCACGATGTCGAGATCGGGGAGCCGGGTCAGCGTGCGCGGATCGGCCGAACCTTCCAACCCTCGCTCGGCGCCGGCGCGCCAGACCACGTCGATCAACTGGTCGTTCTCGCGGAACTGCGTCACGCTGGCGCCCACCAGCCAGCCCTGCAGGGTCAACGCCACATCCTGGCTGGAGACGCCCAACGCGCGAGCGCGGGCCTGGTCGATCTCGACCCGCACCGACTTGACGCGGTCATTCCAGTCGAAGTTCACGTTGCGCAGGTTGGGATGGGCGCGCATCACGGTCGAAATGCTTTCCGCACCATCGCGCAAGGCGGCGAGATCCTCGCCGAGGATGCGAAACTGCACCGGGTAGCCGACCGGCGGCCCGTTTTCCAGCCGCACCACGCGCAGCCGCAGGTGCGACCAGGAGCCGTCTGGCGCGTCGAACGCGGCTTCCAGTTTGTTCTTGACCTCTTCCCGCTCCTTCAGGCCCTTGGTGACGATCACCATCTGCCCGAAATTGTCGGCGAACAACTGCTGGTCGAGCGACAGGAAGAAGCGCGGCGCGCCGTTGCCGATGTAGGACGACCAGGAGGCGATGCCATTGTCCTTGTCGATCAGGGCCTCGACGCGCTTGACCTCGCGCTCGGTGGCCTTCAGCGAAGCGCCTTGCGGCAGCCAGATGTCGACCATCAGCTCGGGCCGGCTGGCGGACGGGAAGAACTGCTTCTGCACGCCCTTGTTGAAGGCCGCAAGGGACAGCGCAAACACGGCCACCGTGGCGAATATCACCAGCCAGCGGTGGCGCAGGCACCACACCACCAGGGCGCGGAAACGGCGATAGAAGGGCGAGTCGTAGATATCGCCACCGTGCTTTTCGCCGATGGCGCGCAACTTGACCGGGTCGAGCAGCTTGTAGCCGAGATAAGGCGTGAACACCACGGCGACGATCCACGACACCATGAGCGCGATGGTGACCACGGCAAAAATCGAGAAGGTGTATTCGCCGGCGGCTGACTTGGCGAAGCCGACCGGGGTGAAGCCCGCCGCCGTGATCAGCGTCCCCGTCAGCATCGGAAACGCCGTCGAGGTGTAGGCGAAGGTGGCCGCCTTGAAGCGGTCCCAGCCCTGCTCCATTTTCACTACCATCATTTCCGCCGCGATGATGGCGTCATCGACCAGGAGGCCCAGCGAAATCACCAGCGCGCCCAGCGAAATGCGCTGCAAGTCGATGCCGAAGGCTTTCATGGCGAGGAAGGTGATCGCCAGCACCAGCGGAATCGACAGCGCCACGACGGTGCCGGTGCGCCAGCCCAAGCTGAGGAAAGATACCGCGAGGACGATGAGTATCGCCTCGCCCAGGGTCTTGACGAACAGGTTGAGCGAGGTCTTGACGACCTCCGGCTGATCGGCCACCACATGCACGTCGATGCCCAGCGGCAGATCCTTTTTCAACTGGTTCATGGCCGCGCTCAGATTCTCGCCGAGGCTGATGACATTGCCGCCCTTGGCCATCACCACGCCAAGACCTATCGCCTCGCGCCCCGCCACGCGCATCCGCGGTTGCGGCGGATCGGCCAGGCCGCGTGTGACGCGGGCGATGTCGCCCAGCCGGAAAGCCCGGCCGCCGACCGCCAGCGTCGCGTCGCGCAGCGCCTCGACGCTGTCGAAGGGGCCGGAAACACGCAGGCGCACGCGATCCGATTCGGTTTCGACATGGCCGGCGGGCACCATGGCGTTCTGTCGCTGCAAGGCGTCGAACACCTGGATCGGCACCAGACCCATGGCGGCAAGGCGCGCCGGGCTGACGTCGATGTAGATTTTTTCGTCCTGCACGCCGATCAGTTCGATCTTTTTCACGTCCGGCACGCGGCGCAGTTCGCGCGCCAGCCGGTCGGCCTCGCGGCGCAGGTCGCCCATGCCGTAGCCCGCCTTGTCGTCGTGCGCGGTCAGGGCGAATATCTTGATATGAATGTCGCCGAACTCATCGTTGGGGAAGGGCCCCTGCACGCCGGGCGGCAGGGTGAAGCGAATATCGTCGAGCTTCTTGCGCACTTGGCGCCAGGCTTCCGCCACCTCGGTTTTCGGCGTGTAGTCCTTGAGCAGAACGATGGTCAGCGATTCGCCCGGTCGGGAGGCCGTGCGCAGCACATCCACCCAGGGCGTTTCGGACAGTTTCTTTTCAATGCGCTCGGTCAGTTGCTGCTCGACCTGCTGGGCGCTGGCGCCCGGCCACAGAGTGCGCACCACCATGACCTTGAAAGTGAAATCAGGATCTTCGGCGCGACCGAGCTGGAGAAACGAGATGACGCCACCGATCATGAAAACGACGATCAGATACAGCACCATCTGCTGGTGCTTGAGCGCCCACTCGGAGAGATTGAGCTGCTTCATTTCGTTGCCGCTGACGCGACCGGCATGGTCGGCGCAGCCGGCGTAGCAACGCGCACCTTTTCACCGGCGGTGAGCAGATTAACGCCGCCCGTGACGATCTGCTCGCCTCCGTTCAAACCGGCAACCACGAGCGCGCCTCTGTCGGTGAATGCGGCGACCGTGACCGCCTGCAATGTCACCGTGCCGTCAGCACCGACTTTCCACACCGCCGCCTGATTGCCCTGCTGAAAAATCGCCGTCAGCGGCACCAGCAGCCGCGTCGCGCCCGGCGCGCCCGGTGCACCCGAGGCACCCGAGGCACCCGACGCGAGAAAACGCACCGTGGCGGTCATGCCCAGCGGCAGGCGCGGGTCGGCGCCCGGCAGGCTGATGCGTGCGGCATAGGTGCGGGTTACCGCGTCGGCCACCGGCGAAATTTCGCGCAGACGCCCCGCCAGCGGCTTCATCGACGCACCCGGAGTGGCCCAAAACGTCACTTCCGCCGCCTGGCCGGGCTTGAAGCCGGCGACTTCGCCTTCCGGCAAGGCGATGGCGACTTCGCGTTCGCCGTCCGGCGTCAGGCGGAACACAGCCTGACCGACGCTGACCACCTGACCCGGCTCGGCCAGCACCTGGCCGATGACGCCGGCGCGGTCGGCGACCAGGCTGGTGTAGGCGGTCTGGTTTTTGGCCAGCGCCGCCTGCGCGTCGGCAGCCTTGAAGGCGGTTTCCTTGGCGTCGAGGGCCGATGCGCTGATGAAGTTCTTCGCCTTCAGGTCGCGGTAGCGCGCCAGTTCCGCCGCCGCCAGGCTGCGCTGCGCCTCGGCCTGTGTCGCTTGCAACCCGGCGTCGGACGGATCGAGGCGCGCCAGCACCTGCCCGGCCTTCACCACCGTGCCGGCATCGACGCGGCGCTCGACGATCTTGCCGGCGATGCGAAATCCCAGCGTAGTTTCGATGCGCGCCCGCACCTCGCCGCTGTAGCTGCGCTGCGTGCCGTCTGCCGTTACCTGCCCGCAAAGCGGATTCCCAGGTACGCAAGGCGCGCCAGCGCCGACTATTGTGGTTCTCACCAGCTTGGGTGCCGCCGGAGGCGGTGGCGCTTCGCCACAAGCAGCGAGCAAGGGAAGAACCAGGAGGAAAGCTGCGCTTCTCATGAATGCTCCTTCAGGCGTGCGGCTTGGGCAGCAGCCCCTGCACGCGATGGACAAGGTCGTCGACATAGGTGAACACCACGGGGATCACCAGCAGACTGAGGAAGGTCGAGGTGATCAGTCCGCCGATGACGACGATGGCCATCGGCGCGCGAAAACTCGGATCGGTACCGAGACCGATAGCGATCGGCGTCATGCCGGCGCCCATGGCGACCGTGGTCATGACGATGGGCCGGGCGCGCTTGCTGCACGCGTCGAGCAGCGCATGCCAGCGGTCGAGGCCGTGCTCGCGACGGGCCAGCACGACGTAGTCGATGAGCAGGATCGAGTTCTTGGTGGCGATGCCCATCAGCATGATGAGCCCGATCATCGAGGGCATCGACAGCGCCGACTGCGTCACAAACAGCGCGAGGAAGGCGCCCGGCACCGACAGCACCAGCGCGGCGAGGATGGTGGCCGGCTGCACGAAATCCTTGAACAGCAGCACCAGCACCACGTAGATGCACAGCACGCCGGTCAGCATGGCCAGGCCGAAGCTCTGGAACAGCTCGGCCATCGCCTCGGCATCGCCGACCACGGTTTGCAGGATGCCCGGCGGCAGGTTTTTCAGGCTGGGCAGCGCCAGCGCCTGCTTCTCGACCTCGCCCAGCGGCTGGCCGTTGAGCTCGATGTCGAAATTGATGTTGCGCAGGCGGTCGTAGCGGTCGATCTCGGCCGGGCCGCCGGTGATCGACAGGGCGGCGACGGCGCCGATCATCACCGGGCCGTGCTTGCCCGGCACGGTCAGCCGTTCCAGCAGGCTCAGGTCCTGGCGGGCCTCGGGCGGCAGCATGACGACAATCGGCACCTGGCGCTGGGCGAGGTTGAGCTTGGCGATGCTCTGGTCATAGTCGCCGGCGGTGGCGATGCGCAGCACGTCGGCGATTGCCGCCGAGGTGACGCCGAGGTCGGCCATGCGCGCGAAGTCGGGACGTACCACCAATTCGGGGCGCGTCAGGCTCGCCGTGGTGGTGATGGCGCCGATGCCCGGCAGGGTGCGCAGTTCCCGCTCCACCGTGCGCGCATGCTCGGCCAGCAGGGCGCCGTTCTCGCTGGCCAGCACCAGCACGTATTTCTCGTTGGAGCCGCCCAGGCCGACCTTGACCTGCACGCCCGGCAGTACCGCCAGCGCCTCGCGCAACTCGTTCTCCAGCGCCTGCTTCTTGATGCCGCCGCGCTGCTTGCGCGGCGTCAGGTTAATGGTCAGCGTCGCCTTGCGCACCTCGGCCGCGCCGCGCGGCGCGAAGGGGTCCGAGCCGGCCGCGCCGCCGCCGATCGCCGTGTAGACCATCTTCACATGCGGATTTTTCTCGACGATGCGGCGCGCGGCCTCGGCGACGGCGAAGGTTTCCTTGAAGGTGCTGCCCGGCTGCAGTGAAATGTAGGCCTGCGTCTGCGACAGGTCGTCCGGCGGCATGAAGCCGGTGGGCAGAAGCGGCACCAAGGCGAAGGTGCCGCCGAAAAAGGCCAGCGTCGCGAGCAGGGTCTTCACCCGGTTCGCCAGGCACCACGCCGCCCAACCGCCATACAGCGTCAGCCAACGCGGCTCGTGGTAGTCCTTACGCGGGGGGCGCAGGATGTAGGCCGCCATCATCGGTGTCAGCATGCGCGCCACCACCAGCGAGATGAACACCGCGATGGCCGCGGTCCAGCCGAACTGGACGAAGAACTTGCCGGCCACGCCGCCCATGAAGGCGGTGGGCAGAAACACGGCGATGAGGGTAAACGTCGTGGCGATCACCGCCAGACCGATCTCGTCGGCCGCCTCCATCGCCGCCTGATAGGGCGTCTTGCCCATGCGCAGGTGGCGCATGATGTTCTCGATCTCGACGATGGCGTCGTCGACCAGGATGCCGACCACCAGCGACATCGACAGCAGCGTCACGATGTTGAGCGTGAAGCCCACCAGGTACATCACGCCGAAGGTCGGAATGGCCGACAGCGGCAGCGCCGCGGCCGAGACGAAAGTGGCGCGGCCGTCGCGCAGGAACAGCCAGACCACCAGCACGGCGAGCAGGGCGCCCTCGATCAGCAGCGCCATCGAACCCTCGAAGTTCTCGATCACCGGGTCGACGAAGTTGAATGCCTCGGTGACGGTGATGTCGGGATGTTCCGTCTTCAGCTTTGCCAGCGCGGCATGCACGCCGTCGGCCACTTCGACCTCGCCGGCGCCGCGGCTCCTGACGATCTCGAAGCCGACCACCGGCTTGCCGTTGAGCAGCGCCGCCGAGCGTTGCTCGGCCACCGTGTCGGCTACCGTCGCCAACTCGTCGAGACGGATGCGGCGGCCGTCGGCCAGCGCGATTTCCATGGCGCCGATTTCCGCGGCCGATTGCACCGTGGCGATGGTGCGCACCGACTGCTCGGCGCCGCCGACATCGGCCCTGCCTCCCGAGGCCTCCTGCTGGATCTGCCGCAACTGGCGCGAGACATCGGCGGCGGTGGCGCGCAACGCCAGCAACCGCGCCGGATCGAGCTCGACCCGCACCTCGCGCGTGACGCCGCCGACGCGGGCGACGGCACCGACGCCGCGCACCGCCAGCATGGCCTTGGTCACCGTGTTGTCGACGAACCAGGACAGCGCCTCGTCGTCCATGCGCTGCGAGGCGACCGTATAGGTCAGGATGGGCACGCCGGACAGATTCACCCGGGCGATCACCGGGTCCTTGAGTTCGCCCGGCAGGTCGGCGCGGATGCGCGAAATCGCGTCGCGCACGTCATCGACGGCTTCCTGCGTCGGCTTTTCCAGGCGGAATTCGACGGTGACGATGACGATGCCATCCTGCACTTTGGTGTAGATGTGCTTGATGCCCTGCAAGGTCGCCACCGAGTTCTCGATCTTGCGCGCGACCTCGGTCTCCATCTGCCCCGGCGCGGCGCCCGGCAACGCCGCCGTCACCGTCACCATCGGCAGGTCGATGTCCATGAACTGCTGGATCTTCATGGCCTTGAAGGCCATCAGGCCGAACAGGGTCAGCATGACGAACAGCAGCACCGCCGGGATCGGGTTGCGGATGGACCAGGCGGAGACGTTCATTGTTTGGCGGCGGGTTGGGCGGGAACGACGCGGACGGTGTCGCCGTCGGCGAGGAAGCCTACGCCGCCGGCCACCACGCGTGCCTTGGCATCGATGCCGGCGACTTCCAGCAGGTCGCCATTGCGGCGTCCGGTGGTGATCTTGACCTGCGCCACTTTGTCGCCGTCGACGCGATAGACATAGGCGAAGCCTTCGCGCAACAATACGGCCGACTGCGGCAGAGTCAGCGCCGGACTCTGGCCGAGGCGGAATTCGCCGCGCGCATACATGCCGGCGCTAACGCCGCCGGCCGCCGCCGGCAGGTCGACATAGACCAGCGCGGTGCGCGTCTGCGGGTCGACGGTCGGCGCCACGGCGCGCACCACGCCCTCGACCGCGTCGCCGTTCGGGCCGATCAGCGTCGCCGCTTGCCCGGGCTTGAGGCGGACCAGCTCGGCCGCAGTGACCTCGGCGCGCCATTCGAGCCGACCGCCGCGGATCAGGCGGAACAGTTCCTGCCCCGGCTGGGTCAGGGTACCGACGGTGGCGCTGCGCGCCGAAATGATGCCGTCATCGGACGCCGCGACGTTGGCGCGCGAGCGCCTGAGTTCGGCCGACTGCAAGCGCGCCTTGGCGGCGTCGCGGCGCGCTGCCGCCGTGTCGGCGGCGGTCTGCGTCTGGGTGTTCTGCTGCGGGCTGTAGAAGCCCCTGGCCGTCAGTTGCTTGGCGCGCTCGTGGTTGGCGCGGGTCTCGGCGACGACGGCCTCGGCCTCGGCGACGCTGGCGCGGATCTCGGCCAGTTCGCTCTGCACGGTGTCGGCGTCGATGCGCGCCAGCACCTGGCCCTTTTTCACCGTGTCGCCGACATTGGCGCGCACCTCGGTGATCCGGTAGTTGCTGATCTCCGCGCCGATGACGGCCTCCTGCCAGGCGACGACGTTGCCGCCGGCCTTCAGCGTCTGCGGCCAGTCGAACTGTTGCGGCGCCACCGTCGTCACGCTCAGGGCGGGCTTGACGGGCACGGCAGGGGCCGCGTCGCGGGGCGTCTCGCCGCAGCCGGCGAGATTCAGGATGAGGAAAAGCGCGGCGGGAAACAGCAGGCGTTGGACGTGGATCATGCGGGACTCCGCGAAGCGGCGAGGCCGTTCAGGGCCAGGTCGAAATGGGTTTGCAGATAAGCCTGCGGATCGTGCCTGGCGCTGGCGCCGCAGCACGCCCCCAGCGAATGGCGCCAGATCACCATCATCAGCACCGGGGCGAAGATCACATCGATTGCGGTTTCGATGTCGATGTCGCGGAACTCGCCGGAGGCGACGCCCCGTTGCAGCGTGCGCCGCATCAGGTCGCGGCCGCGCACGATCACCGTGTCGTGGTAGTAGGTCGCCAGTTCGGGAAAATTGCCGGATTCGCTGATCATCAGTTTGGGCACGCCGGCCAGAGGGGTGTTGCCGATGCGCTGCCACCATTCGCCGATCAACGCCCGCAGCAGGTCGGCGCTGCTGCCCGCGAAATTATCGACCAGCCCCGCGCCCTCTTCGAGAATCGGCACGATGCCTTCCTGGATCACGGCCTTGAACAGCGCTTCCTTACTGTCGAAGTAGAGATACAGCGTGCCCTTGGACACGCCAGCGCGCGCCGCCACATCCTCCAGCCGGGTACCGGCGAATCCCTTTTCGACAAACAACTCCAGCGCCGCCGCCATGAGTTCGGCGGGACGCGCTTCCTTGCGGCGTTGGCGGGGGTGGCTTGGATCTTCCACGGGGAATCGCTTAATTACTGACCGGTCAGTCAGTATACACAAGCAAAAACCGGCGTCAAGACAGTTTCGGGAGCACCAACGCTCGCTTCCCGGAATATCAGGGTCGCTTTCAATAAACGAGGGATTGCTGGTTAAACGGGGGATTGCTGGTCGGTTGCGAGGCAGCGGTTCGTTGCCGTACTCAACCGCGAACCGGGGGACTAACGGCAGTTACCCGAACCGCCGCGTCCCATGGTTGCTTACTGTATCGACATTCCAGCGGTCGACTTGAGGCTGGGCGCGTCCTCTCCCGGCGGCGCATGGGCCAACTGACTGGTTTACGCGGTAAGCTCGACTGCCACGGTCGCACCCGATGCTGCGAGCTGGCAGAAAAGGCTTCGCCGACAAGGCCGCGCCTCATCCGACATTCACGCAAGGAACCCGCCATGCGAATCGAAGAAGAACTCAAGCTCGATTTTCAGGATGTCCTCATACGCCCCAAGCGCTCGACGCTGACCTCGCGCTCCGAAGTCGATATTTCGCGCGAATTCGTCTTCCGGCATTCGGGACATAGCTATCGCGGCGTGCCGATCATCGCGGCCAACATGGATACCGTTGGCACCTTCCAAATGGCTGGCGCGCTGACCACCCGCCAGCTTTCGACGGCGCTGCACAAGCACTATGAAGAACATGAACTGATAAAGTTCTTCCGCACCTTGCCGGCGACGGCAACGGTGTTCTATTCGATGGGCATCACCCGCGAAGATTACGAAAAGTTCTGCCGGGTCAAGCAGGAGGTCGGCGACACCATTGCGTATGTCTGTGTCGATGTAGCCAATGGCTACACCAAATCCTTCGTCGACTTTCTTCACCGTCTGCGCGAGACCTGGCCGCAAATCACCATCATGGCGGGCAACGTCGTCACCGGCGAAATGGCGGAAGAGCTGGTTCTTGATGGCGCCGACATCGTCAAGGTCGGTATCGGTCCCGGCTCGGTGTGCACCACGCGCAAAATGACCGGCATCGGCTATCCCCAGCTCTCGGCCATCATCGAATGCGCCGACGCCGCCCACGGCCTGGGCGGCCTGATCTGCGCCGATGGCGGCTGCACCTCGCCGGGCGATTTGGCCAAGGCATTCGGCGGCGGCGCCGACTTCATCATGCTCGGCGGCATGCTCGCCGGCCACGACGAATGCATGGGCGAGATCGCCGAACAGGGCGGCGAGCGCAAGGTGCGCTTCTACGGCATGAGTTCACGCACGGCGATGGACAAGCATGCGGGCGGGGTCGCCAACTATCGCGCCTCGGAGGGCAAGGAGGTGCTGCTCGACTACCGCGGACCGGTCGAGAATACCGTGCTGGAAATTCTGGGCGGCGTGCGTTCGGCGTGCACCTACGTCGGCGCCCACAAGCTCAAGGAGCTGTCGAAGCGCACCACCTTCATCCGCGTCGCACGGCAACTGAACGAAGTATTCGGACAGTCCTGAAAAGCTGTCGCGATGACTGTTGAAACCAACAACATCAGGGCGCAGATAAGCGCGAGCGCCTTTTCCGTCCAAAGCGTTCTGGCACTTCTTGTCCTGCTGCTGGCCACCGCCTGTAGCCAGCCGAAGGAAGCCGCCCTGCCTTCCGGAACAAAGGTTCTCGCGCTGGGAGACAGCTTGACTGCGGCGCACGGAGTCGCTCCCGGCGAAGCCTGGCCCGCGCTGCTGGCGGCGCAAACCGGATGGGTCGTGATCAATGGCGGCGTCAGCGGCGACACTACTGCCGGTGCGCTCGAACGCCTGCCGGCGCTGCTCGAGGAACACTCTCCCGCACTGGTCCTGGTGACCCTGGGCGGCAACGATATGCTGCGCCGACTGCCGCAAGGGCAGACCGTCGCCAATCTGGACCACATACTCGCGCTGATCAAGGCGCGCGGCGCCAAGGCCGTATTGCTGGCAACGCCGAAGCCCAGCATCGCTGGCGCCGTTTTCAACAATCTCTCGCCGGCCGAGTTCTACCGCCAGGTGGCCAAAAACCACCACGTCCCGCTGATCGAAGACGCCATGGCCGATGTTCTCTCCGATCCCCAGCTCAAAGGGGATCAACTACATCCGAATGCAGCCGGCCACGCGCTATTATCGAAGAAAATCTTCGAAGCCCTCGGGAAAACAGGCTATGCGAAGTAGATGACCTAACGCGATTCCTTGATCAGCCGCCCGTTCAGGGGTTGCACCGGTCGCGCGTTGTGGCGGTAGAGGCGCGAGAAGATCGACACCTGCTCGGACGAGACCTGCAACGGCTGCTTCATCACCATCCACAGTACGCCCTCGGTACACGGCGGCGTCGTCAGCGAGCCCATGTAGGTCCAGTAGCTGCGGTTTTCCGGCAGCAGTTGCATGAGATCGATGGGTTCCGCCGGAGAAACGTCCATATTCCGTTCCAGCGGCATGTTGTTCCACAGGGTCTGAACCAACG
Source organism: Sulfuritalea sp. (assembly GCA_023229545.1). Classification (GTDB taxonomy): domain Bacteria; phylum Pseudomonadota; class Gammaproteobacteria; order Burkholderiales; family Rhodocyclaceae; genus Sulfuritalea. The sequence continues at coordinate 32,139 of JALNZB010000012.1, read as the reverse complement.
GATGCTCGCCACCCTTTTCAAGCAACACGGCGATCACCGCCAATTGACCTTCGTCGTTCCTGTGCACCAGATGCACCACCATGTCATAGAGCTTGCCATTGACGCGGTCTTCCGCCGGGCGATGGAAATGAAGCTGGGTCAACTCCCAGCGCTTGCCCATGACATGCATCGCAAGACCTTCGCCGACGGTAACCTGCAGGGTGTGACCGTTGTCGACAATGCGAAACTGGGTCGGCCTGTACTCGAAACGAATGGATTCGAGGCTGACCTTGATGCCATCGCGGATGTCGATCGGCGATTGACGCTGACCGGTGGCGCAAGTCGCATAGTCGCTGCGCAGCCTGCCCCAGTTGGCTGGCGCGCCCTCCCCTTCGTAGGCCCAATGCACCTCCACGTGAGCCGCCGGACTCGTCGCCACGGGTTCAACCGCCGGCTTTTTCCTCGCCGGCTTGCGCGGTCCGCTGGTGGCGTACCGCAGTTCGCGTACCCGTCTTTCCTCCGCCGTTTCGACCTTCGGCGCAGCAGCGTCGCTGGTGGCCTTCGCGGTAGGCCGGACCTCTGGCTTGGCCCCTGGCTTTGCTGCGGTCGCCGGTGCGGGCGCCGTCGGCTTCAGTCCGGCACTGGCTGCCTCTTTGTCGGCCGCCGCCTTGTCGATAACCGGCAGCACGATATGGCGGGGCTTTTCGCCGGAAGGCGTCGGTGCAACCGTGGCCGCAGCTACCGGCGCGGGCGGAGCGGGTGTCACCGGTCTGAGAGTGGCGTCCGAGACGGGTACCGCGCGCACACTGGCGCTTTCGTCCAGCATGCGCATGTCGGCATGCATGGCGCTCGGTCGATCCGGATCCTGCGATTCCGGAACCGCCCGACTGCCGGTTTCGCCGATGCCAGCCGTCTCGCCGATGGCGCGGGAATGACAAACCTCGTTCAGCAAACGCTCATCGATGCTGCCGATCTGCACGCGATTGACGCGCTGGCGCGACACCGATTCTTCGCGAATCATGCTGTCGCCGTTGAAATAGGCGCGGCGCAGCGTCGTGAAGCGGCGACCGTCGCAATCGTAGAGATTCTGGGCGTGGATCGCGTTGTATACGCCACCCGGATCATTGACTTCGCGGCCAAGCATGATGCGACTCCAACCCGTAGTGCCGCCGAAGCCGCGCAAGATGCGCGCCTTGTCGATCTCGATGATCTCCGTCTTGCCGACAATGACGCGCTGCCAATCTGCGGCGTTGGCGGACATGTTCCCCATCAGGGTGAACGCCATTGCGGCCAACGCGGTGGCAAGAGTCGACGACCTACGAAACACAGACATGGCTTTCCCTTTATCCTTTTTCGAGCTTTCTTAGCTTACGGCGCTGAATTAGAATACTTTAGCTCTAATCAGGCTCCAAGCGTATCGCGAATTCGGCCCAAGTGCCCTTTCGACCCTGCGGGTTGCATTCACCCGGTCTTTCCAGTAGCTTCAAACTTCAGCCCCACCCCCTCCAGATTGCCCCATGAACGCCACTGAACAATTCGTCGCCGCCGACGCCCATGTAGACGCCGCTGCCATCGCCCCCTTGCCCAACTCGCGCAAGATTTATGTCGCCGGCAGCCGCCCGGATATTCGCGTGCCGATGCGCGAAATTGCCCAGAATCCGACCGGCGACACGCCCAATCCTCCGATCACCGTGTATGACTGTTCCGGCCCCTACACCGACCCCGCCGCGTCCATCGACATCCGCAAGGGCCTGCCCGGCCTGCGTACGCAATGGATCGCCGAGCGCGACGACACCGAAGAATTGCCCGGACTGTCGTCCGACTATGGCCGGCAGCGTTCGACCGATGCCGAACTGACGGAACTGCGCTTCGATCTGGCGCGGCGTCCGCGCCGGGCCAAGCCGGGCGCCAACGTCACGCAAATGCACTACGCGCGAGCCGGCATCATCACGCCCGAGATGGAATTCGTCGCCATCCGCGAGAACCAGCGGCTCGAAGGCCTGGATGAGCTGCTGCGCACCCAGCATCCCGGCCATAACTTTGGCGCTGCCACGCCCAAAGTCATCACGCCCGAGTTCGTCCGCGACGAAGTCGCGCGTGGTCGCGCCATCATCCCCAACAACATCAACCACCCCGAGTCCGAGCCGATGATCATCGGCCGCAACTTCCTCACCAAGATCAATTGCAACATCGGCAACTCGCCGCTGGCCTCGACCATTCAGGACGAGGTCGACAAAATGACCTGGGCCATCCGCTGGGGCGGCGACACGGTGATGGACCTGTCGACCGGCAAGAACATCCACGAGACGCGCGAATGGATCGTGCGCAACTCGCCCGTCGCCATCGGCACCGTGCCGATCTATCAGGCGCTGGAAAAGGTCGACGGCAAAGCCGAAGACCTGACCTGGGAAGTTTTCCGCGACACCCTGATCGAGCAGGCCGAGCAGGGCGTCGACTACTTCACCATCCATGCCGGCGTGCTGCTGCGCTACGTGCCGATGACGGCGAAACGCATGACCGGCATCGTCAGCCGCGGCGGCGCCATCCTCGCCAAGTGGTGTCTGTCGCACCACAAGGAGAACTTCCTCTACACGCATTTCGAGGACATCTGTGAAATCATGAAGGCCTACGACGTCGCCTTCAGCCTCGGCGACGGCCTGCGCCCCGGCTCGATTTACGACGCCAACGACGAAGCCCAGATGGGCGAACTGGCAACGCTGGGCGAACTGACCCAAGTGGCCTGGAAACATGACGTGCAAGTGATGATCGAAGGTCCCGGCCATGTGCCGATGCACATGATCAAGCACAACATGGACGAACAACTGCGGCTCTGCGGCGAAGCGCCGTTCTATACATTAGGCCCGCTGACCACCGACATCGCGCCCGGCTACGACCACATCACCAGCGCCATCGGCGCGGCGATGATCGGCTGGTACGGCACCGCCATGCTCTGCTACGTGACGCCGAAGGAACACCTCGGTCTGCCGGACAAGAACGATGTCAAGGACGGCATCATGGCCTACAAGATCGCCGCCCACGCCGCCGACCTGGCGAAAGGACATCCGGGCGCGCAGGCACGCGACAACGCGCTGTCCAAGGCGCGCTTCGAGTTCCGCTGGGAAGACCAGTTCAACCTCGGCCTCGACCCCGACAAGGCGCGCGAATTCCACGATGAAACCCTGCCGCAGCACGGCGCCAAACTGGCCCACTTCTGCTCCATGTGCGGGCCGCATTTCTGCTCCATGAAAATCACCCAGGACGTGCGCGACTATGCCGCACAACTGGGCGTCTCCGAACAGGAGGCCCTTGACAAGGGCATGGAGACGAAATCGGTGGAATTCGTCAACAGCGGCAGCGAAATCTACAAGGCAGCCCGATAGTCGGCGCTGGCGGGACGGCGCCGACCTCGCTGGAACACGAAACTACGCCACCCAGAGCCGATCCAGGTTCTTGATGCCCCACTTCTGCGCATCTTCACGGGCGACGATCTTCTCCGTGGCTCCCGGACGGGCCAGATCGATCAGCTCGGGCGCAATGTAAGTCATCGACCCGGTCGAAAAGAAGGCCTTGACGCGGGGTACCAGCAGCGAGTGTTCGGACTGCTCGGTAACCACCGCCAGGCGCCCCGAACTCAAGCGCACCAGAGACCCAACGGGATAGATGCCGATGCTTTTGACGAAAGCCTGAAAGATTCGCGTATCAAAATGCCCGTTGCACCACTCGGTCATTTTGCGGATCGATTCGGCCGGATCCCACCCGGCCTTGTAGGGCCGGTTCGATGTAATCGCGTCATAGACATCGCAGACCGCGCCCATCTTGGCAAACACACTGATTTGCTCGTCCTTCAAACGATGCGGATAACCGCTGCCGTCGACTTTCTCGTGATGGTGCAGGCAAACATCAAGCGGCACGCCTTCCACCGTGCCGCCTTCGACCAGCAGGCGATGGCCCTCTTCGGGGTGACTCTTGATGATGCGGAATTCCTCATCGGTGAGCTTGCCCGGTTTGTTGAGCACCTTCATGGGCAACAGCGCCTTGCCCAGATCGTGCAGCAGGCCGGACATGCCGGCGTCGCGCGTCTGACTGTCGTCGAAATCCAGTGTATGCGCCAGCGCGACCATCAGTGCGCAGACGGCGACCGAGTGCATGTAGGTGTAATCGTCCGCCGTCTTCAGCCGCGCCAGGCTGATCAAGGCGCCGGGGTTGCGCATCACCGAGGAGGAGATTTCATCCACCAGCTCGCCCGCCGCTCCGGCGGAAATCGCCTTGCCCATGCGCACTTCCTGAAACATGGAGACCACCGCGTTTTTCGAATTGGCGCAGATCATGGCGGCGCGCTTGACTTCCTCGGCCATGGCGACCCGCTGCGGCGGCGCGATCTGTCGCGGTGTGCCGGTGACGACCGCATGCATCAGCGCCTCATCGACCCTGGCGTCGACTTGCGCCTTGGTTTCGGAGGCGGCAGACACATCGAGCCCCTTTTCGACATCGATCCAGACCTCCTTGATGCCGCTGTCGATGATGGAGCGGATGTCGTCCGGATCGGTAACGACGAATTTGGTGCGCCAGAACGGATGCTCCATCCAGGAACCGCAAAGTTCATGGAGGTGCATTCCCACACGCAGGTGTTCAACGCCTATTTTTTTCAGCATGCTAGACTCGACGGCCTTTCAAGGCGGCCATTTATTCTCCTGCCATGGACTATTACCCGTTGCTTCAAGCGCTGATACTCGGCGTCGTCGAAGGCCTTACCGAATTCCTTCCCGTCTCATCCACCGGCCATCTTATCTTGGTCGGCGATGTTTTGCATTTCAACGATGAGAAGGGCAAGCTGTTTGAAATCGTGATCCAGTCGGGCGCGATTTTCGCCCTCTGCTGGGAATACCGCGAGCGCATCGTTCGCGTCATCGGCGGTCTGCGCACCGAGCGTGCGGCGCAACGCTTCACCCTTAACCTCGCCGTCGCCTTCATGCCGCTGGCCGTGCTGGGCCTGCTTTTCGGCAAGGCGATCAAGGCCGGCCTGTTCAACCCGGTGACGGTGGCGACCACCTTCATTCTGGGCGGCTTCATCATCCTCTGGGCCGAGCGGCGCGAGCATCGCATTCGCGTCGATGACGTGGATGATCTGGATCTCATCGACGCCTTCAAGCTCGGTCTGGCGCAAGCCTGTGCGCTGATTCCCGGCACCTCGCGCTCGGGGGCGACGATCATCGGCGGCCTGCTTTTCGGTTTGAGTCGCAAAGCGGCGACGGAATTCTCGTTCTTTCTGGCCATTCCCACGCTGCTGGGCGCCACCGTGTATCAACTGTACAAGGAACGCCACCTGTTGGTCATGGATGACCTCGGCATGTGGATCGTCGGCTTCATCGCGTCCTTCGTATCGGCCTTCCTCTGCGTGCGCTGGCTGCTGCGCTTCATCTCCAGCCACGACTTCACGGTCTTTGCCTGGTATCGCATCGCCTTTGGCTGCGTGGTGCTGGCGACATGGCAATTCGGCCTGGTGGACTGGACGGCCGGGTGATCCTGTATCTGCACGGCTTCACCAGTGGCCCGCAGTCGCACAAGGCGCAAGCCCTCGGCGAACGCATGCGCCAGCGTGGCCTGGACGAGCACTTTATCTGCCCGCAACTGCCGGCGTCGCCGCGCGAAGCGATGGCGCTGGCAACCCGCCTGATTGCCGACCACGGCGTCGGCACCGTGATCGGCTCATCGCTCGGCGGCTACTACGCGACGTATCTGGCGGAGACCTTCGATCTCAAGGCAGTTCTTATCAACCCCGCCGTGGTCGCGCATCTCTCGCTGAAGGACTTCGTCGGCCCGCAGCGCTGGCTTTACTCGGGCGACTCGTTCGAATTCACCCTTGACCACATTGAAGAACTGCGTGCCATCGAAGTCCCGATCCTGAACAAACCGCAGCGTTTCTGGCTGCTGCTGGAAGAAGGCGATGAGACGCTCGATTACCGCCATGCCGTCGCCCGATACGCGGGAGCACGGCAGACGGTGCTGCCCGGCGGCGATCACAGCTTCACACGCTGGGAAGACTACCTCGATCCCGTGATTGATTTCGCCGCGATGAAGTGAGTGGCGCGATCCTCGTCGCCACAACCAGACCGGTATAATCCGCCCCTCGTTTCCCGCTCGCGCCCCCGCCCTGGGGCCTTCCCATTTCCATGAATGTCCTGTTTGAAGAGGACGGCGCTTTCCGTGCCGGCACCGTGCTTGCCGACAACGTAACGTCGTTGCAGATCGAGCTGGCCTCCGGCAAGCGCTCCAAGGTCAAGGCGGCAAATGTGCTGCTGCGCTTTGCCGCGCCAACACCGGGCGAACTGCTGGAGCGCGCCGAGACGGACGCGGCAGGCATCGACATCGATTTTCTTTGGGAGGTCTGCCCTGATGCCGAGTTCGGCTTCGAGGAACTCGCCGCCGAATACCACGGCGCCAAGCCAGACTCGGTGCAGGCCGCCGCCGTGCTGCTGCGACTGCATTCGGCGCCGATCTATTTTCATCGCAAGGGCCGTGGCCGCTTTCGCAAGGCGCCGCCCGAAATCTTGCAGGCGGCGCTGGCCGGCCTGGAAAGGAAGCGCCTGCAGGCGGCGGCCATCGAGCGCATGGTCGAGGAACTCAAGGGCGGGACTTTGCCCGCCGAGTTCGCGCCCGTGCTGCCGCAACTGATCTACAAGCCCGATCGCAACCGCAGTGAAACCAAGGCACTCGAAGCGGCCTGCGGCGAGACCGGAAAATCAGCGGCGCGCCTGTTGTTCGATTGCGGCGCATTGCCCTCGACCCATGACTATCATCTCGGACGTTTCCTGTTCGAGTTCTTTCCCGAGACCAAAGGCGGTACAGGTTTCGGCCAGTTCGCCGCACCGCTCGATCCCGTAGCGTTGCCACTGGCGGCGGTCGCCGCTTTCAGCGTCGACGACGCGCATACCACCGAGATCGACGACGCCTTTTCCGTCACCGTCAAAGCCGATGGCGGCTGGCACATCGGCATCCACATCGCCGCACCGGGATTGGGTTTCGCTCCCGATTCCGACCTCGGTCGCATCGCCCGCGAACGGCTGTCCACGGTGTATATGCCGGGGCGCAAGATCACCATGCTGCCCGAAGACGTGGTCGAGCATTTCACGCTCGCCGCCGGGCATACCGTCGCCGCCATCTCGCTCTATCTCGATGTCGCCACCGACTATCGCCTGCTCGGCCACGAGACGCGCATGGAACGCGTGCCCATCGTCGCCAATCTGCGCCATCACGATATCGAGCCGGTATTCAACGCAGCCACGCTGGCGGAAGGCCTGGCGGATTTTCCCTACCGCGACGAACTCAAGCTGCTTTGGGAATTCGCCCAGGTGCTCGAAGCCGGGCGCGGCAAGCCCTCCGACAACGGCACGCGCAAGGACTACAACTTCGTCGTCGATTGGGACGCCGACAGCGGCATCGCGGCGGAGCCCGGCAAGGGCCGGGTAGGCATTGACGAGCGCGAGCGCGGCAGCCCGCTCGATACGCTGGTCGCCGAACTGATGATCGTCGCCAACGCCACCTGGGGCGCGATGCTGCGCGATGCCGGCATCCCCGCGCTGTATCGCGTGCAGACGGCCGGCAAGGTGCGCATGAGCACCGTCGCGGCGCCGCATGAAGGCCTTGGCGTCGAGTGCTATGCCTGGTCGTCGTCGCCGCTGCGGCGCTATTGCGACCTGCTCAACCAGTGGCAACTGATCGCGCTGCTGCAAAACGAACCTCCACCATTCCCGCCGAAATCGGCGGACCTGCTCGCCGCGATGCGCGACTTTGAGCTGACCTACGCCGCCTATGCCGAATTCCAGCGCAGCATGGAACGCTACTGGTGTCTGCGCTGGCTGCTGCAAGAGGACGTTCATGTCGTGCTGGGACACGTCCTGCGCGAATCCCTGGTACGACTCGACGACATTCCGCTGGTATTGCGCGTCCCCTCGCTGCCCGAATTGCCGCGCGGAGCACACGTGCAACTGAGCATCGAGGGCATCGATCTGCTGGAGGCCGAACTGCGACCCCGCTATCTCGAACTGGCGCCTGAATTGGCGCCCAATAGCGGCTCTGATGCCGCGTTCGTTGGCGACGAGGGCGAGGAAGTCGCGGAGTAAAATTTGCGGAGTTATGCCAAACTCGCCAAACTCGCCGCGCCTGTCACGTTTTTCCTGGCCCGTTCTGCCGTCCCTGCCGCCGCTGCCAATGCCGGCGTTTCTCGCCGCAATGGAGGCACCTCAGCGCAACCTGACGCTGGCGCTTGGCGTTTCGCTGCTGATCCACGCCGTGCTGCTCGCCGTTCGCTTCACGCCGCCGGATTTCATCGACAAGGCGCGCGAACGCGCGCTTGACGTCATCCTGGTCAATAGCAAGAGCAAGGCCCGGCCCAGCAAGGCGCAGGCCAAAGCGCAAACCCATCTCGACGGTGGCGGCAACACCGACGAAGATCGCCGCGCGACGACGCCGCTGCCACCTTCCAAGCACATCAAGGAAGGCAACGACCTGATCGAAACCCGGCGCCGCGTTGCCGAGCTTGAAGCACAGCAGCAACAAATGCTGACGCGCCTCAAGAGCGAAAAAGCCATCGCTGCGGACAAGCCGCAGGAAAGACCGGCACCGCAGACGGCACCGAACATTTCCGGCACCGACCTCGCCACCAACGCCATGGCCATTGCTCGACTTGAGGCCCAGATCGACAGGCAAACCAGTGAATACAACCAGCGGCCACGCAAGAAATTCATCGGCGCCCGGGTCGAGGAATATCGCTTTGCCCAGTACGTCGAGGATTGGCGTCACAAGATTGAGCGCATCGGCAACCTGAACTATCCCGACGCCGCCAAGGGCCGCCTCTATGGCAGCCTCGTGCTGACCGTGATCATCAAGGCCAATGGCGATCTGGCCTCGGTCGAGATTAGCCGCTCTTCGGGCAAGAAGCTGCTCGACGACGCCGCACGCCGCATCGTGCAGATGGCTGCGCCCTACGGCGCCTTCCCCGAGTCCATACAGCGCGACACCGACCTGCTCGAGATCACGCGCACCTGGACCTTTACCAACGCGGACCGGCTGCGTTCGGACTGAGCCATGACTGATCGCTACGCCGTCTTCGGCAACCCCATCGGCCACAGCCAGTCGCCGCGCATTCATGCGTTGTTCGCGGCGCAGACCGGGCAGGACATTTGTTACGAGGCGATTCTGGCTGAACCGGACGAGTTTGCAACGGCGGTAAACGCCTTCATCGCCGAGGGCAAGGGGCTGGCCAGGGGCGCCAATGTCACCGTGCCGTTCAAGGAAGAGGCCTATCGCCTGGCGACGCGGCGCACCTCCCGCGCGGAAGCCGCCGGGGCGGTCAATACCCTGAGTTTTGAAGCCGGCGCCATCATCGGTGACAACACCGACGGCGCCGGATTGGTGCGTGACCTGAAGCACAATCTCGGCTGTGATCCGACCGGACGCCGCATCCTGCTGCTGGGCGCTGGCGGCGCGGCGCGCGGCGTGATCCTGCCGCTGCTGCTGGAAAACCCCGCCGAGCTGGTGATTGCCAATCGTACGGAGGACACCGCAGTGCGTCTGGCCCTTGAGTTCGGCCGCTTGCCGGGCTGTGCAGTCAAGGTCAAACCCGAGGGCATCGGCTTTCCCGGCCTCGCCGGGCGAAGTTTCGATCTGGTCATCAATGCCACCTCGGCAGGGCTCAGCAACGCCGTGCTGCCAACGCCGACTTCCATGTTCGCGCCGGACTGCGTCGCCTATGAAATGGTCTATGGCCGCGAGACGCCCTTCATGCTTCAGGCGCGCGCAGCCGGCGCCCGCGTTGCCGACGGCCTGGGCATGCTGGTCGAGCAGGCGGCCGAAAGCTTTTTTCTCTGGCGCGGTGTGCGCCCGCTCACTGCACCGGTACTCGCGGCGATGAACGCATGAAACCGGCGCCGCGCTGGCTCAGGCTCGGGCTGGCAACAGTCGCGGGCATGCTCCTGCTCTGGCAGGGCTGGTATCTGGGCTGGGTGCTGTGGTGGAAATGGGTCAATCCGGTCACGACCAGCTTCCAGAGCCAGCGTCTTGACGAAGCCCGGCAGAAGAATCCGAAGGCCGAACTCAAACGCCAGTGGGTGCCTTACGGAAAAATATCGGGACATTTGAAGCGCGCCGTTATCGCCGCCGAGGACGACAAGTTCGTCGATCACGAAGGCTTCGACTGGGAAGGCATACAGAAGGCCATCGAGAAGAACCAGAAAAAGGGCAAGGTGGTGGCCGGCGGCTCCACCATCTCCCAGCAACTGGCGAAAAACTTGCTGTTGTCGCCGGCCAAATCCTTCCTGCGCAAGGGCGAAGAGGCCATCATCACGGTCTGGATCGAATTGCTGTGGGACAAGCGGCGCATCCTTGAGGTGTATCTCAACGTCGTCGAATGGGGTGATGGCGTATTCGGCGCGGAGGCGGCCGCGCGGCGCTATTACGGCATCCCGGCGGCGCAACTCGGCGCCGAACAGGCGGCGCGCCTGGCCGTCATGCTGCCCGCCCCGCGCCGCTACGAACGCAATCCGTACTCGGCCTACATGAACGGTCGCACACAACTGATTGTCAGCCGCATGGCTGGCGCGGAAGTGCCTTGACGCGCCAAATAGGTTCTAAAATGCCGCATTGATACCTGAAGCCCGCAATGAACCCCACCCCCGCCGACGCACTGGAAACCCCCGAGGAAGAGCGCCAGCATCTGGCCATCGTCCAGGAGTTGCTCGCCCGTCAGCGACGGGTTGAAAACCTGGTGCATCGGCAGGACATGCCGCGTCATCAACTGGTCGAAGACCTGGTGCACAAGCAGCATCTGGTGGAACTCAAGACCCGTCTCGACCGAATGCCGCCGGACAGCGTGGCGCGCCTTCTCGAAGCGCTGCCGCAGGATGACAGCGTCCTGGTTTGGGAAATGGTGGCGGTCGAGCGCGGTGAAGAAATTCTCGACGAACTTTCCGACGCACTGCGTGAAACCCTTTCCGCCACGCAACACTCTCCGCGCAAACCGATCATGCTCAACGCCTTTGAACTGCAAAATGGTCGCCTGCGGCAGATTCCGGTCGATAGCCGCGAAGACCTCGCCGCCACCAAACCCATCTGGGTCGATCTGGTCGCGCCTTCCCGCGAGGAGCGCAAGTGGATAGCCGACATTTTCGGCCTGAAACTTCCGGATGCCGACGACCTGACCGACCTTGAAGAGTCCGCCCGTTTCTACGTCGAGGAAGGCGGCGAGGTGCATCTGCACTCCGCCTTTCTGCTCGACAAGGAAGACGAATCGCGCAACGTCGCCGTCGCCTTCATCCTGCACAACAACATCCTGTTTTCGATGCGCGACGAGGAACTGCCGGTGTTCCGCTTGCAACGGCTGCGCGCGCGGATTCAGCCCGGCATGGTTTCGGAAGGCAAGGACGTGCTGCTCGACCTGTATGCCGCCGACGTTGAATACTCGGCCGACGCGCTGGAGGACATCTATGCGGAACTCGAAGCGGTCGGTCGCACCGTCCTGTCGCCGCAGGTCAGCGACGACCAGGCCGCCGAAATCCTTTCGGAAATCGCCAAGCAGGAGGACCTCAACGGTCGCATCCGCCGCAACGTACTGGACACCCGCCGCGCGCTGTCCTTCCTGATGCGCGGCCGGCTGCTCTCGCCCGACCAGCATGACGACACGCGGCAGATCCTGCGCGACATCGAATCGCTCGACGGTCATACCTCCTTCCTGTTCGGCAAGATCAACTTCCTGATGGACGCCACGGTCGGCTTCATCAACATCAACCAGAACAAGCGCGTGTCCAAGCTGACCACCATCAGCGTGGTCTTCATGCCGATCAACATCCTCGCCGGCATCGGCGGCATGTCGGAGTACTCGATGATGACAAGGGAAATTCCCTGGCCGGTCGCCTACGCCGCCTTCATCCTCGGCATGGCGGCGGTGGGCTGGATGACCTACATCACCCTGCGCGCCCTCGAAAACAGGAAGCTGCGCAAGAAGCTGGAAACCAGCCGCTAGCGCCGATTGAAGCGGATCACGGCGCCCGTGGCGCCGTAGCGCCAGCGCCGACTTTTAGAATTTGGCGAATATCGCCTCGGCTGCCGCCACAGTGGCCGCAATGTCGGCGTCGCTATGCGCGATTGAAACAAAGCCGGCCTCGAAGGCCGAGGGCGCGAAATAGAAGCCGGCATCCAGCATGGCATGAAAGAAGCGGTTGAACGCCTCCTTGTCGGCGGCCATCACTTCGGCATAGGAGGTCGGCGGCGTGGCTGCGAAATAGAGACCGAACATGCCGCCTATGGACTGTCCGCAAAATTTCACGCCGTGCCGTTTGGCGGCAGCGGTGAGTCCGTCCACCAGCATCTGGGTCTTCGCCGCCAGCGCTTCGTGGAAGCCCGGCGCGGCGATCTTCTTCAGCGTCACCAAACCCGCCGCCACCGACAGCGGATTACCCGAGAGCGTGCCGGCCTGATACACCGGCCCCAGCGGCGCGATCTGTTCCATGATGTCGCGACGACCGCCAAAGGCGCCGAGCGGCATGCCGCCGCCGACCACCTTGCCGAAGGTCGACAGGTCCGGCGTGATGCCATACAGCCCTTGCGCCGACGCCGGACCCACCCGGAAACCGGTCATGACTTCGTCGAAAATCAGCAGCGCGCCGTGCTGCGTGCAAAGCTCGCGCATGGCGGCGAGAAACTCGGGTTTCGGCGCGATCAGATTCATGTTGCCGGCCACCGCTTCGACGATGACGCAGGCGATGTTCTTGCCATGGCTGGCGAAAGCGTCGCGCAAACCCTGCGCATCGTTGTAATCGAGCACCATGGTGTGCTGCGCCAGATCGGCCGGGACGCCGGCCGACGAGGGGTTGCCGAAAGTAAGCAGGCCCGAGCCGGCCTTGACCAGCAGGCTGTCGCCGTGGCCGTGGTAACAGCCCTCGAACTTGACGATGGCATCGCGCCCGGTGAAGCCGCGCGCCAGCCGGATCGCGCTCATGGTGGCCTCGGTGCCGGACGATACCAGGCGCACCAGGTCCATGCTCGGCACGCGCTGCACCAGAAGTTCGGCAAGTTCGATCTCGCCTTCGGTCGGCGCGCCGAAGGAAAGCCCCTTCGCGGCGGCCTCCTGCACCGCGCGCACGGTGTCGGCATCGGCATGGCCGAGGATCAACGGCCCCCAGGAACAGACGTAATCGATATAACACTTGCCATCGGCATCCCAGACGCGGGAGCCCTCGCCGCGCGCGAAAAAGCACGGCGCGCCACCAACGGAACGGAAGGCGCGCACAGGCGAATTGACGCCGCCAGGAATGGTTTTCTGGGCGCGGAGAAAAAGTTCTTCGTTACGAGTCATGGCGTGGTCCTATTAAGTCCTGAGCTGGAAAATCCGGGAAAGCTTTCACCACGGCGACACGGCGAAAAAGCGCGGGAAACAATAGCAAAAAGCATTGCCTTGCTTTTCGCCGTGTCGCCGTGTCGCCGTGGTAAATGATTTGAGTCATGCTTCAAGAAGCCCGCTTGCCGTGGTCGCGTCGTGGCGCTTGATCGAAAAGCACCTGGTAGGCTTGCGCCCGCGCCTTGATGTCCATGGCGTCGAACAGGTCGCTCACCACTGCCAGCATGTCGGCGCCGGCGGCGATCACCTGCGGCGCATTGTCGAGCGTGATGCCGCCAATGGCGGCTATCGGCAGGCCAAAACGCCGGCGCGCTTCGCCCAGCAGTTCCAGCGGTGCGCGCACCGCACCGGGCTTGGTGCGCGACGGAAATACGCTGCCGAAGGCGAGGTAGTCCGCGCCTGCCGCCGCGGCCTCTTCACCACAAGCAAGTTCGTTGTAGCAGGAAACGCCAAGGATACGTTTTGGCCCCAGAGCTTCGCGTGCGGCGGCAAGCGAGCCACCTGGCGCATCGTCACGTCCAATGTGGGCGCCATCGGCGCCGATCTCCACGGCCAGCCAGACATCGTCATTGACGATCAGCTTCGCGCCCGAGGCACGGCAGATGCGCAACATTTCGGCGGCCTGTGCCCGGCGCAAGGGGCTCGATGCCGTCTTGTTGCGGTATTGAACCAGCGGCGCGCCGCCATCCAGCGCCGCCTTTACCAGCGCCGAAAGCCGAGGCAGCAGTTGATCGTCGGCGGTAACGGCGAAAAGACCCTTCAGCGTCATGCCGAAGCATCCGCTTGATGCTGCCGGAAATCAGGTCTCATCCGTTTCGTCATCCGCTTCGTCATCATCTTCCCGCGACCAGAACAGGCGGTCGGGAATGAATTGTCCCATGCCCGGCCGAAAACCCGCAGCCAGCGTGCGCCAGGTGTATTCCTGCGCAGCCATGACCGCCTCGGCCACATTTACGCCGCTGGCGAAGTGAGCCGCGATGGCCGAGGCGAGCGTGCAGCCCGAGCCGTGATAGCTGCCGGGCAACCTGTCCCAGCGATCGGTACGCACCGTGCCGTGGCTGCCGTAGAGCGTATTGATCACCTGCGGGGTGCCCTCATGGGTTCCCGTGACCAGCACATACTCGCATCCGGCATTGATCAGGCGATGGGCGCATTCGGCCAGGCCCTGCTCGTGGTGGGCCTCGTCGCCCGCCGCTCCGATTTCCTGCATCAGGCGCCGGGCTTCGAGGCTGTTGGGCGTCAGCAGCGTAGTCTGGGGCAGCAGCAGGCCGATCATCGCTTCGATCATTTCCTCGTCGGCAAACTGGTCGCCGCGCCCCGAGGCCAACACCGGATCGAGGACCACGGGAATGTCGGGGTAGTCCGCGATCACCTCGGCAATCGCGGCAATGACCTCGACACTGCCCATCATGCCCAGCTTGAAGGCCGCCACCGGCATGTCCTCCAGCAGGGCGCGGGCCTGATCGGCCACCCATTCGGCATCTATCGGCAACACGCCCTCGACGCCGGCGGTGTCCTGCACGGTAATCGCCGTCACGACCGAAAGCGGGTGGCAACCGAGGCTGGCCAGCGTCAGGACGTCGGCCTGCATTCCGGCGCCGCCGGTGGGATCGGAGGCGGCGAAAGTCAGCACCATGGGCGGCGACGGATTGGCGGGAAGTGCAACAGTCATGAATGTCGTGGCCCGGCCCCGAAATATGGGGTGCCGGACAGCTTGAGTTGGTATTTCGCAATTCTAGCCTACCGTCCCGCCATGGCCGCCGAACAGCCATATTCTGAAGTGCTTCGGAATGGGCGAAATCTAAGTATGATCATGGGTATCGAAGCCAAGCCCTGTCAACATGGAATAACGTGAGCGAGTTACCCCAGCTTTCCGGCATCAAGGTGATGGTGATCGACGATTCGAACACCATCCGCAAGACCGCCGAAATTTTCCTGCTGCAGGCCGGCGCCCAGGTGGTTCTGGCCGAGGATGGCTTCGATGCGCTGGCAAAGATCAACGATCACCAGCCCGATGTGGTTTTCTGCGACATCCTGATGCCGCGCCTGGATGGCTATCAAACCTGCGCGCTGATCAAGAAAAACGCCAAGTTCGCAGCCACGCCGGTGATCATGCTCTCATCCAAGGACGGCCTCTTCGACCGTGCGCGCGGACGCATGGTCGGTTCCGACGAATACCTGACCAAACCTTTCACCAAGGACAGTCTCCTGAGAACCGTTGCCGCCCACGCCGCACGCACCTGATCGATGTATTTTCCCAATTAGCGAGCTAGCCACCATGCCCATCAAAACCATTCTGGTCATTGACGATTCTCCCACCGAGCGCCACATTCTGAGCCAGATGCTGCTCGGCGGCGGCTACCAGGTCAGTACCGCCGACAGCGGCGAAGAAGGTATCGAGAGAGCCAGGCAGATCAAGCCCGACCTCATTCTCATGGATGTGGTGATGCCGGGCACCAATGGCTTTCAGGCCACCCGCTCGCTGGCGAAAGACGAGACGACCAAGGACATACCCGTAATTATCTGCACCACCAAGAATCAGGAGACCGACAGGATCTGGGGCTTGCGCCAGGGCGCCCAGGCTTACGTGACCAAGCCGGTGGATGGCCCGGCCCTGCTGGCGATGATCGCCGCGCTCGGCTAGGCGTAAGTGTAAGTCATGACCAAGGGCATCAGCCTGCGCGAGTTCCAGCAAAATCTTTCGGATCGGCTGGTCTCCGCCCGGCGCGGCGAGGGCGGGCAAGCGCTGCTCGGGATCGAGTCCGGCGCTGAAGACCTCCCCGGCGGCAGCCACTGGCTGATCGATCTGGCCGACTCGGGCGAGGTGGTGCCGCTACCGCAGCTCACTCCCGCGCCACTGACCAAATCGTGGTTCGCCGGCATTGCCAACATTCGCGGCGTGCTCTACAGCGTAGTGGATTTTTCCGCCTGGCGCGGTGGCGCGCCAACACCGCGCAACGCGCAATCGCGTCTGCTGCTGGTCGGCGCGCGACACGGCATCAATAGCGCCTTGCTGGTACGTCGTGCGCTGGGGCTGCGACCGCAGTTGCAATTGCACGCGGCGCACGCGGCGCACGCGGCGAGCGAAACAGAAGTCGGCGCTGGCGAGACGGCGTCCTGGCTAGGCGGTCGCTTCACGGATGCACAGGATGTCACCTGGACCCAGTTGCGCATCCCGGCACTGCTGGCCGACCCCAATTACCTCGACATCGCGCTCTGAGCGTGCCGGAAAGGACTGACCATGGCCTTCAAGCTTCCCTTCAAGTTGCCGACATTCAACCGCCACAACCCGATATCGCCCGAGACAGCCGTGAGCGACGAGGCCCCCGGAGAGAAAGGCAAGCTGCCCTTGATCGGCCATCTCGATATTCGGACCCAGTTTCGAATCCTGGGCACCGCTTTTTTGATCAGCCTGCTGATCACCATTGCCGCAGTGTCCACGCAGATGCAGGCGACAAGCCGGGGGACCGCCTCCCTGGCCGTCGCCAGCCGCCATATCGTGCCACTGACCCAGCAGATCCCCAAAGCCGCGCTAAGCGCGATGCAAGGGCAAGCGGAAGCTTTCACGGAACTGCGCAACGCCCGCGACAACTTTGGCGTTCTGCTCGAACGCCTGGTCGAAGGGGGTGAAGTCAAAGGTCTCAAGGTGTCGGCCACCAGCACGGGAGCGCGACCGGCGCTCGACGCCTTGCGCGAAGCCTGGCGCAAGCAGAACGAAATCATCGGCCAGTTGCTGGCGCAGGAGAGTCGCTTCATTGTCATCGGCCGCCTCGCCCGCGAAGCCGTGCAGCAGGGTCAGGCGATGACCGAAGCAGCGAGCGGCGGCGGCAAACTGCCGCATCTGACGGAACGCGTTCTGCGCGCATCCATCCAGTTGGCCTGGGCGCCTCGCTTCGACGAAGCCTTGGCCGCACAACTGGCGGAAGATATTCGTACCGCGTCGAGCCTGGCTCCCGCCGACACCCAACTGGCCCGAAGCCTGACAGCAATGCAGCCAGCGATCACCGTGCTGTCCGGCGACCTCAAGCCGCTGCTACGGGCGCGCAACGCCAGCATGCAGCTATTGACCGGTTGGCGCGGAGTGACGGCGAATAGCGATGATCTGGTCAAAGCCTATGAAAACGAAATCGCCCAACAGAATTCCTATTCGCTGGCCGCCGCCACGTTCGGCTTGCTCGCTCTGGCGGTACTGGTGCTCATGGTCAAAGCCTTCAACGACGAAGGGCACCGCCGTAGCGATGAAGCCAATCGCCAGCGCCGCATCGCGGAAGCATCCCAGGATGCAGCGCAAGGCGCGATTCTGCGTCTGATGAACGAAATGGGCGGCCTGGCCGATGGCGACCTGACCATCCGCGCCACCGTGTCCGAGGACATCACCGGCGCCATTGCCGACTCGGTGAACTACACCGTCGAAGAACTGGCGGTTCTGGTAAGGCGCATCAACGACGCCGCCGAACGCGTAACTCGCGCCTCGAACGCCGCAGCCGGCACCTCCAACGATCTGCTATCCGCGACCCAAGTGCAGTCGACCGAAATCCAGAGCGCCAACGCCGCAGTGCTTGAAATGGCCAATTCGATGAAGACGGTATCGTCCTCGGCCCTGGAATCGGCCCGTGTCGCACACGCGTCGCTTGAAGCGGCGCAGAAGGGCTCTGCCGCAGTGTCCAACTCGATTTCGGGCATGAACGAAATTCGCAGCCAGATCCAGGAAACCTCCAAACGCATCAAGCGGCTCGGCGAGTCCTCCCAGGAAATCGGTGAAATCGTCGAGCTGATTTCCGACATTACCGAACAGACCAACGTGCTGGCCTTGAACGCGGCCATTCAGGCCGCCTCGGCGGGTGAAGCGGGGCGTGGCTTCTCGGTGGTGGCGGAAGAAGTACAGCGGCTGGCCGAGCGCTCCGGCGAGGCGACCAAACAAATCGCCGCCATCGTCAAGACGATTCAGGCCGATACCCATGATGCCGTCGCCGCCATGGAACAGTCGACGCAAGGGGTGGTGGAAGGAGCCAAGCTATCGGATGCCGCCGGTCGGGCGCTGAACGAAATCTCCAGCGTGTCGCAGGATCTTGCCCACCTGATTGAAGCGATCTCCAGCGACACCCAGATCCAGGCCGACATCGCCACCCAGGTGGCGGACTCGATGCAGGACATTCTTCGGATTACCGGCCAGACCACCACCAGTACCCAGGAAACCGCCGTGTCGATCAGCGAACTGACTGAGCTTGCTGCCGAGCTGAAGGGCTCGGTTTCGGGGTTCAAGGTGTGAAAGTGGAACGCATCAATCGTGACGTGGTGACCGGCCTTTCATGAGCATCGATCTCGACATCGGTCCGCTGTCCTGGGTCAAGGGGGAAATCGACCTGGCGCTGGAGCGCGCCGGACTCGGTCTCGCCGCCCACGCCGCCGATCCCGCGAGCGACGGCTTGAAGAAAGCGCGCGCCAGCATGCACCAGGCGCACGGTGCGCTGGCCATTGTCGGCCTTGACGGCATCACGGAATTCGCCAGCGCGATGGAACAACTGCTGGCGGCGCTGGCCGACGCCGCGGCGCCCGATGTCGACGCCGCCGTCGCTGCGGGACACGCCGGATTTGCGGCGTTGCGCGGTTATCTCGACGACCTGATGGCGGGCCACCCCGATCAGCCGCTGAAACTTTATGCTCCCTACCGCGCGATGGTCGTGGCGCGCGGTCAGGCGGATCCCGGGCCAGCCGCCCTGTTTTTCCCCGATCTCACCCAACGCCCGCCGAAGCGCGAGAAGGAGCCTCCGCCGCTCACGCCCGAGGCTCTCGCGGCGCGCCTCAAAGCCGCACGCCTGGGCTTTGAACGCGGCCTCCTGAAATGGATCAAGAACGATCCCAAAGGCATCGCCGAAATGACGGTCTCGGTATCGATGATCGAGATGACGTGCGCCACTCCGGCCGCGCGCGCCTACTGGTGGATCGCGCTGGGCGTGCTCGACGCGCTCGCCGTCGGCGGCCTGCCCGATCCAGCGGAAGCCAAACGCTTTGCCCTGCATCTCGGCGGACAGATCAGAAAGCTCATCGAAAGCAAGGCCGAAGCCGGCGAACCGCTATTGCGCGAGGCGCTGTACCAGGCCGCCTGCGCCACGGCCGGCGGCGACGCACTGGCGATTGTGCGCGCCGCTTACCGGCTCGACGACATGATGCCAACGGCAACGCCCTCGGAGACCGAAAGGCTGCTGCCGCATATTCGCCGTTTGCGTGAATTGCTGGCCGCCGCCAAGGAAGACTGGAATCGGCTGTGCGCCGGTACCGCCGCCGCGCTGCCGCCTTTCCATGAGCGCACGGCGAAAATCGCCGAAGAAGGGGCCGCCACCGGTCAGCCGGCCTACGCGCGGCTGACAACCGCCATTCTCGAACAAACCGACCAGTTGCGCCGGGACCCAACCCGACACAACGAGACCATGGCGCTGGAAATCGCCACGGCCCTCCTGCTTGCGGAATCCGCGCTGGAAAACCTCCAGTCGCTGGATGACGATTTCGCCCACTCGGCGGACACTGTCGTCAACCGCCTCGCCGCGCTCGGACGCGGCGAGGAACTCGGCATGCTGGAACTGCCCCATCTCGACGCCATGTCGCGCCGCGCACAGGAACGATTGCTACTGGAATCGGTGGCGCGCGAAATCCGTTCCAATCTCGGCGTCATAGAACTGACGCTGGATGCCTTCTTCCGCGACCCGTCCCGTCAGGCGACCCTGGCCGCGCTCAGGCAACCGATGCGCCAGATTCAGGGCGCGCTTTCGGTGCTCGGCCAGGACCGTGCCAATGCCGTGCTCGGCGAATGCCAGCGTGCCATCGAGCATTTCGCCGAAACGGGCTTCACGCCGCAAGCCGGCGACTTCGAAGATGTGGCAAAAAAACTCTCCGCGCTGGGATTCTTTGTCGCGCAACTGCAAAGCGGCACAGCCGACATCGACAGCATTCTCCAGCCGCCGCCGGTCGCTCATCCTGTTCGCGAGGAAGCCGAAACCGTTGCGCCGGCGGCCGCCACATCGGCAACGGAGGAATTCCCCGCCCGGACCCTGGCACCGGAATCGGTTTCCGGCTCCGAGCCAACGTCCGACGAGGCGCTGCCTGATTTCGAGGTAGACGGTTTTGGGACGCTTGCCGAGCCTCCGCCGGTATTGTCCGCCGCACCCATGGAACCCCCGGCGCCATCCGCCGAGACCACGCGACTGGCGGCGGCCGGCCAGGCGGATGTCGACGCCGAACTGCTCGCCATCTTTCTCGAAGAGGCCACCGAAGTTCTGGCAACCATCAACCAGCATCTGCCGTTGATGCATGCCGCCGCAGACGGCGAGGAGTCGCTCGTCGCGCTGCGCCGCAGTTTCCATACCTTGAAGGGCAGTGGCCGCATGGTCGGCCTGGCGGATCTGGGTGAAACCGCCTGGGCAGTCGAACAGGTGATGAACGACTGGCTGCACGAGGCGCGCGCCGTGACGCCCGCCCTGCTCGACATGCTCGATCTCGCCGCGAATATCTTCAGCGCATGGATCGTGCAAATCGAAGCGGGCGGCGGCAGCCAATTCGACGATGCCGAATTGATCCGCCGCTGCCGTGTCCTCGGCGGAGCCGTGGATGCCGAGACCGAAATCGCCGTTCCACCAACGCCGACTATTGAGGAAGCGGCCGAAGAATTCCCGCGTTCGGCGGAGGTCGTTTCCTTCCCGGCACCGCCGCCGGTTCGCATCGGCAGCGTGGAAGTGGCGCCAACGCTCTACAACCTCTATCTCGACGAAACCCGCGAACACATCGCGACACTGCAAGCCGGTCTTGGACGTGAAGCAGTACCCGGTAATGATGTAATCCGCGCCGCGCATACCACCGCCAGCATTTCCGCCGCTACCGGCCTCATGCCGATTTCGAGCCTCGCCCGCGCGCTGGAAAACGCCCTGGCGCGCTTGTCGCTGCTGGAAGCAAGTCCAAGCGACGCGCAGCGCTATGTTTTCGCCCGCTGCGCCGGCGCGCTCGAAGGCATGCTGGGCGCCGTTGCGGAGCGCCGCATGCCCGGCGAGGAATTCGCCCTCGCCGCTGAACTCGATGCGATGGTGCCGATGGTACCAATGGTGCCGGCGACCGAACCGCCTGTCGCATCCACTGTCGCGCCGGCCGTGCCCGAGATAAGCGTGACTGCGGCCGAGCGCCGCGCGGCACGGATTGAAGACGAGGTCGATCCGCAGGTGTTGCCGCTTTTCCTGGAAGAAAGCGTCGACCTCATGCGCGGGATCGGCGAAGCGCTGCGCGAATGGCGGGCGGCGCCAGGCAACGGCGAGATCGCCCTGGCGCTCCAGCGCGCCCTGCATACGCTCAAGGGCAGTGCGCGGATGGCGGGCGCCATGGGCTGCGGCGAGCTGCTGCACGCGATGGAGGATCGGATCGACCAGGCGGCGGCCATGAAATCGGTGCAGCCGGCCACCATCGACGGCCTGGAAGCCTCCTATGACCGCGCGGCGATGCTGATCGAGCAGCTGCGCAATCCCCAGGCACCCGGACCCCAGGCGAAACAGCAGTTACGTGCCGGGAGTACCGATGTCTCCGTCGAAATGCACGGGGCCGAAGCGCCGACGCCAGAGTCCAAAGCAGCCGCAAGGCATATTCCCGCCACCGCCGTCGGCCCCACGCCACGGGTGCATCTGCGCGTGCGCGCCGATCTGGTCGATCAACTGGTCAACGAAGCCGGCGAAGTCGCCATCGCCCGCAGCCGGATCGAGGGCGAGCTGTTGGCACTGAAGACATCGCTGCTGGACCTCACGGAAAACGTGATTCGCCTGCGCAAACAGTTGCGCGAGGTCGAAATCCAGGCCGAGTCGCAGATGCAATCGCAGCAGGCGCTGGCCAGCGAGCGAGCGCAAGAGTTCGATCCGCTGGAATTCGACCGCTTCACCCGCTTCCAGGAAGTGACGCGGATGATGGCGGAGAGCGTCAATGACGTCGCTACGGTGCAGCAGAGCCTGATGCGCAATCTCGACCACGCCAATGCCGCCATGGCGGCGCAGGCGCGCCTCTCCCGCGAACTGTCGCAGCGCTTGATGGGCGTGCGCATGGTGCCCTTCGAAAGCCTGGCCGAGCGCCTGCATCGCGTCGTGCGGCAGGCGGCCAAGGATTCCGGCAAGCGCGCCAACCTCGACATTCGTCACGGCCAGACCGAACTCGATCGCTCGGTATTGGACAAGATGGCCGGTCCGCTCGAGCATCTGCTGCGCAACTGCGTCGCCCACGGCCTCGAAGACAGCGCCGCGCGCGTGGCGGCGGGCAAGGATGCGATCGGCCAGATTACGCTGTCACTGGCGCAGGAAGGCAATGAAATCGTGCTGGCCATCGCCGACGACGGCGCCGGACTCGACTTCGAGCGCATCCGCCAGCGCGGCATCGAGCGCGGCCTGCTTGCACCCGACGCGGAAACCGATGAGGCGACCCTGACGCAACTTATCCTGCAACCCGGATTCACCACCGTTGAAGAAGTCACGGCGCTCGCCGGACGCGGCGTGGGCATGGATGTGGTGAAGAGCGAGACGGCGAGCCTCGGTGGCCGCATCGAAATCACGACAGTCACCGGACGGGGCGCCACATTCCGCATCTATCTGCCGCTTACGCTGGCCGTAACGCAGGCGGTGCTGGTTACCGCCGGCAATCGCCGCTATGCCATTCCGTCGTCGATGATCGAGCAGGCCACCGAACACAAGGCCGACCCGGCGGCGCAGATACGCAGCGCGGGCAGCGCCGAGTGGCTGGGAAATCGCTATCCCTATCACTATCTTGCCGCCTTGCTCGGCGAAGCCGGGGCCACTCCGCCATCGGCGCGGCGGCACTGGATCCTGCTGATCAAGGGCGGCACCGAGCGCGTCGCGCTGGAAGTCGATAGCCTCAGCCGCAACCAGGAAATCGTGGTCAAGGCCGTCGGGCCGCAACTGGCCCGCATAGCGGGGCTTGCCGGAGCCACGGTGCTGGGCAACGGCGAAGTCGCGCTGATCATCAACCCGGTCGCGCTGGCGGCGCGCGCCGCCGAACGCACGAGCGCCCCGTTGCCGGTGACGGTCGCTGCCGTGGAGGTTCAAACCGCCGCCGCAGCGACGGTGATGGTGGTGGACGATTCGCTCACGGTGCGCAAGATCACCGGCCGCCTGCTCGCACGCCATGGCTTTCACGTGCTCACGGCCAAGGATGGCGTCGATGCGCTGGAGCAGCTTGGCGACGTGATCCCGGACGTCATGCTGCTGGACATTGAAATGCCGCGCATGGATGGCTTCGATCTGGCGCGCAACATTCGCGCCGACGTGCGCCTGAGACATATCCCAATCATCATGATCACCTCGCGCACCGCCGACAAGCACCGCCAGCACGCGGCGGAAATCGGCGTCGATCACTATCTGGGCAAGCCCTACGACGAAGAAGACCTGCTGGCGCGCATCCGCGAGTGCATCGGAAAATTGCAGTGAGGCGCCACGCGCCACGCCCGCAAGTCGCGCCAGCCACGGACAGAAGGAAATATTCATGAGCCAGCTCGAAACCGCGCGCCCTTTCAAGGTGCTCGGCATTCAGCAGATCGCCATCGGCGGCGCCTCCAGGGAGCGCCTGAGAAAACTCTGGATCGAAATGTTCGGCCTTGCCGTGACGGGCAATTTCGTCAGCGAGCGCGAGAACGTGGACGAAGACATCGCCACCATGGGCAGCGGCCCGCTCAGGGTCGAAGTCGACCTGATGCAACCGCTCGATCCGGCGAAAAAGCCGGCGGTGCACCAGCCGCCGCTCAACCATGTCGGACTCTGGATCGACGACCTGGCGGCAGCCGTGGCATGGCTCACGGCGCAAGGCGTGCGCTTCGCTCCGGGAGGCATCCGCAAGGGCGCCTCCGGTTATGACATCACCTTCGTCCATCCCAAGGCCAACGAACAGTTCCCGATTGCCGGCGAAGGCGTGCTGATCGAACTGGTGCAAGCGCCGCCGGAAGTGATCGAAGCTTTCGCCCGCCTGGCGTGAATCGTCACTGACTCACTTCCCTTCACTTTCGTCCGGGACACTTCGATGCTCTTCGATTCCTACGCCAATTCGGCCATCCAGCTCGCCAACCGCATCGCCGTGGCGCCCATGACGCGCTGCCGCGCGGACCATCGGGATGCCGTCCCCAACGACCTGATGGCCGAGTACTACCGCCAGCGTGCGAGCGCCGGCCTGATCGTCTCGGAGGGCGTGCCGGTATCCGACCGTGCGCGCGGCTATCTCAATACGCCGGCATTGTGGAACGAGGCGCAGGCGGCAGGCTGGAAAAAAGTAACCGATGCCGTGCATGCGGCGGGCGGCAGGATATTCGCCCAACTTTGGCATTGCGGCCGCGTCTCGCACGCCGCGCTGCACGCCGATGGCAGCGCCCCGGCGGGGCCGTCGATCAAACCGGCGGCGACGCAAACCATGATCCCCGGCCCGGATGGCCAGTTCATGCTTGTCGACTGTGGTCAACCGCAGGCCTTGAGCATCCAGGAGATTCGCGGTGTCGTGGCCGAGTTTGCCGGTGCCGCGAAACTGGCCATGCAGGCGGGATTCGATGGCGTCGAGATTCACGGCGCGAACGGCTATCTGCTCGATCAATTCCGCTGTCCGGCACTGAACAAGCGCAATGATGCCTATGGCGGATCGCTCGCCAATCGCTACCGCCTGCTGCTGGAGGTGGCCGACGCGGTGGCGGCGGAAGTTGCGCCCGAACGCATTGCCGTGCGCCAGTCGCCGTATGGCATGGCCAATGACATGATCGTCGACCCCGAGCCGTTGCGGACCTATCCGTGGCTGGCGCGCGAACTGAATCGGCGCGGCATTGGCTTTCTGCACATCAACTGCCAGACCACGGACTGGATTCACGATGCGGCACACTCGATGATGCCGGCGTTGCGCGACGCCTTCCATGGCGCGATCATCGCCTGCGGCGGCTTCAACACAGCCGCCGCAGGCGAAGCGGTTCTGGCGCGCGGTCACGCCGACCTGATCGGCATCGGCAGGCCGTTCATCTCCAACCCGGACCTGGTCGAGCGTTTGCGCCGCGATGCGCCGCTCGCCCAATGGGACACCGCCACCTTTTACGGCGGCGGCGAAAGAGGCTACACGGACTACCCGACGCTCTGATTTTTGGCTATCCGAATGCTTTGATTGATTATTTACAGCGCGGCACACAATGTCATCAGCGTGCGGTTTGTGACGAAACTGGAGGACTCAGTTCGGCCACGAAGAGACTCAGCGCTCTGGATTAATCGACGAGATTGAATGCCATGTAAGTTATTTTTTGAACTGGGTGCTCGACTGTATTGGTTGTCAATCCAGTCGTCGATCGATCAGTCCATCCAGCCCTTCGGCCTCGTACCGCGCCAGATACCGCCGGAAGCTTCGCTCGCACATTCCCAAGATCTGCGCCGCCTCGGCCTGCGTCAGCCACCCTTTGTTCCATCCTTCATACGCTTCCTCGAATCTCATCTTCCGGACCTCCTGTAGCACTTCCGACCGTCTCATCTCGTACCCCCTTCGGGGCACTATGACGACCGGACAGATTGCGCGCTACAAAACCGGACAACTCATTAACTCGCAACACACTGTCAATTAATGCCTTGCTAAACACTAGTGTGCAGTGTATAAAAGCGCCGTCAGATTCTGAAACAAGGCAAACCCGTCGAAAGGCGGGGACGCAAAATCACCGGCCTACAGGACGCTACAAGCGGCGTTCCAGGGTAGCGGGATCGCCAGGAGATCGTCATGGGCACTACTATAAGTCGCCGCCTCGTTTTCGTGAAAATGAAGCGCAAGCCGTCGCCCCCCCCCCAACGCAAGTATCCTGTTCGCGCCGACGATGTACTGGTCGGCGACGAGACGCCGCGTTCTTCGTCGGTGTTCGTCGCGCGGCACGCCGTTGTGCCTGCCAAGCGCCGGCCCACAGGGTGGGTGGCTGGATGTTGGGTGGGCGGACTAAGCCTTTTAGTCGGCATCGTCGCCCTTCTCGTCAGCCTTTACGACCCGCCGGTCGATACGGGTGAGCAGATTCAGGCTGTACAAGCTGTACGCAGGGGGGGCGATGATCCTCCCGGATACGCCAGGTCTTCCACGGGCGGCTATGCCAGAGGCAACCCAAGCGACGCGAACCTGCGGATTTCGGCGGCTCAAGCCTTTCTCAATGCACCCTTCCCCAAGCGCAGGTAGATGGAGGCAAATATACGCAGCGGGGTCGCGCAACTGGGTTAACTCGGGTCACTGTCGGCGCGCGTCAGCCCTTCAGAAACTCGGCCAGAAGTTGATTGAGGAAACGCCGCCCTCGCAACGTCGGGCGAATATGCCCGGCCACGGTTTCCAGCAGCCCCGCGCGCCGTGCCGCCAGCGCCGACTCTTCAATGACGGCGAGCGGCAGACCGGTACGTTCGGTAAATAGCCGCGAGGAAAAGCCTTCGTTCAAGCGCAACGCGTTCATCATGAATTCGCCGGGCAAATCGTCGCCGGCGACGGCTTGTTGCGTACTGATGAAGTCGCCGCGCGCGGCGCCTTCGAGATAGGCGCGGGGATTGCGGTGGCGCGCCTCGCGCCAGATGGTCTGATGGTTAGACAGCTTGCTGTGCGCGCCGGCGCCTATGCCAAGGTAATCGCCAAAATTCCAGTAGTTGAGATTGTGCTGGCAGCGCGAGGTGCCGTCATGCGCCGCCCTGGCGAATGCCGATATTTCATACTGCGCGAAGCCGGCGACCGCGAGCGCCGCCTCGACCATTTCCTGCATGTCGGCCGCCAGGTCGTCGTCGGGCAACGGCGGCGGTGCGTGGTGAAAAGGCGTGTTCGGCTCCAGCGTCAGGTGGTAGGCGGAAATGTGGCCGACGCCGCAACGGATCGCCGTGGCGATGTCCTGCTCGGCCTCGGCCAAGGTCTGCCCCGGCAGCGCGTACATCAGGTCGAGATTGACGCGGTCGAAGTGGGTCAGCGCCATGTCGATGGCGCGCTGCGCTTCGGCGCTGTCGTGAATGCGGCCCAGCGCGGTTAGTTTGGCGTCATCGAAACTCTGTACGCCGATGGAAAGCCGGGTCACTCCCGCCGCGCGGAAGGCGGCGAACTTCGCCGCCTCGGCCGTGCCGGGATTGGCTTCGAGCGTGATCTCGGCGCCGGGGTGCAGCGGCACGCGCATGCGAATTGCGGCGAGCAGCGCGTCAGCGGTTTCGGCGCGCATCAAACTCGGCGTGCCGCCGCCGATGAAGACGCTGATTACCGGCCGGTTCCAGATTTGCGGCAAGGCCGCTTCGAGATCGGCGATCAGCGCCGCGAGATAGGCGGCCTCGTCCGTATCGTTGCGACTCTCATGCGAATTGAAGTCGCAGTAGGGACACTTCCTGACGCACCACGGCCAGTGCACATACAGCGCCAGCGGCGGCGGAGCGACCGGCCCTGAAGGACTACCGGGGGTCACATGCCGGCGCGAAGACGCTCTATGAGCTGCGCCAGCGCCTTTCCGCGATGCGAAAAGCGGTTCTTTTCCTCGTGCGGCAGTTCGGCGGCAGTCTTGCCGGTGCCGGGCACCAGAAAGTAGGGGTCATAGCCGAAGCCGCCAGCACCGCGCGGCGTATCGATGATCTCGCCATGCCATTCGCCTTCGGTGACGATCGGCTGCGGGTCGTCGGCATGGCGCATCAGCACCAGCACGGCGACATAATGCGCGCGACGATCGGACTTGCCGGCCAGCTCGGCCAGCAGTTTCTGGTTGTTGCGCTCGTCGGATTTCGGATCGTCGCCGCCATAGCGCGCCGAGAAAACGCCCGGCGCGCCGCCCAGGGCCGGCACGCACAGCCCCGAGTCGTCGGCCAACGCCGGCAGGCCGGTCAGTAGCGCGGCATGGCGCGCCTTGGCGATGGCGTTCTCGACGAAGGTGATATGCGGCTCGTCGGCTTCCGGCACATTGAAAGCCGATTGCGGCAGCACCTCGAAATCGAAAGGAGCGAGCAACTGGCCGAATTCGCGCAGCTTGCCGGGATTGCCTGAAGCGAGGACAAGTTTTTTCATATCGTCACCGTACCGCCAGCGCCGACTCTTGCGCCCTGACAATGTCGCCGATGCCGGCGGCGGCGAGTTCCAGCAGCGTATCCAGTTCGGCGCGCGAGAAGGGCGCGCCTTCCGCCGTGCCCTGCACTTCGATGATGCCGCCTGCGGCCGTCATCACCACGTTCATGTCCGTGTCGCAGCCCGAATCCTCGGCGTAGTCGAGATCGAGCACCGGCTGGCCATCGACAATACCGACCGAGACAGCGCCGACCAGTTCGCGCATCGGATGGCTCGCCAGCTTGCCGCCGGCGACCAGCTTGGACAGCGCATCGTGCAGGGCCACGCAGGCGCCGGTGATGGACGCGCAGCGAGTGCCGCCGTCGGCTTGCAGCACGTCGCAATCGAGCGTGATCTGGCGTTCGCCAAGCGCCGCCATGTCGGTGACCGCGCGCAGACTGCGACCGATCAGGCGCTGGATTTCCTGGGTGCGGCCGGACTGCTTGCCCTTCGCCGCTTCGCGCGCCATGCGGGTGTTGGTCGAGCGCGGCAACATGCCGTATTCGGCGGTAACCCAGCCGGAGCCCTTGCCGCGCAAAAAGGGGGGTACCGATTCCTCGACGCTGGCGGTGCATAACACCTTGGTTGCGCCAAACTCCACCAGCACGCTGCCTTCGGCGTGGTGGGTGTAATGGCGGGTGATCTTGAGGCCGCGTAACTGGTTCGCGGTGCGGTCGGTGCGTTGCGGCGGGCGGGTCATGGCTTATGCTCCATTGGGGGTTTGTGGCAGGCGACGCCGAATCTCGGCGATGGCGCGCTCGATTTCCATGTCGGTAAGGGGCGACTCGCCGATGAAGGTGTCGCAGAAGGACTGGGGCGGAGGAGGCTCGGCAACTGCAACGGGAGCCTGCCAGCGCATGGCGATCAAAGTCAGGTTGTCGGCCGTCGGCCCGGCCGCGCGCTCGGCGGCGTCAAGCAGGTGCGGCACCGTGGTGTTCACCGGCGCCCGCCCCAGTTCGCTTACCAGCGCCTCGCCCAACGGCGCCCAGGCGCCATCGGTGCACAAGGCAATCAGATCGCCGTCGCGCAGGGGCACGGTGCGAGAGACGTCAATGTGCGGCGTTACATCGCCGCCAAGACAACTGAATACGCGGTGACGCATCGGGTGGCTGGCAGCTTCGGCATGGCTGAGGCTGCCCTCATCGATCATGCGTTGAACAATGCTGTGATCGCGGGTATGGGCCACGCGGGCTGGCCCCTGAGGTTGGTTGTGGATCAGGTACAGGCGCGAATCGCCGGCATGCGCCCAACTTGCCTGGCCGTCCTGCACCACGCAGGCGATGCAGGTGGTTCTCGGCGCGGCGTGCGGCGGAATACGGCATTCGGCGGCGTAACGGACGATGGTCTCGTGCGCCTGCCGCAGCGTCGCAACAAGAAAATCTGCCGGATCGGCCAGACGCGGCTGGGCTTCCGCGCGAAAACGCTCGGTCACGGTGTCGACGGCCATCTGGGCCGCGACTTCGCCTTGCAAATGGCCGCCCATGCCGTCGGCCACCACCATCAGCACGGCGTCGTCGGTGGCCAGCCAGGCGACACGATCCTGATTGATGGCGCGACCGCCGATACGGCTATCCTGGGCGATGGTGTAGTTCATTTTCCGCCGCGCAGGCCCAGGCGGGAAAGCCATGACTGCGGCGGCTGGTCTCCTGCCTGATCGGCCATGAGTGAAGCTTGCAGAGCGCGGGCGTGTTGCGGTCGCCGCGCCGGATCAAGCCGCAGGCATTCGTCGATGGTCGCCAGCAAACGCACCGAATATTCCGTCCCCCAGCGCTGCCGGGCGGGCAGCAGCTGGTCGTCGATCAGCCGGTCGTCGGCCGCCTGCGGCGCGGCGCCGGCCAGAGCGGCATAGATGCAGGCGCCCACGGCGTAGATGTCGGTCCACGGCCCCAGCGTGAACTTGCCGTGATACTGCTCGGGCGCCGCATAGCCCGGCGTGTACATTGCCCTCGGCTCGGGTGGACCGATATCCATGGCATAGCGCGCCGCGCCGAAATCCAGCAGCACCGGGGTGCCGTCGGTACGCAGCCAGATGTTGGCCGGCTTGATGTCCAGATGCAGCAGGCCGCCGCCGTGCACCTCGCCGAGACCATCGAGCAGGCCGCTGAACATGCTGCGCAGGAAAGCCTCGTCCAGCTTGCCGCGATGCTTGCGGATATGGTCGCGCAAGGTTTGCCCGACTTCATAACGCATCACCAGGTAGACGGTCTCGTTGGCGCGGAAGAAATTCAGCACGCGTACCACGTTCGGATGATCGAATCCTGTGAGCGCTCGCCCCTCCTCGAAAAACAACTTGAGACCGTGATTGAACTCCGCCTGATATTCCGGCGGAATGGTCGGTGCGATTTCACGTTCGCCGCGCAGCGCCAGCGCGTTGGGCAGGTATTCCTTGATCGCCACCGGCGTCCCTGCCGCATCATGCGCCAGATAGACAATGGAAAAGCCGCCGACCGAAAGCTGTCGTTCGATGCGATAGCCTTCGAGTTCGTAGCCGGGTGGCAGGGCCTGATTGTTTTGGGAGATCAAGGGATGGCAGCGGGGATGGGAAGCGGCGGTTGATATACTGCCCTGATTTTCCCTGTTCGCCTTCCCCCTGTAAACAACTGCTTTGGTTGCGACGCTTGGGCGACAGAAACGGAGACCCCCCCTCACATCATGATCTACAGCATGACCGGATATGCCGCCGCCAGCCGTGACCTCGGCAGTGCAGTGATGAACCTCGAAATCAAGAGCGTCAATTCGCGCTATCTGGATATCAGCTTTCGTCTCAGCGAAGACCTGCGCTTTCTTGAAATGCCGCTGCGCGAAAAGATTACCGAACGCATCGGTCGCGGCAAGATCGAATGTCGCGGTTATTTGCAGGCGCAACCGGCGCAGGGCGCCGCCGCCCGCCACCGCGAGCCCAATCCGGCGCTGCTGGACGAACTCGGCAAACTCGATGTCGCCGTGCGCAGTGCCCTGCCGCAGGCCGCGCCGCTGTCGGTAGCCGACGTGCTGCGCTGGCCCGGCGTGCTGGCCGACGACTCGCTTACCACGGAACAGTTGCAGGCGACCGCTCACGAGTTGTTCGCCACGCTGCTCGATGATTTCGTCGCCACCCGCGAACGCGAGGGCGCCAAGCTGGCCGACGTGCTGCGCGACCGCGCCGCCCGCATGCGCGACCAGGTGCGCGCCGCCGAACCCCTGCTGCCGGCCGCGCTGGCCGCCTACCGCGAACGGCTGTCGACCAAGCTGCGCGAAGCCGTGGCCAATCTCGACGAGGAACGCATCCGTCAGGAAGTCGGCGTCTTCGCCGCCAAGATCGATGTCGACGAAGAAATTGCGCGGCTCATCACCCATATGGGCGAGCTTGAGCGCGTGCTGAAAAAGGGCGGCGCCGTCGGCAAGCGCCTCGATTTCCTGATGCAGGAACTCAACCGCGAGGCCAATACGCTGTCCTCCAAGTCCGTCTCGGGAGAAATCACCGCGATTGCGCTGGAACTCAAGCTGCTGATCGAGCAGATGAGAGAGCAGGTACAGAATCTGGAGTAGCTTTTCAGCCAGTATCCGGACGCACCGAATACGATGCCGGCAGCGAAATAGGCGCGGGAGGCGAGTGTCCCAGTTCGGCCTATTCTGTTGAAAAACCCCTTGACATGCCATATGCATTACTAATATGATTGCGGCATTGTTTAGGAGGATGCATTGCCATGATGGGTCGCCAAGCA
>JALNZB010000081.1 GCA_023229545.1 Sulfuritalea sp. | reverse complement strand
CTGCTCGATGAGACTGGTGCCTGAGGCGCCGGGCATGGTCAGATCCATGATGATCAGGTCGGCATCGGCGGCGCTTGCCGCAACGAGCGCTTCAGCGGCATTGGTGGCTTCCCTCACCACTTCGATGCCAGCGAAGGAGTGCAGCATCTGCTTGAGGCCGACGCGGAACAAGGTATGGTCGTCGGCGACGATGATTCTGATCATGGCGAAATTGGGCTCCTGTCCGCGAGGTCTGTCCCCAGCGGAACCTTTGGCAGTGTGACAGAAAGTCGTGTCCCGGCACCAGGACTGCTGTCGATCTCGAGCGTGCCGCCGAGCGCGGTGGCCCGTTCCGAGATTCCCAGCAAGCCGAAATGCGTGGCGTGGTCCACCCCTCCTGCATTGAATCCCTTGCCGTCATCTTCCACCAGCAGGCGCATTTCTCCGTCATGGTGGCTGAGCGTGATGTGCACGCTATGCGCCATGGCGTGGCGAACGATGTTGCTCAGCGATTCCTGGACAATGCGGAACAGCGCGATCGCATAGTCGTCGTCGAGCCGGTCGGCGGCCGGCGTAAATGAAATGCTGTAGCGGATCGCGGCCGGACCAAGAACGCGGTCAGCCACCCATTCCACCGCTGCGGTCAGGCCCAGATTGAGTGCAGCCGGACGCAGGTCGGAGGCGATCGCCTTGACGCTACGATAGGCCTCGGCAATCATCGCCTCGATGTTGCGCGCGGCGCCACGGGAATCGTCCGAACCGGCAGGCAGGCTGCGTTCGAGCAACTGCAGGTGCATGCGCGCGGTGGTCAGCACCTGGCCTAGTTCGTCGTGGAACTCGCGCGCCAGGTGTGCACGCTCCTGCTCGATTCGTGCTTCGCGATGGCTGGCAAGTCGGCGCAATTCCTCGCGCGAACGTTCGAGGTCG
The DNA here is from genome assembly GCA_023229545.1 of Sulfuritalea sp. GTDB lineage: Bacteria > Pseudomonadota > Gammaproteobacteria > Burkholderiales > Rhodocyclaceae > Sulfuritalea. The sequence continues at coordinate 1,631 of JALNZB010000081.1, read as the reverse complement.
TGCTGCGCCTGCTTGAGGGCCGTGACATCGAGAATCACGCCGTGGATCACGCGTTCGCCCCCGGTAGTGAATTCTGTCGTGGCGCGGATTTGCAGCCAGCGCCGATGTTCGGCCGCCGGCAGGCTGCGCCCGACCCACTCGAACTCGCGCGTCGGCGGCGTCACTGCGTCGCGCCAGACCAACCCGGCAACATCCTCGGAATCAATGCCGGCAAAAAAGACCTGGGGGTCCGCCAGCATTTCTGCCGCCGTACCCGGCAGCAAGCGCGCCACGCCATCGCTCATCGAATGAAATTGGGGTAGCGGGGCGGCGGCGTACTCGAACAATGCCACCGGCAACTGGCTCGATACTTGGCGCAAGCGGTCTTCCGAGGCGCGCAGGGCCAGTTCGGCCTGCCGCCGGCGCGCTGCCAGCCCCTGGCGCCGACGCCACGACCAGAACGCGAAGGCCGTCATCACGGCCAGCGTGATGCCGATCAGGATCATGGCGGATATGGTCAGCTGCCGCGATGATGCGACGGTAATATCCTCGGCGGCATGGGCGAGCGACACGGCAGGGAAACTCCGAAAACGAGACTTGCCGGCGATTATAGACAGCAGGATATCGTCGCGCTGCATAAGATCGAGCGGGAAACTGGAACAGATGTCGGGAACGGGTGCGGCTCCAGCCGTCTCCGTGTCAGGTTTCCCCTAACGACAATCCGCTTTTGCTGATGGCGCAAAGGCGCCGTCAAGGCAATCATGCCCTCAAATAAATAGAACATGCGGCTCATCGAACAGTATCCGGACGACGTCGGTGATGCGGTGCGTTTGAAAGCGATCGCTTCGCAGATCCGTTCGTCGGGGCGCATCGAAAATTACTTTTGGCCGTTACTTACAACCGGGGTTGCCAATGAAAACACAAAACGGATTCTCGTTGCTTGAACTGATGATTGTTGTTGCCGTGATGGGGATTTTGATCGCGATTGCGCTTCCCAACTACAACGACTACATCGTCAGAAGCAAGGTTCCGGACGCCACCTCGAACTTGTCGAGCAAGCGGGTGCAAATGGAGCAGTGGTTTCAGGATAACCGGACTTACGTCGGCGCACCGCCCTGCGCAGCAGATACGACCACCAGCAAGTACTTCGACTTTTCGTGTCCGGTAGCGACACCGGGCACAGCCACCACATTCACGCTGGCAGCCGTAGGCAAATCGTCCATGGCGGGCTTTACCTACACCGTCAATCAAAACGGTACCAAGGCTAGCGATATTGTCGCCCCGGCCCCTGCGAACTGGCAGGCGACATCGACCAGTTGCTGGATCACCAACCAGGGAGGCTTGTGCTGAGCCTGAGACATCCCCAGCGCGGAATGAGCCTGGTCGAACTGGCGATCGGGCTTTTGATCGTCGGAACCCTGCTCGCCCTGGCAGCGCCCAGCTATACCGGATGGATTCAAAACACCAAGATTCGCACCACGGCCGAGGCCATTTTGAACGGCCTCCAGCTGGCGCGCGCCGAAGCGGTCAGGCGCAATACCCAGATCCGTTTTCAGCTCACCGACACAATTGCCGCCGGCTGCGCAATATCATCGAGCGGCGCGAACTGGATAGTAAGTTTTGACGATCCGACAAACCTGTGTGCCAATGCG
>JALNZB010000080.1 GCA_023229545.1 Sulfuritalea sp. | reverse complement strand
GACACCGCCGAATACTATTGGATCAAGGGAATTATCTGCGGTTCGGCTTCGGGTCCGGAAAACAAGCGAGGGTTTCTTGAACAGGCCGTCGAGGCAGTCGGTACGGCTATCCGCATGAACCCCTCAGAGCCGAAATATCTAGCCTCGCGCGCCAGCGCATTTTCTCAACTCGGACTCGTGGCTGAGGCAATCAGTGACGTCGACCACGCCATGGCAATGGCACCGGACAATCCCGATTTGGTGGTGCTGAGGACGCGAATACAGCCTTGATCGACTGAAGATATCCGGTCCGCCTGCATGCAGGTGAGGGAAATTGGGATTGGGAGGGTGCCGTGTCCTTTGGTACGTTCTTCGCTGGATTGAACGATGTCTGCGAGTATCTGGGCGCGCCGTTCATTGTTGCCCTGTTCTATTGGTTCAGATTCCATACTCGAAAAGGCACACGTTCCTACACGACCTTGCTGCTGTACTGTATCGGCATCGCGGTATTCATCCTGCCATTCCTGCTGATATATTTTGCGATCTTTTACATGTTGAGGGAGATCATCGGACCCCTTAAGGTCGAAATATCCGCACTGTCCGCAGTATGCCTCGTCATGCTCATCTGGCTCGTGCCGGGGCCACCCGGGTGGTGGCGGGACTTTTGTCAAAGTTTGGCTCGGATACCGTTCTATGCGAACGGCATGCGGAATATGTTGTATGCCTCGGCATGGGAATTGCGTGAAACAGACTGGCCGGACATAAGTCGCAAACTTGCGCGCGTCGGCTACCAGGTTGATGATCTGCGTGCAATTCAGTCGGCGCCCATTCAGTCTCGATTCCTGAAAATCTCCGCCATCATGTATCACCTGGAAAAATGGAAGCTCCAGGGAAACGCTTTCCTGGAGCGCAACTCCGAGGATTATTCGAATCTGCTGGCGATCTACGATTTGTTGTCTTTCAAGGCGATTCGCGCGCTGAAGAACTCTGCGGCAATCTATGGTGCGATCATGGAAGACAGCAAGGTTCAGCCGGATGACTGGGGCGCGCTCGACTCGCTGAGCGCTCTTAACGACTCGAGTAATCGGCTTCAGTCGGTGGCGCAAAGTGCGGCAGGAGGCATGCTGGAAGATCTGCGGAAGGATATGGACTTCCTGCTCGACCACCTGCTTTTGCTTACAGCACGTTGCGCGCTGGCCAGCGAATGGAATTTCGCCGGCCGCAAGCGTAAATTGGAATCGGTTGGCTACACGGTGCCGCCGCCGACCCGTGAGATCGTGTGGACGGCGCTGGCTGCCGTGGGGCTGTCGCTTGCCACCGTACTAATCTGGTTCTTGACGATAAGGAATCCGTCCAGCCTGATCGCGGGTGTTCCGGCAGTAGGCGTGACACGATCGATTCTCATGTCGCCGTTGAATATCATTGCCAGTATCTTGATCGTGTATCATCTCAAACGGAACTATGCGTTTGCGAATGAAGGCGTGTTTGGCGGTCTTCCGGTCAAGTTCATATTGTCGATCGGTATCCTGGCGGCATTGCTGATGTTTCCGGTGCAAGCCGTTTTCGATTACTTTCAGTTTGAAGAGGATTACGTGAACACACTGATATGGAATTTGCCGGTATTGCTATACATGTGGATTACGGCGTCCGCGATCGCGCTGCTGGTGCAGGACTCCATGTGGAGTAGCTTCGACCAGTGGTGGGAGAAGCAAGTCATGGACGGCGTCGCATTGGGTGTGGCCTGGGCATTCGCCATTGCGCTGCTGTTTGCGATAAATATGACGTTTCCAATTCCGATCCTGGAAAAGATGGCAAAGGCGGATTTCGGCACCATCGGCTTGATTTTCGGCTTTACCTTCGCCGCGGGCTTCGTTCTGGGATTCTGCCTGATAGCTCCCATTCGCCACGCGGCGTCATTGCGCTTTTCCCGCGACAGAATGGCATCAAGCGGAGGCTTCGCGCATGCTTGAAAGGCGTGCCCCCACAAACAAAAACCCCGCCATTCGCGGCGGGGTCCAGTCTGGGAGGCGAGGGCTGGTCAGGCCCTCCGGTAAAACCCAGTGATCAGGCGGGAATGCGCTCTTCGACCTCGTGCGGCTCGCGCAGCACGTAGCCGCGGCCCCAGACGGTCTCGATGAAGTTGCGGCCTTCGGAGGCGTTGGCGAGCTTCTTGCGCAGCTTGCAGATGAAGACGTCGATGATCTTCAGTTCCGGTTCGTCCATGCCGCCGTAGAGATGGTTGAGGAACATTTCCTTGGTGAGGGTGGTGCCCTTGCGGAGCGAGAGCAGCTCCAGCATCTGGTATTCCTTGCCGGTCAGATGCACGCGCTGGCCGCCGACTTCCACCGTCTTGGTGTCGAGATTGACCACGAGATCGCCGGTCTGGATCACCGACTGGGCGTGGCCCTTGGAACGGCGCACGATCGCATGGATGCGGGCAACCAGTTCGTCCTTGTGGAAGGGCTTGGTCATGTAGTCGTCGGCGCCGACGCCGAGACCCTTGACCTTGTCCTCGATGCCGGCGAGGCCGGAGAGGATCAGAATGGGGGTTTTGATCTTCGACACC
>JALNZB010000048.1 GCA_023229545.1 Sulfuritalea sp. | reverse complement strand
CATCCACTACCGCAGAGTTATCCACGGCGCCGGGCGCCGGCGGTCCCTCTATGACCAGAGGTGACCGGCGCGGTGGATAACTCGTGTTCAGTGCTCAGCGGGTGGGAGGCGTCCATACCATTTCTCCTGAGAAAATTGATATGTGTTTCCAATCGGGCTGCCCTACCGGGACTTGCCCTGAATGTAACGGAATTCCTGGGTTTGCCCTTGGTAGCCCCAAGCATCGTCGCGCACTTCGTGGATGACGATATAACTCGTCGGATGAAGTCCGCCGAGCAGCGTGCCGACAGTGGCGAACACCTGCGCGACGTAGGCGGCTTTTTCGTCCTTGGTATTGGTGCCTTCCGTCACCTTGATATCCAGATAAAAGGTAGCGAGGTTTTGGGTGGCAAGCGGGTCGCCTCCGATGAACCATTGTCCGGGCGGGATATATTCGACGGCAACGGAAATCAGTTCACGTTTTTTTTGCAACACGGATGCGGTCAGTTCCGTTAGCCGCGCGGCGATAGTCGCGGTGATTTTCGCCGATGGAACAGCGGATAGTTTGATATTCAAATAGGGCATGAGCTATCTCCTGAGTTCGGGCAAGCCGCCTATTCGTCCCGTTCGACCTTGAAGGTGTTGAATACCACGTCCGCAGCCATGTTGCGAGCGGCATGAGCGACTGCGTCGAGCATGTCGCTTTCCGCCCAGCCCAGCGATTTCAGGCTATCGATGTCTGCGGCGTCGACATCCTGCGGTGTGCGCGTGGCCTTCAGCGCGAACAGCAGCATCGCTTTGTCCCTGGCGTCCAGCGGTGCCGCAGTCGGGTCGCGCCTGGTGGCGGCGATTTGTTCCTGAGTGAAGCCGGCGTGTTCGATCAACATGGCGGCGTTGAAGTCGATGCAGTAATCGCAGCGGTGATCTTGCGACACCAGCATCCGCGTCAGCGCCAACAACGGGAAACTCAGGGTGGGGTGGCGCATGAAATAGGCGGTCTGCTGCCACTGGGTTTCCAGCAGGGCGGGGCTGCCGCTGTACATCTGGAAGGCATTGGGGACGCAGCCCAGGATGGCTTCGGCCTGGCGATAAACCTCGGCTACCTGGCCTTGGGCCTGGGCGGGTGCAACGGTGTGGATCAACGGCATGGTCATTCTCCTTGTATAAGATACCGACTGGTCGGTATGCTCGTGGGTAAAAAAAATCTATGTGGTGCGCAGGCTGCGGATATAGGCTTGCAACTGGCGGCTGCACACCGACAATGCTTCGGGGGATTGCAAGTTCTTGGCGATGCCGATGCAGCCCTCCCAGGCGGAAACGATAAACAGCGCGGCATCCGCGCAATCGACATCGGGGCGCAGATCGCCCTGGCCTTGCGCCAGCTGCAACGCGATTTCCACCGATTCGCGCCATGCGTGCAGCACGTCTCCGAGGCGTTTCTTGAAAGCCGGGTCGAGCGGACTCATTTCCTGCATCAGGTTGTTGAGCGGGCAACCCAGCGTCACCAACTCCTGAGCGCGATCGGCGATATTCTCAAGAATGCCCAGCAGGGTTTCCAGAGGCTGCTCGCTTTGCCGCAGGGGTGTGAAAAAACGGACATCCAGCCGTCGATGAATGACCTCGTCTACCACCGCCAGACCCAGCGCCTGCTTGGTAGGAAAATGATGGTACAGCGCGCCCTTGGTCAGTCCGGTGCTGGCCAGGATGTTGGCGATGCTCGCCGCCTGGAAGCCGCTGCGGTGAATTTCGCAGAATGCCGCTTCGAGCACTTTGTCGCGCGTAATGTCGGGTTGCTTGGTTTGCATGGGGGGTATTAGATACCGACCGGTATGGATGTGTCAAGCCTTGTTTGAGATTTGTTTGACGGCCTCAGCAAAACTTGAAACCGGCGTGGCTCCGGCGTAGTATAACAATCGTTATAACGTCGCTGGAGCCAGCCATGCACATCCTCAAGCTTACCCAGATCGGTAATTCGATAGGCGTCATCCTGCCCAAGGAGGTGCTGGCCAACCTGAAACTGAACAAGGGTGAATCGATCTTTCTGACGGAAACGCCCGAGGGCTATGTGGTCACCCCGTATGACCCGGCGCTTGAAGAACAGATGACGGCGGGTCGCGACTTCATGCGCGAGTTTCGTGACACCTTTCACGCCCTCGCCAAATGAGCTTGCGCTGGATAGACAAGCACGCGCTATTGCTGCTGCATGGCGAGAGCCTGGCCGACCATGGCGGCGCTGCGGGAATGCGCGATGAAGGTTTGCTCGATTCGGCACTGGCGCGTGCGCAAAATCTGGCTGCTTATGGCGAACCGGATGTAGCGGCCTTGGCGGCGGCTTACGGCTCCGGGATATCCCAGAACCATCCTTTCGTTGACGGCAACAAGCGGGCGGCATTTCTTTCCGTTGGTTTATTCCTCGCCTTGAACGGCTATCGCCTCGCAGCGACGCAAGCGGAAGCCACTGGCGCGATGTTCGCCCTCGCCGCCGGCGAACTCGACGAGGCCGAGTTCGCCGTCTGGTTGCGCGCGCACTTGGTGGCGCGCAAGAAGTAAAGCTCGTCAGGAATGCCTGGGCGTAACGATTTCTTACAAAACGTGCCGCTTTCGGGACAATTTTCTTACACGCGTGGAGTCGAATAGGCGCCGTAGTCAAGGATGGGACCGAGGCCGCGCATCGGGCTGGTGTCTTCCAACGAAAAGGACAAGTGCCATGAAAACGGTCAAATTGCTAATCGTGCTTCTGCTGCTGGGATCGGTCGGTGTCGGCAATGCCTGGGCCGATCACCGGGGTCATCGGGGTCACGTGCGATTTGGTGTAATGATCGGCCCCTACTGGGGACCGTTGTACTTCCCGCCGTATCCCTATTACTACCCTCCCTACTATCCGCCGGTGGTGGTCGAGCGTCCCGTGCCGCAGGTGTATATCGAACAGCAGGCGCCTCCCGCGCCTCCCGCCCCGACCGCACCCGTTGCCGAGGCACCGGTCAATTACTGGTACTACTGCGCGGCGGCGAAGGGTTATTATCCCTACGTCAAGGAATGCCCCAGCGGATGGCAGAAGGTATTGCCCCGGCCACCCGGTCAGCCCTGAGACGAATCAGGAGTCGTTGCCATGAAATCACTCACGCCTTTCCTCGCTGCCGCGTCGATCCTGTTGCTGCTCGCCGGCTGCGCCTCCGTTCCTTCCGGCCCCAGCGTGATGGCCTTGCCGGGGACCGGCAAGAACTTCGAGCAGTTCCGCGCCGATGACGCCGATTGCCGCCAGTACGCCAGACACCAGATCGGAGGCAACGAAGCGGATCAGGCCGGGGTCGATGCCGGCGTGCGCAGCGCCGCCGTCGGCACCGTGGTGGGGGCTGTTGCCGGTGCAGTCATCGGCGGTCGCGATGGGGCTGCCGCCGGAGCGGGTACCGGGCTGCTGGTAGGCAGCATGGCCGGCACCGGCGCTGCCCAGAGTTCGGTCCATGGAACCCAGCGCCGCTACGACAACGCCTATGTCCAGTGCATGTACGCGAAGGGACACCAGGTGCCGGTCTCCGGGACCATGACGCAGAGCCGGAGCCAGCCGCCGGCTGCGCCTGCCGCCGTGCCGCCGACGGGTGCTTCCTACCCGCCGCCGCCGGGATATGCGCCGCCCTTCGCCAAGCCGCCCCGCTGATTCACTTTTCAGGAAATTTCAGACATGGAAACCGTTCCCAAAGTTGCTTCTCCCGTTGCTTCAACTTCTTCCCTGCATCCTCTGTTGTGGGTCGCCGGTATTTCGGTGACCCTGCTGTCCCTGGTTGGCATCGCTGCGCTGACCGGGTTTTTGCCGGCCAGGACCGCCCCGGCGCCCGAGCGGTCAGCCATCGTCGCCACCACTCCGGCGGTCGAGCCGCCCGCAGTTGCCGTCGTAGCGCCGCCGCCAGTGGCTCTGCCGCAGGCGCCGCAAGCTGCGGCCAGCAAGCCGCCTGCGCCGATCCAGACCAAGACGGCAAAAAGGAAAGTCGAGCAGAACTTGCCGGCGGGTCAGGCGGCGATGCCGCCGCCCTATGCCGGCGGCGTCCCGCCAGACTATGTGCCGCCGGCTGCCGCTGCTCACGCGCCGTCGCCGTGCATCGATTGCGGCGTCATCGCCAACGTGCGGGAAGTCACCCGTGAAGGCAAGGGCAGCGGCGCCGGCGCCGTCATCGGCGGTCTCGCTGGCGGGGTACTGGGCAGCAACGTCGGCCGCGGCAACACCCGCACGCTGGCGACCATTGCCGGCGCGGTCGGCGGTGGACTGCTCGGCAACTCTGTCGAGAAATCCCAGAGCAAGACGGTTGGCTACCAAATCACTGTACGGTTTGAAGATGGCACCACCCGCCTGATCGAGTCCGACACCATGCCGTCCTGGCGCATCGGCGACAAGGTCAAGCTGGTCAACGGCGCAATCGTTTCGCGCTGACTCTCAAGCACTCCATGAATTCAGCACCTGTGGCGACCGAACTCGCCAATCGGTGTCCGCAATGCGGTGCGCGGTTTCGCTGCGGCATGGAAGGCGGCGACAAGGAATGCTGGTGCGCCAGCTTGCCGGCCTTGCTGCCGCTTCCGGCGAAATCCGATCCGGCATCGCCGGCGGCAAGCTGTCTCTGTCCGGCCTGCCTGAAGGCGCGGCTGATCCTGGCGGCGGATCGCTAAACGGCCATGCGTTCGATGCGCCCCGCACTTCGTCCAGCAGGGCCTGTTCGGATGCGGTGACATGGTGGTCGGCGAGGGCGGCCCGTTCCATCATCTTGATATCCATTCGTGCTGCGAGCAAAGTGTTGCGCATTTTCTTAGGGCAATCAGGACGGGCGGAAGTTCCTGCATCGAAGTAGTGGATATTTGTTAATATTAAAAGATTCGCGCATGAACGGGACGGATAGAGGCAAGCCCCCTCCATGAAACTCAAAGACAAAATTCTGGTGTTCTCTATCAGTGTCACGGCCGTACTGGTCGTGGCGCTGATCGTGTTTTCCGCGCTCGGCTTTCGCTGGTTCTCGGTTCATAACACCGAACGCCAGGTGCGATCCCGGGCCGAAACGGTCAAGGTGGGCCTGACCGAGAGCATGGTCAACGGCACCATCTCCAAGCGCCAGCAGTTTCTTTCGCGGCTTGCTTCGATTCCCGGCGTGCGGCAGGTTCAGGTGATTCGCGGGCCGGCGGTGATCGCTCAGTTCGGGCCGGGCTTCGAGATCGAACGCGCTCGCGGCGAAGGTATCGAACAGGTGCTGGCGACGGGCAAGGAAGATTTCGACGTCATCGAAGTGGATGGGGAGTTGCTGGTCCGCGGGGTAGTTCCCTATATTGCCGACGACCGGGGTGTTCCCAACTGCCTGAACGAATGCCACCTGGTTAAGTCCGGCACGGTGCTGGGTGCGGTAAGCATCGAGATTTCGCTTGCCGAAGTGCGTCGTCAGGGCATTGCCGGTGTCATCGTCGTGAGCTTGGCGGTATTGGTTGCCGCACTGCTCACTCTGGCGCTGTTGCGCCGCATGATGAATCCGCTGTCGGAAACCGCGCAGGCCGTCAAGGAAGTCACATCCAAGGCGGTCGGGGGAAATTTCAGCGGCCGTATCAGCCAGCGCAGCACCGACGAAGTGGGCGATATCGCACTCAACATCAACCGTCTCATGGAGTTTCTTGAGCGCGAGGTGACCACCATCCGCACCCGGGTCGGCCAGTTGATTGGCCATCAGGTGAAGATGGGCAATCAGACGAACGAAGACGGCAACCAGTTGGTGCTCACCACCGAGATGGTCGAAAGCCTGGTCCAGGCGTCCGAGTTCAAACAGGCCATCGAGGAAGACCAGACCAAACTCGATATCTATCAGCGGCTCGCCGAGGTGCTGCAGCGTAAATATGATTTCAGGCGTTTCTCCATTTACGAGATCGCCGCAAGCAAAAACCGCATGACGCCGATTGTGATCGATGGCGAATTCGGCGCCACTTGTCGCTACTGCGACCCGCAAGTGACGCTCGATGCGAGTTTCTGTCGCGCTCGTCGCACGGGACATGAAGTCAATGCCGTGGGCTTCCCGGGGCTATGCACCATGTTCCGCCCCGAGGCCGAGGGCGATACCCACATCTGTTTGCCGATCACCCAGTCCGGTTCGGCCGGCTGCGTGGTGCAGGTTGTGGTTGCCGCCGACGAAGCCCCCCTGGCCCGCCTGATGGTGCCGTTTGTCGCCGTCTATCTGCGCGAAGCCGGCCCGGTGCTGGAGGCCAAGCGACTCATGGAACACCTGCGTGAGAATTCCCTGCGTGACGCCATGACCGGCATGTATAACCGCCGCTTCCTCGAAGAATACGTCGGCACCCTGGTGGCCGGCAGCCAGCGGCGCAAGAGCACGTTCTCGGTACTGATGCTGGACCTTGATTTCTTCAAGCAGGTGAACGACGTCCACGGCCATGAAGCCGGTGACAAGATACTCAAGACACTGGCCGAGATTCTCATGCGTAGCGTGCGCAGTTCTGACATGGCCATACGCTACGGCGGCGAGGAATTCCTGCTGGTACTGATGGATACCAGCGCCGACGCCGCGATGCAAGTGGCGGAAAAAATCCGTGTCGAAGTCGAGGCAACCAAGATTCCCTTGCCGGGCGGCATACTGCAAAAGACCATTTCGATCGGCGTCGCCGAATATCCAGACGATTCCGATACTTTCTGGCAGGTGGTCAAATTCGCCGACGTGGCCATGTACAAGGCCAAATCGACCGGGCGCAACCGCGTGGTGCGCTTCGTTCCGGAAATGTGGAACGCCGACGAAAGTTACTGAGGAACGTTTGCGCTCCAGCACTGAGCGCGTCTCGATCTGATTCGCTGAAGGTCGTTCGATGCCGGGCGCATGGTCTAATGGGACCATGCGCCTTTTTGTTCTAGCCTTCGCAGGCGGTGTCTGGCTGTTGCAGCAGCAGGCGGCGCTGCTTGCCGCGCCGTGGCTTGCGGCTTTGGGCGCTGGGGCGCTGCTGGCATTGGTCCTGCGACACTGGCTGCAAGAGTCGGCGCTGACGCGCTCTGCGTACCTGGGATTCCGCTTCGCGGGCAGGCAACGGCGATTGATTACGGCCACGCTGCTTGTGTCCGCCGCTGCAACGTTCGGTTTCGTCTGGGCGGCGGGTTTCGCCTATCTGCGGCTGGCGGACGAACTGCCGGCGGCCATCGAAGGCAAGGATGTTGAACTCTCCGGCGTGGTTGCCGGTTTGCCGCAGGCGCTGGAGCGCGGCGTGCGTTTCGAGTTCGACGTGGATCAGACACCATCGGGCGTGCCGCCGCATATCTCGCTGGCCTGGTATCGCAGCCCCGATGCGACGGATGACGATGCGTCGCCGCTGATTCCCGTCCGCGCTGGCGAACGCTGGCGCTTCACGGTGCGGTTGAAGCGACCGCACGGCAACGTCAATCCGCATGGCTTCGACCATGAAGGCTGGCTGTTCGAGCGCGGCATCCGTGCCAGCGGCTATGTGCGTCCGCGCAGCGCGGAGCGCCTCGACGCGCGGGTGTGGCGGCCGGCCTATGCCGTGGAAATGCTGCGCGAGTCGATCCGCGACCGCTTCCGCGCCGCGCTGCCCGATGCGTCCTATGCCGGAGTCCTCATCGCGTTGGCCATCGGCGACCAGCAGGCGATCGATGCCGGGTTGTGGCAGACCTTCGCCCGCACCGGTATCACTCACCTGATGAGCATTTCCGGACTGCATATCACCATGTTCGCCGGCCTGGTCTATGCACTGATCAACTGGTTGTGGCGGCGCTCTGAGCGCTTGCCGCTGCGGCTGCCGGCACAGCACGCGGCGGCGATCGGCGGCTTTCTCGCGGCCTTTTTCTATTGCCTGCTGGCCGGCTTTGCGGTGCCGGCGCAGCGCACGCTGTACATGCTCGGCGTGGTGGCGGCCGCGCGGCTGTGGGGTCGCGAAGTGGCGGCTTCGCGCGTGTTGCTGCTGGCGTTGCTGCTGGTCTTGCTGCTCGATCCGTGGGCGGTGCTGGCGGCCGGTTTCTGGCTGTCCTTCGGCGCGGTGGCGCTGCTGTTTCATATCGGCAGTGGGCGGCTGGGGCCGGCGCACTGGCTGGTCGAATGGGGGCGTGCGCAATGGGCCGTTACCTTGGGAATGCTGCCGGCGCTGCTGGCGCTGTTCCAGCAGTTTTCCCTGGTTTCGCCGCTGGCCAATGCGGTAGCGATTCCGCTGGTCAGCTTTGTCATCACGCCGCTGGTACTGGCCGGGACTTTGCCCTTCCTCGATCCCCTGCTGTCGCTCGCGCATTTCATCACGGCGGGGCTGATGGCCTTCATCGACTGGTTGGCGGGCTTGCCGCTGGCCATGTGGCAGCAGGCCGCGCCGCCGGCTTGGGCGGTGTTGCTGGCGCTGGCGGGCGGCGTCTGGCTGTTGCTGCCGCGCGGCTTCCCGGCGCGCTGGCTGGGGTTGCTGGCTTTTCTGCCGCTGTTGACGGTGGTGTCGCCGCGCTCGCTACCCGGTGAAGCAGAAGTCACGGTGCTCGATGTCGGCCAGGGGCTGGCGATTCATGTCCAGACGGCGACGCACGACCTGCTGTTCGACGCCGGGCCGTCCTTCTCGGCCGATGCCGACAGCGGCAATCGCATCATCGCGCCCTACCTGCGGGCGATGGGCGTGCGTGCGCTGGACGTACTGGTGATCAGTCATGCCGACAAGGATCACGAGGGTGGAGCGGCGTCGGTATTGGCGGCGCTGCCGGTGGCGATGCTGAAAGTGTCCCTGCCGTTCGAGCACGTTTTGTCGGTGCAACCGGTGCCGCAAGAACTCTGTCACGACGGCGACAACTGGGACTGGGACGGTGTCCGCTTCGACATGCTGCATCCAGGCAACGAGCCGCTTTCGCGCAAGACCAACGATGTCAGTTGCGTACTTCGGGTGACAGCAGGCGGCAGGTCGATGTTGCTGACCTCGGACATCGAGGCCGTATCTGAAAGGGATATGCTCGAACGCTATCCTGGAAATTTGGCGGTCGAGGCGATGACGGCGCCGCATCACGGCAGTCGAACGTCATCGACGCCCGAATTCATCGCCGCCGTGGCTGCGCGCGACGTGATTTTTCCGGTGGGTTATCGCAATCGTTTCGGCCATCCCAGGGAAGACGTGGTCGTGCGCTATGTTGAAAGCGGCGCGCGTTTGCATCGCACGGATTTTGACGGCGCGGTGCGGGTCGGCCTGGGCAGCGCCGGCATCGGCTTTCGCCATGAGCGGGACGCGCGGCGGCGTTACTGGCACGCCCGGCCAATCAAATTGGACCCATAATCGACGCCATGACTCTCCCAGATACGATTCCCTTTGCCGGACTCAATCCAGAGCGCATCCTCGATGCCGTGGAGAGCGTTGGCTACCGTTGCGACGGCGCCCTGATGGCGCTCAACAGTTACGAGAACCGGGTCTGGCAGATCGGCATCGAGGACAGCGCGCCGGTGGTTGCCAAGTTCTACCGGCCTGGTCGCTGGAGCGATGCGCAGATTGCCGAAGAGCACGCCTTCACCGCCGCCATGGTGGCTGCGGAACTGCCGGTGGTGGCGCCGCTGGTGATCGGCGGCAGGACCCTGTTCGTTCATGGCGGCTTCCGTTTTTCGGTTTTCGCACGCCAGGGCGGCCGCGCGCCGGAATTTGGCGAGCCGCAGATACTCGAATGGATGGGGCGGCTGATGGCGCGCATCCACCTGGTCGGCGCGCGCCAGCCTTTTGTGGTGCGCGAGACGCTTGACATGCAGAGCTTCGGCATCGATTCGCGCGACTGGCTGCTGGCCAACCGCGTGATCCCCGAGGAGCTGGAATCGATCTGGCAGGGTGTCGCCGACCAGGCGCTGGAGGGCGTGCGTCACTGCTTTGCGCGCGCCGGACAAGTCGAGCAACTGCGCCTGCACGGCGACTGCCACGCCGGCAACGTGCTGTGGACCCAGGACGGGCCGCACTTCGTCGATTTCGACGATGCCCGCATGGGGCCGGCGATACAGGATTTGTGGATGCTGCTGTCCGGCGACGCGGAAGAAATGGGGCGGCAGTTCGGCCATGTGCTGGCCGGCTACGAAACCTTCCGCGAATTCGACGACCGTGAACTGCATTTGATCGAAGCCCTGCGCACCCTGCGCCTGATCCATCATTCGGCCTGGCTGGCGCGGCGCTGGAACGATCCGGCGTTTCCGGCGGCGTTTCCGTGGTTCGCGACCAACCGCTACTGGGAAGAGCGCATCCTCGAACTGCGTGAGCAGATCGCGGTCATGCAGGAGCCTGCGCTGACGGGCTTTTCCGGCATATGACAATGAGGAGACGCAAAAATGCGTGAAGGAAAAGTGAACTGCCTCAGTCCCGCCGGATTTCATCACATGGCCTATGTGGAGTGGGGCGATGCGGCCAATCCGAAGGTGCTGGTCTGCGTGCATGGCTTGACGCGCTGCTCGCGCGATTTCGATTTTCTGGCGCGGGCGCTGGCCGATGACTATCGCGTGGTCTGCCCGGACGTGGTGGGGCGCGGTCGCAGCGACTGGCTGCGCGACAAGTCGTTGTACAACTTGCCGCAATATTGCGCCGACATGACGACGCTCTTGGCACGGCTGAACGTGGACACCGTGGATTGGCTCGGCACCTCGATGGGCGGGCTGATCGGCATGGCCCTGGCCGCCCAGCCGGAAAGCCCGATCAGGCGGCTGGTGCTGAACGATGTCGGCCCGGTGATTGCCGCCGTCTCGCTGGTGCGCATCGGCGACACTCTGGGCAATCCGCCGCGCTTCGACAGCATCGAGCAGGCGGAAGCCTTCGTGCGCTTCGTTTCGGCGAGCTTCGGCAGTTTTTCCGATGAGGAGTGGCGGCATTTGACGGTGCATATCACGCGCACCTCTGCCGATGGCAAGGTGGAGTTTGTCTACGATCCAGGGATTGCGCTGCCTTTTGAGGAAATGCAGGCGGCCAGCGGCGGCAAGGACATCGAACTGTGGTCGCTCTACGATGCCATTGCATGTCCGACCCTGCTGCTGCGCGGCGAGACCTCCGATCTGCTGACGCACGATGCGGCGCTGCAAATGAGCCAGCGCGGACCGCGCGCGAAGCTGGTGGTCGTGCCCAGTGTCGGCCACGCGCCGATGCTGATGAACGACGCGCAAGTGGCCCCGGTGCGCGAGTTTCTGCTCGGCTGACGGCGATTGCCGCCGCCAAAAGTCGGCGCCGGCGGGACGGCAATACGGCGGCAATGCGGCGGCGCTGGTAGAATCCGCGTCGCGGCGGGTCTCCCCGCATTGCGGGGTGGTGAATCTGGTCAGGTCCGGAAGGAAGCAGCCACAGCCATTTTCCGCAAGTGCCGGGGGTCAGGCTCGCCGCACCCCTTCTTTGTTGATGGCGGCCCGGTAATCTTCCCTTACAAACTCGGCGTCGCTGTCACATCCGGCTTACAGCCGCCGGTTGAAATGCAGTCTGCCATGAGGCATTCACCACAGGAGCAAATCATGAATCGTAAGAACACCATTGTTGCGGGCTTTCTGGCCGCCAGCGCCGTCTTTTTCGGCACCGCCTACGCACAGGGTCCGGGCTGCGACCACGAAGGCATGCGCGGCATGAAGGGCGGCTCGATGCAGGGCGGCATGAAGGACATGGGCGCGCGCGCCGAGCAACGCTTGACCAAATTCAAGAGCGAACTCAAGCTCACCGCCGAGCAGGAGCCGCTCTGGCAGGCTTTCGCCGAGAAGAAGAAGGCGGCGGCCGGCAAGGGCATGCAGGCCATGCACGAGCGCATGAAGGATGACAAGCCGGTCAGTGCGCCGGAGCGCATGGCGCAGATGCAAGGCATGATGAAGGAACGCCTGGCGACGATGGAATCGGTCAGCGAATCCTTCAATCGGCTCTACGCAGCACTGACGCCGGAGCAGAAGGCCACCGCCGACAAGCATTTCAGCAACGCCGGAAAGCCCAAGCCGGGCGCCGGTCGCGGCAGGCCGCGCGGCGCAAAGCCGGTCGCTCCCAAGGCCGCAGAGCCGGCCAAGAACTAGACGCCGGAGCGTGTCGTAACGCGGGGCAGCCGATGTCAGGTCGGCTGCCCCGTTTGTATTGACGGGCCTGATAAAATCGCCGCATGAGTTATCAGGTCCTCGCCCGCAAGTGGCGCCCCAAGTCTTTCGCTACCCTGGTGGGGCAGGAGCACGTCGTGCGGGCGCTGACCCATGCGCTGGATCAGAACCGGCTGCATCACGCTTATCTCTTCACCGGCACGCGCGGCGTCGGCAAGACCACGCTGGCGCGCATCATGGCCAAGGCGCTGAATTGCGAGGCCGGCGTCAGCTCCACGCCTTGCGGTGTGTGTTCGGCCTGCGCGGCCATCGACAGCGGCCGCTTCGTCGATTACATCGAACTCGATGCGGCGTCGAATCGCGGCGTCGACGACATGAGCCAGTTGCTGGAACGCGCCACCTACGCGCCGACCCTTGGCCGCTACAAGGTCTACGTCATCGACGAAGTTCATCAGCTTTCCGGGCATGCCTTCAATGCCATGCTGAAAACGCTGGAAGAACCGCCGGAGCATGTCAAATTCATTCTCGCCACCACCGACCCGCAAAAAATTCCGGTCACGGTGTTGTCGCGCTGCCTGCAATTCAACCTCAAGCAGATGCCGCTGACGCATATCGTCGACCATCTGGCGCGGGTGCTGGAGGCCGAGGGCGTGGCCTGCGAGCCGGCAGCCCTGCGCCATCTGGCCAAAGGGGCGGCGGGCAGCATGCGCGACGCGCTCTCCTTGCTTGATCAGGCCATCGCCCACGGCGCCGGCAAGGTGGAAGACGAGGGCGTGCGCGCCATGCTCGGCACGGTGGGCGACGAACATCTGTTTGCGCTGCTCGACGGACTGGTGGCGCAGGACGTGCAGGCCATGATCGAGGTGGCCAAGCTGATGGATGCGCGCAGCCTGTCGTTCGAAGGCGGCTTGCAGGAGCTGGCGACGCTGTTCCACCGCATCGCCCTGATGCAGTTCGCGCCCGAGGCCCTGCTCGACGAGGCCGAGCGCAATCATCTGGCGCCTTATGCGCAGGCGCTGGACGCCGAATATCTGCAACTGGCCTACCAGATTGCCATTCATGGCCGCGACGAGTTGTCGCTGGCGCCCGACGACTACGCCGGTTTCGTCATGACATTATTGCGGCTGCATGCGTTCCGGCCGGAGCGCGCGGGTGCGACTCGGGCAACGGTCGCACCGGCGCCAGCGCGCAGAGCATCGCCGGTCGCCGCGCCAAAAGCTCCAACCGCCGCACCGCCAGCGCCGACTATTGCCGCGTCCGCTGCGACAGCGCCCGCCGCCGCCGTCACCGCACCAGCCGACGAGGACTGGCACGCGCTGGTGGCGCTGCTGCCGCTGACCGGCATGGTCAAGCAACTGGCCCAGCACTGCGAGTTGTCGGAACGTACCGAGTCGGCCATCCGCTTGCGCTTGGCGCCGGCGCACAAACACTTGCTGGGCAAGCCCCAGCAGGAGAAACTGCAAGCCGAGCTGCAAGCCCGCTACGGTCGTCCGCTGCGTCTCGAAATCGACATGGCGGAACCCGCGAGCGAAACCCCGGCCGAGCGCAGCCGCAACGCGCAGCGCGAGCGGCAGGACCGTGCCATCGCCTCGATCGAACAAGACCCGTTCGTGCGCGACGTGGTGAACCTGTTCGATGCCAGCATCGACGAATCAACGATCAAACCCGTTTAAGGAGTGCAGGAAAAATGATGAAGGGTGGCATAGCCGGATTGATGAAGCAGGCGCAGCAGATGCAGGCC
>JALNZB010000079.1 GCA_023229545.1 Sulfuritalea sp. | reverse complement strand
GCGACCATAAAGAGACCGGCCGCCAATAATTCGGTGCGCATGGTGCGCATCTGCATGGCCATGCCACCCGAAAATGCCAGGAAGAACACACCCAGACCGGCCACCCGCCAATCCTGCACCAGCGCGCGCAGCAAGGCGCCAAAGGTCAACACAAAGCCCATCGCGATGAGAAGCGAAAGGATGCGTCCCGCCTGCGTCGCCGCCGTCCAGGCCTGATTGAATGCCGCGGCATCATTCACCGACGGCAACTGGGAGAACGCAGCGACTTTCAGAAGACCGAGCGCGTGCAAACCGCGCAACCATTCGCTCAGCGCCAGGATCGACAGATAGCCGGGATGATCGAAATATTCCTGCGGCAGCCCGCTATTGAGCAGGAACGCGTTGTAAATGATCCAGAAGTCCATGTCGGCGACACGCCAATACGGATACCAGAACCCGACGACCAGGAACGACGCGAACATGCCGCCGCCGATCAACAGCAGTTCCGTCCGCCACGCAAACGGAACAAGGCGCTGCAACGCATGCCCTGCTGTTGCTGCACCGCTATTTCCGGCGGTTTCGATCGATACGCGAGCCTCAATGGAGTCTGAGGGCTTCATATCATCGAGCCAATACTGCCCTACGTTGCACCTTAGGCGCGGATTGAACCTGCGCCGAGATGATTGCCGCCTTGCCGATCGAACTCCCAGAGTCACGGCTGTCATTCAGCCGCGGAACTACCAATGCGGCCCCGGCCATCAGCCAAAAGGTGCGCTGGTAGACCATGTCGGCCGGACCGGACATCACGGCGAATCCGACAAAGCACAAAGCTATCACCGCGGCGGCCTGCTCGCGGCGGGCGCAACGCCACTCTGTGATCCATACGTACGCTCCTGGAACGGCAAAGACCAAAAAGCCGATCAAGCCTAGTTCAGCCAGAAGCCATAATGCGGTCGAATGGACGACCAGCGGAATTCCGCTGGTGCTGAGAATCATCTGGTTGCGGAAGGCCCCGAGCCCTGCGCCGAAGATTGGGTATTCCAGGAATAGCTGCCAACCACCGATCAAGGTGACCAAGCGCTCCTGCGTCGACACACCGCTCAGCACAATATTGGGTGCCATCCTGCCGTCTGCACCGCCCAGCCCGGCGGATAACAATTCAGCGACGTCATGCGTCGACAGAAGGATTGCAGCGGCGACGAGAATAACAGCGATACCTGTCCCGATGAAAATTTCGCGGGGCTTCGCGATACCCAGATAGACACCCGCACCAAGTAGGCAGACAAGGGCACCCCACCCGGAGCGAGAACCCGCGAACCAAACCGTAACGAGCAGCAAGACCAGAAACGGCTTTCGGAGGCGTTCATCCCGAAGCATCACGAGCGCGCCGGCGGCCGCCATCAGAAGCTGGAAAGCAAAGAAATTGTGATTCTGGGCGAAGGCCTGCAGATTCCCGGGCCAAACCAGGCCTTCCAAATGCGGCACGCCGATCGCGCGCATATAAATCAGACCAGTTTCCACGAGCATGACGCCCGCGCTTGCGCCGACATAAGTCAGCACAAAAATACGAAAGGCGCGCGCCCCTCCTACAGAGGTTATCAACGCGCCGGTCGCGGCAAAGGCGAGCAGCACGAACCATCCGAGAAACCGGTTTACCAAAGCCCAGTTCGTCCAGCCAAACCGCGAAGCGCCGAGCAACAGCGAAAAAGCCAGAGCGAGCGTCGCGATTGCCGCGAAAAGATTGATGTAACCGACCCGCCATTGTGGAAGCTGGCCATCCTTTATCGCTCTCAAGACAAAAAGCGATCCGGCCAGGATCGCGACGGGGTCCGCCAGATTGACATTGAGCAGGCCCGATCCGATCGGCACATAGACCTGAAAAAATACAAACACTGCGGCTGTTATCGGCAGGATCCAGGCGAGCGCACGAGCGTAGTCCACGAGTCTTACGCCTGCAGCCTCGGTTACGACTTTTTCTGGCGCCCCTGCCTGGAATGAAACAATCGCGATGAACGCCATCGCCAGCATCGAGCCGGCACCGATGATGACCGCGGCGGTGAGCGCATCCGATGCGGCAACGCCAATCGCTCCGAGCGCAACGACAGCACTCAGCTCGCGAACGCCCCACCCCGCCAAACTGATCGGAACGCTGGCCGCGAACATGACGATGGCCGAGGCGGCCACAAGGTCGCCGATCGGCGTTGCCGGCGAGAATTCGTGCGCGACCGCAACATAGGCCCCCATCATCGGAAGCTGGACGGCGAGCGTGAGCCCGACAACCCGCAGCAGGCGGACGACAAACCGCCGCGTCAGGAAAGGCCCAAAATTTTGGATGGCGATGCTGCCAAAGCCCAGCCAGGCCGCGAAAGCAATTGCAGCGACCAGCCCGCAAGCGAGCTTGATCAGTTCGATGCCTCCTGTGCCCGGATCGAGATACACCCTGCCGAAAACGTACAAGGCGCCGAAAATTGCTATCAAACATGACAACACCGCAGCCACGAGTCGCTCGTACAACGTGACCACGACGACGGCGCCAAAAGGCATGCCACCGCGCTTCATGACGACGCCACGCGCCATCAACTGACCGGCGATTTGAAAAAAGACCGCGCCGGCAAGGCTTCCGGC
>JALNZB010000011.1 GCA_023229545.1 Sulfuritalea sp. | reverse complement strand
CATGGCTTCGTCGTCTGCGCCCCAAAGAGGCGGTGGCGTTTCTCCATCAGCAGGCACAGGAGGCTTGTCATGCGAGATGAAATTCGTGGGGAAACCTCAGGCTCAAACCTCGATTGGAATGGACTACACTACACAGCGCCGGGAAAGTGGCTGGAGTCTGAACCGGTGATGGGGGTCAATCACGATCCGGGAATCGGAGAACGCCGATGAGCCACGAGGCCGTAAAGATACCGGACCGCGATCCGGTGCTGCGTGTAATGACCATGCCTTCGGACGTCAATGCCTCCGGCGACGTGTTCGGCGGCTGGGTGATGGCGCAGGTCGATATCGCCGGCGCGATTCCGGCCATGCGCCGCGCGCGCGGTCGCGTCGTTACCGTTGCGGTGAATTCCTTCCTGTTCAAGCAGCCGATATCGGTGGGCGATGTGGTGAGTTTCTACGCCGAGGTTACCCACGTTGGCCGCAGTTCGATTGGCGTCGATGTGCAGGTTTATGCCGAACGCAATCCAGCACAGCCGGTGGTGGTCAAGGTCACGGAAGCGCAGTTGACCTATGTGGCTCTGAACGATGACGGTAGCAAGCGCGAGGTGCCGCCACCCGCAGGATAAGAGCGGCGTCAGAAAAGACATCTGATGGTATCCGGCCGGGCCGTTCAGGCGAGCGCCGGTGGTTACGATCAGGCGTGCAACGCTTCGATCAGCGATTGAACTTCTTCCGCCGATTCCTCAAGGATGCTGGAGAGCGTTTCGTTATCCAGCGCGACATCGATGCGGGCTTCTGTGCCCTCCCGTCCGTTGCCGGCAAGTTGCGAGAGCGGGGACTCCACGGGAGCCAGTTGGTCGGCCAGCAGCAGGGTGTCGGCGAGGCTATGCGGCGGCATCGCGAGGTAGCCCAGCCACATGCCTTCGATTGCTTCAACCACCGGCGCCGGAGCGCTCAGGCGCTGCAGCACCGCACGGCCAACTTCCGCCGCGCCGCCTTCGTCCCAAGCCAGCAGGCTGCCATTTTCGCCTTCCAGCAAGCCGGGGAATTCTTTGGCACGGGAAATCAGATAGAAGCCGCCCACTTCATGAATGATGCCGGCAAAAAAAGCGGTATCCGGGTTGACATGGGTGACGCGGCGCGCGATGACTTGCGAAAGTGCCGCGACATGGGCCGTATGCTCCCACAATCGCACGGCCATTTGCCGATGCGCGGGGGTGCGCGCCATGCCTTCCATCTGTCGCACCACGACTGCGGCGGCCAGCACTCTCAGGGTATCGAAACCGACGCGCGACACGGCGTTCTTGACATCGGCAATGGCTCGCCCGGAACGGTTGTAGATCACCGAATTGGCTACGGCCACGACACGTGTCGCCAGCAGCGGATCGGCCCGTACCAGCTTGGCAAGTTGATCAATCGAGCAGTCCGGATCGTCGAGCACCCGTTGCAGCTTGAGCGCCATTTCGGTCGTCGTCGGGAAGATCAGTTCCTTTTGAGTCGCCGTTGCAGCAATCTTGCTCAATATCGCAGGTACGTCCACGTTTCGTCCTCTCGATGGCGGCATGTGCTTGCCTGATGCGTCAGAACAGCTCGATCTTCTTTTCGCTTGTCGCCTTTGCAGGCCGGATCAGTGATTGCTCGTAATCGCGCTCGGCCTTGACCACATCTTGCACGCCGGGCTGGGTGATCGGTAGTCGACGACAGAAGGCGTCGCCGCCGTCGGGTGTGAAAATCACCTTGCGCGACCAGGCTCCGCCAAAATCGCGCGCCGCCAGCGGAATGCCTTCGCGGTCCAGCCAATCCTCGGCAAATTCGGAGTTGCGCTGACCGATGGCCATCAGGATCGAGGTGACAATGGTGCCGCCGCCAAAGGCCTTGGCGATCAGGCGCTGCTTGGCGGCCCCCTTGTTCAGCATGGTATTCAGCAGCACTTCCATCGAATAGTCGCCGGCCAGGATGACGTCCGTATCATCACCGGCCGACTTGGCGCGGCTCGGCAGCAGGAAATGGTTCATGCCGGCCAGGTGCAGTTTCGGGTCGTACAGGCAGACCGCCACGCAGGAGCCCAGCAAGGTGGTGATGGGCCGTTCGCTCTCGACCGCCCAGCCGCCCGGATTGATGTTGCGGGCGAGGCGTTCGAGCTCTTTGGGGTCGTGAGCGATGGGGAGCATGATATTGCGGTCTGTCAGGTACGTCGGGTCCGTTTCGCTTTCAGCCGTAAGCGATGATTTCGGCGGGAATGAGGTCAAGCGGCACGATGCGATCCACGCCGCCCAGTTTGATGGCTTCTTTCGGCATGCCGAATACCACGCAGGTGGACTCGTCTTCGGCAACGGTTTGCGCGCCGGCGTCGTGCATTTCCCTCATGCCGCGTGCGCCGTCGTCGCCCATGCCGGTCATGATCACGCCCAGCGCATTGCGTCCGGCGATCTGCGCCACGGAACGGAACAGCACATCGACCGAAGGTTTGTGGCGATTCACCAGCGGGCCGTCGGCAACTTCGACGTAGTATTGGGCGCCGCTGCGGCGCAGCATCATGTGGCGCCCGCCGGGGGCGATCAATGCCCGGCCCGGCATGACGCGGTCGCCGTTTTTCGCTTCGCGTACTTCCATCGCGCACAGGCTGTCGAGCCGCTCGGCAAACATCGCCGTGAATTTTTCCGGCATATGCTGGACGATGACGATGCCGCTGCCGACGTTCGGCAATCGGGTCAGCACGGCTTCCAGCGCCTGGGTGCCGCCGGTGGAGGTGCCGATGGCGACCACCCGGTCGGTGGTGGTGGCCATGGCGCGGGTGCTGGCCGCCTGCGCCGCCAGCATGACGTCGGCGGTAAGCTTGGGCGGCGGCGCCAGCGGTCGTGCCGCGCCGAGCGTGACATGGCGCATGTTGGCGCGCGCGGCGGCGCGCACGGCCGACACCAGATCGTTGCTGGAGTCCTGCAGGAACTGCTTCACTCCCATCTTGGGTTTGGTGATGATGGCCAGGGCGCCCGCCGCCAGCGCGTCGATGGTCGCGCTGGCGCCCTTTTCGGCCAGCGAGGAACAGACGATGGTCGGCGTCGGGTGCTCGGCCATGATTTTCTTGAGGAAGGTCAGGCCGTCCATGCGCGGCATTTCGATGTCGATCACCAGCACATCCGGCCACTGCACTTTCATCTTGTCCAGCGCGTAGAGCGGATCGATTGCGGCGCCGATGACTTCGATGTCGGGTTCGCGCTCCAGGGTTTCGCGATTCACCTGACGGACGACGGCGGAGTCATCGACGATCATTACCTTGATCTTGTTTGCCATGCGGTTGGTCTATGTAGGTAGCTGGTAGATGGTGGGTTTGATGGCACGCAACGTATCGGTCAGGCCGTTCAGGCTCTCTGAATGGCCGACGATGAAATAGCCGCCGGGATGCAACTGCTCGACCAGGCGCGCGACCACCTGGCGCTTGGTGTCGGCGTCGAAATAGATCATCACATTGCGCAGGAAGATAACGTGAAACTTGCCCAGCGCGGGCAATGTCCGGTTCAGATTCACCTGCATGAACTTCGTATGGCGCTTGATCTCGGGGGCGATCATGAAACTGCCTTCCTGGCTGCGCACGCCCTTCAGGCAGTACTTGCGCAAATAGCCCTGCGGCAGGCCGCGCGTGCGGTCGAGCCAGTACAGCCCGCGCTGGGCGGTGGCCAGCACTGCCGTCGAAATGTCCGAGCCGGTGACGCTCCAGGGCGCGTCCAGCCCCAGCGTGTCGGCCAGCACGAATGAGATGGTGTAGATCTCCTCGCCGGTGGACGAGGCGGCGCTCCAGACATTGAACGGGCTCCCCGCCGGATGTTCGGCGAGAATGGTCTTGGCCAGAAATTCAAAGTGCGCTTCTTCGCGGAAGAAATAGGTCTCGTTGGTGGTGAGCAGGTCGACCATGGTCTGCAACTCGTCGGCCACATCGCTGCTGGAGACGAGGCGGTAGTACTCGGCGAAGCTCGACAGGTTGTAGTGCTTCAGTCGCCGCCCGAGGCGACCGACCAGCAGAACCTTCTTGCTGTCCGCCAGACTGATCCCGGCTATCTTGTAGATCAGCTTCTGGAACTGGGCAAATTCCGCGTTGCTTATGTCTGGGTTGTCGTTGGCGGGCATGGCGATTTATGGACGACCAGGGAGTCGAGCACGAAAATATTCAATTGGAGCCGCGGCGAGACGCCGATACTCCCGCAATTCCGCTCTTCATATCCGGCAAGTAATTTCGTGGCCGTTCCTTATGGGTGGGGTCGATAATATCCTGAATCCGTTTCTTTCATCGTCCCGGAGAAGGCTTTAGAATCGGGCGCTGCATAAAATACAACGGGATCGCAATGAACAATATTTCCATCGGCAAACGTATTTCCATACTCATGCTGGTGAGCGGTGTACTGCTGCTGCTGATCGCCGGTATCGGCTGGAGGAATGAAAGCCACGCCGTCGCCGCGCTCAAGACCGTATATCAGGATCGCGTGGCGCCTTTGCGGGATATGGCCCGGATCGGCGAGCTACTCGGCGACAACACCACGGAGTTGTTGCTCGTCGTCCAGCACGATCCCAAAGGGCCGCTCGTCACCGCCCACGATCACCCGGTGGATATCCACCTGGAAAACTTCAACAAGCGCCGCGCCGAAATCACCGCGTTGTGGGACAAGTACATGGCCACGGCCCTGACCAGTGAAGAAAAGCGGCTTGCCAGCGATTTTGGCGCCAAGCGCAAGGTATGGGTCGAACAGGCCGCCGGCTTGATGGGGCGCATCAAGGGCGGCGACTATTCGCCGGAACTTATCAGGGAAATGCTCGCCGCGCGCAAGCAGCACTCGGTGGCCGCCATCGAAGCGCTGGGCGCGCTGACCGCCTATCAGGAGCAAGTGGCGCGCGAGCTCTACGAGCAAGAACTCGCGAATCACAATACCGGCACGCTGCTGTTCGTGCTGATCATTGCCGGCGGCATGGCCGGCGCCGGCGGCTTCGCCTGGTTCCTGATCCGCGCCATCACCACGCCGATCAATACTTCGGTCGACATCGCCGAGGCCATCGCCAACGGCGATCTGACCCGCCTGGTGCCCAAGGGCGGCAGTGACGAAGCCGGCCGCCTGCTGGCCGCCTTTGCCCGCATGCAGGACGGCCTGCGCGGCATGGTCGGCGCGTCGCAGAAGAGCGCCCAGGAGCTTGCGCGCGCCGCCGAAGATTTGAGGGCGGCGGCGCATCAGTCCGCCAACGCTTCCGAGGCGCAGAGCGAGGCGGCGTCGGGCATGGCTGCCGCAGTCGAGGAAATGTCGGTTTCGATCGACCAGGTGCGCGATCATGCACGCGACGCCCGCAACGTTGCTGCCAGCGCCGGCGAGGAATCGCGCGCCGGTGGGGAGGTGGTGCATTCCAGTGCCGAGGAAATGCGCCAGGTGGCTACGGCGGTGAATGTGGCCGCCGGCACCATTCGCGAACTCGAAAACTACTCGAACGAGATTTCTACGGTGGTCAACGTCATCCGCGAGGTGGCCGACCAGACCAACCTGCTGGCGCTCAACGCCGCCATCGAGGCGGCGCGTGCCGGCGAACAGGGGCGCGGTTTCGCCGTCGTCGCCGACGAAGTCAGAAAACTCGCCGAGCGGACTTCGGAGTCGACCCGCACCATCGCCAACGTCATCGACAAGGTGCAGGCGGGCGCGCGCCGCGCCGCGCAGGAAATGGAAGGCGGCGTGGCGCGCGTCGACGCGGGTGTCAAGCTTGCCCATCAGGCAGGCGATTCGATCACAGGCATCCAGGCCGGGGCCGGACGCGTCGCCGCCGCCGTCGGCGATATCGGCAGCGCACTCGACGAGCAGGCCACCGCAGCGCAGGAAATCGCCCGCGGCGTCGAGCGCATTGCCAGCATGTCCGAGGAAAACAGCGCTTCGGTACGCCAGACCTCGGCGGCCACCGAACGCCTGCATGATCTGGCTGGCGAACTCGAACGCTCGGTGGCACGCTTCCGCGTCTGATTCAGGAAATCGGCGCTGGCGGTGCCGTTCTGCCAGCGCCGACTATTGTTCCTGGAGTGCTGGTGTCCCGTCGGCGCTTCATGGCCCGACGATGCGGTCGCGCCCGAACTGCTTGGCCCCATACATCCGCGCATCGGCCTTTTCGACCAGGACGCGCCAGTCGTCGATATCGTCCTGGATGCGCTCGGCGATGCCCATGCTGGCGGTGACCGGTGCACCGTCAGGCCGCAGGCCGAGCCCTGCCCGGCGCACGCGCTGCAAAGCGACTTGGGCCATCGCCGACGTGGTGTTGGGCAGAATCAGCAGAAACTCCTCGCCGCCCCAGCGGACAAACATGTCGCCCAGGCGCAGCAGTTTATGAATCGCCGCCGTGGCGCTGACCAGCGCGGCGTCGCCGGCTTCGTGACCAAAGCGGTCGTTGATCTGTTTGAAATGGTCGAGATCGATGAAGGCCACTGTCAGCGGGGTATCGTTGCGCAGGGAGTTGACGAGTTGCAGTTCCAGTAGTTCCTCGCCGCTCTGGCGCGAAAAACACCCGGTCATGTGGTCGCGAATCGCTTCTCTCACCAGCACGATGATAAAGGCGAGTTGTGAAACTCCCGCCAGCACCGCGACGCCGGCGATCAGCAGCATCATCCAGAACGAGGCGGCGAAGGTTGCCCAGTCATCCGTCGGCGGCAGACGGACGATGCCGGCGATCAACTGCATCAGCAACAGCGGCGAAATGGAGGCAAAGTACTCGAGCAGCGTCAGCGGGAAAATCGACAGTCCCGCCAGCATGACGAAGGGAAGGAAGGTGTAGAGCGTGGCGAACGCCTGCTGAATGTTATTCAGCTGGAAGTGCGCCAGATGCTGGTAGGCAAACAGGAAGAAGGCCGTCGGCACCGCGAACAGCATCATCAGCACGCGGTAGGCGTCTGTCATAGTGTGCATGCGAATGGCCAGCAGGGTAATCATGCCGAAGACGATGGTCGCGGCAACGCGGGCCAGCACCAGCGGTAGCCAGACTTCACGCGGGAAGGCGGCAATATCGACCATGATCCACAGCGGGGTGAGAGCGGCGAACAGCGCGGCGACGAGGCGCACGCGCGAGACGATCATTGTGGTGCGGCGTTTTTCCAGCAGGGATATATGCTGGCGAGCGCTGACCAGCCAGCGGATTTCCTGCGCGCTCATTTCGACGAGCATGGAAGTCCAGGCGAGGTGCCAGATGTTGCGTATCGAATGAACCATGTCGATCAAAGAACCCGGTTGAATGAGTCGGGGTTTTCGTCAGGCAAAATTCGGCGAATTTTTCAACCTTAAATCCATAACAGGCAATTGGATGAAAAATCCGATGCTTCCATGATGGATTCTATTATGACACTCTGCCCTGCTTTCGGTCCGCGCCTCTGGCGTCGAGCACCAAAAAAAGACCCGACGCTTTTGGGCGTCGGGTCTGAAGCCAGCCCTTTTGCGGGGCCGGAGGAGGAGATGGCAAGAAATACTTAGGCGGCTTTCCTGGCCTTTGGCGCGGCGGAGCCGGTACTGACGGCCTTGACAGTTGCATTGGTGGCGGCAGCAACATTGGCTTCGGCAATTTCGGCGACTTGCCTGGCGGCCTTGGTCATGCTGTCATAGGCCGAGTTGGCGGCGGCGATGGCGGATTTCACGGCAGCCACGGCGACATCGGAACCGGCCGGGGCGTTCTTGGCGGCCTTGTCCAGGGCGGAAGATACATTCTTGTTGATTTCGGAAAACTGGCCTTCGACGACCCTGGACAGTTCTTCCTGAGTTTGGGTCGCGATCTCGTACACGCTACGCGAGTAAGCAACGGCTTTTTCGACGGCGGGCTGGGCCAGCGTGGTTTGCAAGGCGACCAGTTGCTGCACGTCCTTGACGCCGAGCAGAGCCTTGGTGTTGGCGACGCTGTCTTCCAGCATGGCGCGGGCGGTGTTGAGGTTGAGCGCGGCAAGACGCTCGGCGCTGGCGAAAGCCGTGTTGGCGATAGTCAGCAGGGTTTCTACATTGGCCTTATTGGTGGTGGCGAATTGTTCGGTGGTGGCGTTCATGGTGAGCTCCTGAATGTGGTCTCGAAACGGTCGGCGTATGCCGCATTTGTATCGGTCACCCCAACTTACCGGGGGATGTTGCACTGCATCATGGTGTTCATTATAGGGGCGGAAGCCATCATGTCAAGACATTTATGGTGCGACGCACCAATCGTCGCGTGTTTTAAATTAACCTCATTTAACCAATAAGTTGGTAAGCGCAAAAAGGCCCCGTAAGGCCTTTGATGGTGCAATGCGGAACTGTTCTCGGCAGGTGCGGAAGATCGGCTTGCGCTGTTCGACGAGAATGTCCTCGTGCCTTACTGCGCGGTCTCCTGGCGGGGGCTGGCGATGTTCGGCGCGCCCTTCAGCGCCGGAACCATGGCGGCCGCCGGGCGCGGTGGCGCCGAGGGTGAAGCTGCGCCGGCATCCTTGTTCTTCGGCTGGATCACGGCGCGTACCCGTTCCCCGCTTCCGGGCAAAGCGCGAGTGCCGTTGGGACCGCTGGTGACGAAGTATTTCTCGGTCAGGGCATCATAGGAAATGAACTGGCCGCGAACCTCGTCAAGACCGCTCTTGACCCAGGCGCGATTGAAGAACTCGGTTTTTTCCGCCTTGGCATCGTGCTCGATACGCTCGCCTTCGCCTTCGATATAGTCGTCCAGGCCTTCGCGTTTCTGGCGGAAGCGCGGCGGTACGCTGGCGGTGCCGGTGGCGACGCCGCGCTGGTAGCCGTCGTCGTCCTGCGTGACGACGATGCGCTCGGCGCGGATGATCAGCGTGCCCTTGACCAATTGCACGTTGCCCTCGAAGGTCTGGACCTTCTGCACGTCATCGACGGAAACCCGGTCGGCCTCAATGTTGACTGGCTTGTCGCGGTCGGCCTTTTCCGCTCTTGCCACGGCTGCGGCAAGCATGACGCCGGCAATACCGGCAATGACGGCGAGTCGAAAAAAAGTTCTCATGGTGTGTCGGTCCGGTTGCGATGGAGGGTGCCGGTAACGCGGCCGCGCAGGACCGTGATGCCGGATCTGTTGTCAATGTCGAGTCCGCTGCCGTGCATGACACTCATGCCCTGCGTAATGACTACCGGATCGTTGGTGTATCCCTTTTCGTCATCGGGGAAAACCTTCAGCGTTCTGGTTTCGAGCACGGTGGGCCGCGCATCGTCCGTGGCACCATGACGAATTACCCGAACGTCATCGATCAGGTCGATTTCCTTGCCATCCTTGCCGACATAAGCCATGCGCGCAAATATTTCGGACGGCGCTTGTCGATGATAAGTGATGTGCGGCGTGGTGACGATGGTCGTGTCGTCATCGGGATAGTGCAACAGCTTGTCGGCAACCAGGGTATTTTGCAGCTTGCCTTCGCTATCGAAGCGACGCACCTGGAAATGTTCGACCCAGTAGTCGGCGTCGTGTCGCTGCGGGCCGCGCGGATTGTCGCCCTGGATGACGCGGTTGAGCCAGAAGGTGAGCGCGGCCAGCAGCACCAGCATGGCCAGCGGAAACAGCGAGGCGGCGCGATCCTTCATGCCAGATATTCCGCCATGGCCGCATTCCATTTGCCCTGGGCACGCAGGATCAGGTCACAGACTTCGCGTGCTGCACCGCGACCGCCGCCCTTGCTGGCGACATAATCGACGCGAGCACGGACCTCGCCGTGGCCATCGGCCACCGTGGCGGAAAATCCGCAGGCGCGCAGGACGGGCAGATCCACCACGTCGTCGCCCATGTAGCCGGATTGCGCAAGTTCGATCCCGCGTCGCGCCGCAAGCTGCTCCAGTAACGCGCGCTTGTCCTCAACGCCCATGTGCAGCTCTTTCACGCCAAGATTCGCGGCGCGCAGTTCGAGCGCGCGCGAACTGCGCCCGCTGATGATGACGACCTCGACTCCGGCTCGCTGCAACATCTTCATGCCATGGCCGTCGAGACTGGAGAAAGCCTTCATCTCGTCGCCCTGCGAACTGAAATAGAGCGTGCCATCGGTGAGTACGCCGTCCACATCGAAGCCCATCAGGGCGACGCGGGATGCCTTGGCCATGGCCGCAGTTGCCACCGTGCTCATCAGACGACTTTCGCGCGGAACAAATCGTGCATGTTGAGCGCCCCGCATAGCTTGCCAGCGTCGTCCGTTACCAGCAGCTGATTGATCTTGTTGGCTTCCATCATTTCCACTGCTTCAACGGCCAGGCGCCGCGCGCCTATGCTGCGGGGATGGCGGGTCATGACCTCGGTTACCGGAGCCGTGCGCAGGTCACCCAGGCGTTCCATGGCGCGGCGCAGATCGCCGTCGGTAAAGATGCCGGTGATATTGGCTGCCGCGTCGAGTACCACCGCCATGCCCATGCCGCCTCGCGTCATGGCCGCCAGCGCGACGGGCACCGACACGCCTTCGGTTAGCGTCGGCACGGCGCTTTGCATGACATCGCCGACGTGGGTAAGCAGCTTGCGACCCAGCGTGCCGCCGGGGTGAGAGCGGGCGAAATCTTCCGCGCCGAAGCCGCGAGCGTCGAGCAGGGCGACTGCGAGCGCATCGCCTAGCGCCAGCGCAGCCGTGGTGCTGGCGGTTGGCGCCAGATTCAGCGGGCAGGCCTCCTGATCGACGCGGGCGTCGAGATGGATGTCGGCTTCCTGCGCCAGTGAGGAAGTTTCGTTGCCGGTGATGGCGATCAGCTTGCCGCCCAGGCGCTTGACCAGCGGCACGATGGTCAGCAGCTCGTCGTTTTCGCCGGAATTGGAAATGGCGATCAGCACGTCTTCGCGGGTGATCATGCCCAGATCGCCATGCACGGCTTCGGCGGCATGGACAAAATAGGCCGGGGTGCCGGTGCTGGCAAAGGTAGCGGCCAGCTTGCGGGCGATATGGCCGGATTTGCCGATGCCGCTGACGACTACGCGACCGCGGCTTTCGAGTATCAGCGCCACGGCGGCGCGGAATTCGTTCCCCAGTCGTCGCCCCAGCGCGGCAACGGCCGCTGCTTCGATTTCCAGCACCTGACGACCCATGATCACGGCGCGATCATCATCATGGACGCGAGCCATGGACGAAAACTCGGGCGGTGTAATGGCTTGGTTCATCGGGAGCCGGCGTTTATGATGGAGCCAAATTATAGCAACCCCCCGGCATCTTCTTTCCTGTATCCGTTGCTCCATGACCGACACCCTGCCCCTCATTCTGTTGCTGCTCGCCGCTGCCGTGGTCGTGGTTGCGCTCTTCCGCATGCTGGGTCTGCCGCCGATCATGGGTTACCTGCTGGTTGGCGTCGCGCTGGGGCCGCATGCGGCGGGGTGGGTGCCGGATACGCCGCAGACGCGGCATCTCGCGGAATTCGGCGTGGTGTTCCTGATGTTCAGCATTGGCCTCGAATTCTCGCTGGCACGGCTGTACAGCATGAAACGCATCGTTTTTGGTTTGGGTCTGTTGCAGGTGCTGGTGACCGTGCTGATGGCGATGCTCCTCTCCCGGCTTGCCGGCATCCCCTGGCTCGCCGGCATCGCGCTGGGCGGTGCTCTGGCGATGTCATCGACGGCCATGCTGTCCAAGTTATTGACCGAACGCGGCGAACTAAACGCGCCGCACGGTCGCGAAGTGATCGGTGTCCTGCTGTTTCAGGATATCGCCGTGGTGCCGCTGCTGGTAATGATTCCGGCATTCTCGCAACCGCTCGAAGCGATGGCCGAGGCGTTGTTGTGGGCGGGCTTCAAGGCCGCCGTGCTGCTCACGCTGGTGCTGTTCATCGGTCAGCGCGCTCTGTCCGCCTGGTTCTACCTGGTGGCGCGCAGGAAGTCGGCCGAGTTGTTCATGCTCAATGTGCTGCTGATTACCCTCGGTCTGGCCTGGCTGACCGAACTGGCGGGCCTGTCGCTCGCGCTGGGCGCCTTCGCCGCCGGCATGCTGATCGGTGAAACCGAATACCGTTATCAGGTGGAAGAAGACATCAAGCCCTTTCGCGATGTATTGCTGGGCTTGTTTTTCGTCGCCATCGGCATGCGCCTCAATGTGCCGCAGATTATCGGCCAGTGGTCGCTGGTGGCAGGAATTCTGGCGTTGCTGGTAGCGCTCAAACTGGTGATTGTCGGCGTCTTTTCCCGGTGGATGGGCAGCTCGCCGGCTACCGCCCTGCGCAGTGGCTTGTGGCTGTGCGCTGGTGGCGAATTTGGCTTCGTTGTTCTTGCGCGCAGTGGCGACGTGAATTTACTCAGCGCCGCGACACTGCAGCCGGTGCTGGCGGCTATGGTGCTGTCCTTGCTGCTGGCGCCGTTGCTGGTGCACTTCTCGGATCGGCTGGTATTCCGTTTCGTCGCTTCGGAGTGGCTGTTGCGCTCGATGCAATTGACCCAGCTTGCGGCACAGTCGCTGGCCTCCGACAAGCATGCGATTCTTTGCGGTTTCGGACGTACCGGTCAGCATCTGGCGCGTTTTCTCGAAGCCGAAGGGGTTTCCTTCATGGCCCTCGACCTCGATCCCGAGTGCGTGCGCGGCGCCAGCATCGCCGGCGAAGCGGTTTCCTACGGCGACTCGTCAAAGAAGGAAACGCTGCTGGCGGCAGGACTGGCGAGGGCCAGCGTGGTGGTGATCACCTTTGCCGATATCGATGCTGCGCTACGAGTGATTCACCGTGTCAGGGAGTTGCGTCCCGATGTCGCCATCATTTCTCGGGCCAGGGAGCAGGACGACGTGGAAAAGCTCTACGCCGCCGGCGCCGCCGAAGTGGTACCGGAGGCGCTGGAGTCGAGTGTGATGCTGGCCACTCACGCGCTGGCGCTGTCGGGCATACCGATGCACAAGGTCATCAAGCGCCTGCGCGAGATGCGTGAACAGCACTACGCGCTACTGCGCGGATTTTTCCACGGCGCCGCCGATGCCGGCGCTCATCTGGCGGATGCCGACCAGCCGCGTCTGCATGCGGTGACCCTGACGCCCGGCACCTGGGCCATCGGGCGTCGCGTCGGGGAAATCGGTCTGGGGAAAGTCATGCGAAGCGGCATCCCTGGGGATGGCGCTGGCGTTACGGCGATTCGCCGCCGCTCGCAACGTGCGCTCAAGTTGGAACCCGAACTGGAACTGATCGAAGGCGATGTGGTGGTATTGCTGGGAACGGCGGCGGCGGTGATGGCGGGTGAGGAAGTGCTGCTGAGCGGCAAGCGGAAATGAAAAGCCCGCCGAAGCGGGCTTCCGATCTGCATTTTCCGATACTGTATTAGGTGGCTTTCTTGCAAACCGTGTACATCGTGGTGCCATCGTCGACATAGGTTGCGTCGGGAGCTTTTGCGCCGGCAACCGTGATATCAACCTGCGCCGTCCCGCCATCGACCGCCACGAGACCGCTCTGCTTCCAGGACTTGACGGCGCCGCCATTAGGCTTCCCGTCGTCGAGTTGATTGTCGAGCGATTCCGCAATTCTGCCCAAGACATTCGTGTGGCAAATGACCAAACCGGCCAGTCCAGCGCCAACCGCCTGATTGCCGGCACCAAACTGCACACCGGTGATGCCGCCGATGGCGTTGATCGGTTGAGCGGTGGAGGTGGTGTCTCCACCGATAAAGCCGGCCAAACGCAAATGTTGCCAGAACAGCCTTGATTCGTCTCCTGCTGTAGCGGAATTGAATGCACCTGCTACCGTGGTATTTCCGTCGCCGGACGCCGTGCCAGTCCAACGCGTTGCAGCGGTGGCGTCGTCACCGGGTAGCGCCTTGAAGCGATCCTGGTAGCCATATACTGCCGCGCTGATGCCGTTCAGATCACTGCCAAGATTCTTGATCTTCGCGCTGTTGATGAGTTCCTGGCCCTTCAGCACACCGCCCAGCAGCAGGCCGATGATGACCAGCACGATGGCGATTTCGACGAGGGTAAAACCGGATTGTCTGCTTCTCATGATCATCTCCTCTGTGGGATGTTTATTCAGTACTGAACTGGCAGCACTATACGTGCCACGACATCATAATGTCGTATATTCATGGCATTAGCAATTGTCCTCCGATACTCCTCGCAAAGTAACTGTCAGGAAATCGACAGGTTTGTCTGCAATCTGGCAGGCAGTGGGTTGCCTGGCTTGGCTACAATCGGGACACCATTTCCAGGCTGAGTCCCGACCAATGCAGCTTTTATTGTGATTTCCCCGCGCTCTTCCACCTTGCCGACGCGATTGGTCGCCCTGCGACGGGGCTTGCTGGTCGCTTTGCTGGCGGCCCTGTACCTGGTTTTGTGGCAGGGGCCGGGGACACTGATCGGCAAGATGTTCTTCGTCGTCCATCTGGGCCTGTTCATGCTGTGGCAGCCTTTCGTGCATGCCGAACGGCACTTGTCGGTGAAATCCTTGCTCGGGGTAGTCGGCGTAGTGGCGACGGCGAGCCTGTTCCTGACGGGTTGGCTGTTGTCGGTGTGGATCATGATGTTGGCCGGCATCGTCGGCGGCAAGGTGTTGCTGTTCGACGCGCGCGCTTCACGACTATTTTTTCTGCTGGCGCTTGGGTTTCTGGTGATGGCTCTGCTATTGATGGCGGCGCCCATGGCCTTGCCCATGGTGAATTTGCCTGAATTGTTTGTCAGGCTCGCTTATATCGGTCTGCCGCTGATACTGATCGCGATGGCACTTCTGCCGCAGGGTCCGGAGCAGGATTCGGCGCGCGAGGCGGTGGACTTCATCTCCAGCCTGTTCGTTTTTCTGCTGCTGGCTGTATTGATGCTAGGCAGTTTGGCCGCCATGCTGATGTTTGGCAGCGCCTATGTCGAGGGCTTGCTGCAGACGCTGCTGCTGCTGGGTACCACGTTGCTGCTGCTCGGTTGGGCATGGAACCCCCACGCCGGCTTTTCCGGCCTCGGCAATATGTTTTCGCGCTACATGATGTCGATCGGCCTGCCGGTTGAAGAGTGGTTGCAGGCGCTGGCCGATCTCGCCTCGCGCGTCGAAGATCCTCAGCGCTTTCTCGAAGACGCTTGCGACGATATGGCGCGCCGCCTACCTTGGGTAATCGGCGGGGAGTGGGCAGCGGACGGAAGCGATGGGCGTTTCGGCGTCACCGACGGCCTTCGCTGGGAGTTCAGCCATGATGGCATGACGCTGGCGCTCTATACACAGCATCCGCTGTCGCCGACACTGGTGTGGCACTTCAATTTGCTGGCGCGTCTGCTGGCCGAGTTTTATGCCGACAAGCGGCGCACTCTGGCTCTGAAGCAGTTGTCCTATATGCAGGCCATTCACGAGACCGGCGCGCGCCTTACGCATGACGTGAAGAACCTGTTGCAGTCGCTGAATGCATTGTGTTCGGCGGGCATCGAGCCGGGCGCAGAGTCGTCGCGGGAATATCAGGCGCTGTTGCGTCGCCAGTTGCCGGCGATAAGTGCCCGGCTGGCCGGGACTCTAGCCAAACTGAATGCACCGCAAGGCATATCGGCCGCGCGCTGGATGCCTGCGGTCGAATGGTGGCAGGAGCTTTGCCAGCGAATGGCGGCGCTGGATTGGGTGGATTTCAAAGCGCAGACACCGATTGCCGGGGAGCTCCCTGAAGAAGTGTTTTCCGGTGTTGTTGAAAACCTGATTCGTAATGCGATCGAAAAGCGCCTGCGGGAACCTGCTCTCCAGATGCGGATCGAGTTGATACGCAACGATGCTGGTTTCGAACTGATCGCCCGTGACGATGGATCGGCAATGACGGAGGACATCGTGGCGCGCCTGTTTGTCGGCCCCGTGCCCTCCGAAAGTGGCTACGGGATCGGACTCTTTCACACGGCGCGTTACGCGCAAGCGGTGGGGTATCGGCTGGAACTGGTCGAGAATCGGGCTGGCCGGGTCTGCTTTCGGCTGGCGCGAGCGACCTGATTCGCTTCGTTTTCTTGCCCCACGGCGCAAATTGGTGTTGAATGCCGGCCCATGGCAGAAGCAAAGAAATACGAAATAACGGTTGCCGTGGCAACCCACTACATTGCCGAGCAGTCCGATCCGGCAATCAACCGCCACGTCTTCGCTTACACCGTTACCATCACTAATACCGGTACCGTACCGGCGCAACTGATTTCACGGCACTGGATCATCACTGATGCCGAGGATCATGTGCAGGAAGTGCGAGGCTTGGGGGTCGTTGGCCACCAGCCTTTGCTGGCGCCGGGGCAGAGTTTTGAGTACAGCAGTGGCTGCCAGCTTGCTACGGTCGTGGGCACGATGAAGGGCAGTTACCAGATGACAGCCGAAGATGGCGTGCAGTTCGAGGCGCCGATTGCCGAGTTTGTGCTGTCCATGCCACGTGTGCTGCATTGAGCCTGAAACACAGTTACACGCTGGTTGCCCCGTTCTACGATGCATTCCTGACCGCCGCCACGCGCTGGTTTCGCCTGATCCGCCGTGAAAAAGCCTGGCGCTTGACCGCAAGGTGCGTGCGCCGCTAGAATAACCAACCTATTAACTCAACTATTCGCGGGATGTGCCATGGACATCAAACAGAAAATTCACGATACCGTTACCGGCAACCCGGTGGTGCTCTACATGAAGGGCACGCAGCAGGCGCCGCAGTGCGGATTTTCGGCGCGCGCGGTGCAGATTCTTCAATCATGCGGCGTCAGGAACCTGGTGACCGTGAACGTGCTGGCCGATCCGGATGTGCGCCAGGGCGTCAAGGATTACGCCAACTGGCCGACCGTGCCGCAGCTCTATATCGACGGCGAGTTCATTGGCGGCAGCGACATCATGACCGAAATGTTTCAGTCGGGTGAGCTGCAGAAGCAGTTGGAGCCGATCATCAGCGCCGCCTGATCCTGCCCGGTTCTGCCGGCACGGTCAGTGCCGAGGCGTCAAAGCGACGCCAGGCGCGAATTGGCGTCGGCCAGGCGACCGGCGATGACGTCGAGAAAGCCCTGATAGAAGTGCATCCGGCATACCTCCGAGGCGTGTTGCAGAGCTTGCGCCGAAATGGTGACGACGCGGGTAGCGGTCTGCGCCACCACGTTGGCGCCGCGGGCGTGTTCGCCACGGCGAATGATGGCCATTTCGCCAAAGCACTCGCCTGCCGCCAAGGTTCCCAGGGAATGGCCGCTCTTCGAGACCATCAGTTCGCCGTCAAGCAAAAAAGCGAAGAAATCGCCACGCTCGCCGTCCCTCATGATTATCGTACCGGCGGCTACTTCGTCCCAGCGCGAAAAGCGCACGACTTCCCAAAGATCGACGTCGGAAAACTCGTTGAAGAAATGCAGCGCCCGCAGCGCCTCGAATTTCTCGCTGTCCGGAAAAGCCTTGCGCTGCGCCAAAAGCTGCCTGTTGCGGAATGACTGGGCGAGATCATGGGAAAACTCCTCCCACGTCTGGTAACGCGCCTCGATTTCCTTTTGCATGGCGCGGGCGACCACGGCATCGAGACTCGCCGGCATGTCGGCGCGGAAGGTCGACGGCGGCGGCGGATCGACATTGCAGATTTGGTAAATCATGCCGTAGTTGGAGGTCGACTGGAACGGCAGTCGTCCGGTCAGCAACTGGTACATCACCACACCCAGAGAATAGATGTCGGTCTGATGATTAAGCGTCATGTCGCGTACCTGTTGCGGTGACATGTAGGCTGGCGAGCCGACGCCCGTTACCTGTGTGCGCGTCTGTTCGCCGCCGCTCATCAGCGCCGCGCCGAAGTCGGATATCTTGATGTCGCTGTTGCTGCGTTCGGCGCCATCGTCCGTGCTGACCAGAAGTATGTTCGCCGGCTTGATGTCGCGATGGGTGACGCCCGCGCGAAAGGCGTAGTCAAGCGCGCGGGTGCATTTGAAGATCATCTCCACCAGGCGGTCAACCGGCAGCAGCGTACTTGGGGTGCAAAAGGGCTCCAGCGTGCCGCCTCTGACGTACTCCATGACGATGTAGCTCTGCTCGTCCGCCACCACGGCATCGAAAATCTGCACAATGTGCGGATGCATGAGCTTCCCGGCCAGCGAAGCCTCGGTCATCAACAGATTGCGGTAAAGCCTGCCGCGCTCCTTGTCGCGCAAAACCTCCGGAAAGATGGCCTTGACCGCGACCTCGCGCTCGGCAAAAGGATCGAAGCCGAGGTAGACGATGGAGGTGGCGCCCTCACCGAGTTTCTTGCGAATCTCGTACTTGCCGATGCGTTCAGGAACAGCCATCGGTCAGCGGTCAAAGCCGGCTGCGCGAACGTGCGATTGCCTCGCGCACCTGCGTTGGCGCCGTGCCGCCGACATGGTCGCGCGCCGCGAGCGAGCCGGCCACGGTCAACACGGCAAACGCGTCGTCGCCCACCAGCGGCGAGAACGAGCGCAGTTCGTCAAGCGTCAGGTCCGGCAGATCACAGCCGCGCGTCTCGCAGGCGCGTACGGCGCGGGCGACCGCTTCATGCGCATCGCGAAAAGGTAGCCCTTTCTTCACCAGGTAGTCGGCCAGGTCCGTCGCCGTGGCGTAGCCCTGACGCAATGCCGCCGCCATGGCTTCCGGCATGACGCGAATGCCGGGCACCAGTTCGGCGAAGATACGCAAGGTATCGATCAGTGTGTCGGCCGTGTCGAACAGTGGCTCCTTGTCTTCCTGGTTGTCCTTGTTGTAGGCCAGCGGCTGGCCCTTCATCAGTGTCAGCAGGCTCATCAGATGACCGAAGACGCGACCGGTCTTGCCGCGCGCCAATTCCGGCACATCCGGGTTCTTCTTCTGCGGCATGATCGACGAGCCGGTGCAGAACCGGTCGGCGAGATCGATGAAGCCGATGCGCGGATTCATCCACAGAACCAGTTCTTCCGAAAAGCGCGAGATATGGGTCATCACCAGTGACGCGACCGCGCAGAATTCGATGGCGAAATCGCGGTCTGAAACGGCGTCCAGCGAGTTTTCGCAGACCGACTCGAAACCCAGTTCGCGCGCCACGGCCTCGCGGTCGATCGGGAAGGTGGTGCCAGCCAACGCCGCGGCGCCCAGCGGCAGGCGATTGACGCGACGGCGGCAATCGGCAAAGCGCTCGCGGTCGCGGCGCAGCATCTCGAAATAGGCCAGCAGATGGTGGCCGAAAGTCACCGGCTGCGCCACTTGCAAATGCGTAAAACCGGGCAGGGGCGTGTCGACATGGGTTTGCGCCGCGTCGAGTAACGCGCTTTGCAAATTACGCAGCAGGCCGTCGATGTCGTCGATGGTATCGCGCAGCCAGAGCCGAATATCGGTAGCGACCTGGTCGTTGCGCGAGCGACCGGTGTGCAGTCGCTTGCCGGCATCGCCGACCAGAACCGTGAGGCGTTTTTCGATGTTGAGATGCACATCCTCGTCGTCGAGATTCCAGTTGAAACCACCGGCTTCAATCTCGGTTGTGATTGTCGCCATGCCCTGCTCGATGGCCGCCAGGTCGGTGTCGGCGATGATGCCCTGGCGCGCCAGCATCCGCGCGTGCGCCAGGGACGCCCGAATGTCCTGACGCCACATGCGGCGATCAAAAAACACGGAAGCGGTGTAACGTTTGACGAGATCGGAAACGGGTTCGGAAAAACGACCGGACCACGCTGCCTGGCTTGTCGGTGACGTCGAATGTGTTGGTTCTGTCATAATCTGGTCGCCATGTCGGTTGGCAATGCATGCAACAAAAAAACACTGGAAAATCAAAGGTGATAAGCATTTGAGCCAAGTGCGAAGTATAAGGGAAAACCCCGCGCGCTCCAGCCCGCCGGACTTTCGCAAGCCTGACATCTGGCTGCGCGTGCTGCTGGCCGTCAATTTTGCCGCCTTGTTAGCCGCTTTGGCGGTCAACCATGAGTGGCGATTCTTCTTCGCTGAGTTTGTTGAACTGGCGGCGCTTATCGAGCCCGTAACGCTGGCCAGCCTGATCCTTCTGAGTCTTGCCAGCACATGGCTGGCGCGCCTGCCGAAGTGGCTTGACGCCGTGCTGGTGGTCCTGCTGGTCCTGTTGGTGACGGCGGCCGTGCGCAGTTTCTTTGCGGCGATGCATTTTATCGAGCCGGACGTGGCGGGATTCAGTCGAGCTTCCCTGTGGGCGGTGATAGGCGCCGTCCTGCTACTGGGATGGTTCGAGATGAGCGGTCGGGTGCGCTCGCCAGCCTTGGCGGAAGCACGGTTGCTGGCGCTGACGGCGCGCATCCGACCGCATTTTTTGTTCAATGCGTTGAATGCGGTGCTCGGCGTAATGCGTTCCGATCCGCGTCGGGCAGAGACGGCCCTTGAGGAGTTGGCCGACCTGTTTCGTGTGCTGATGCGAGAGAACGCCGATCTGGTTCCGCTGTCAGAGGAAATTCTGGTGGCGCGACAGTACATCAATCTTGAGCGCTTGCGTCTCGGCGAGCGCGTTCGTGTGGTGTGGGACATGACGGCCTGCCCGCCGGACCCACTGGTGCCACCCCTGATGCTGCAACCCTTGCTGGAAAACGCGGTTTACTACGGCATCGAGCCAGCGAAAGAGCCTGGCGAAATCACCATCCGTTTCGAGCGCAAAAACTCCCGGCTACGGGTGGAGCTTTCCAATCCGATGACCGCCGACGGCAGTCATTCCCATGGAAATCAGATGGCCCTGAGCAATATCCGCCAGCGGCTGATGCTGTTTTTCGATCTTGAGGCAACCCTGACTACCCAGATCAGCGCGGGCCGCTTTTGCGTTTCCATCGAGTTCCCCTATCGCCCGGTGGCGGCA
This sequence comes from Sulfuritalea sp., assembly GCA_023229545.1. Taxonomy (GTDB): domain Bacteria; phylum Pseudomonadota; class Gammaproteobacteria; order Burkholderiales; family Rhodocyclaceae; genus Sulfuritalea. Next base: position 68,103 of record JALNZB010000011.1, on the reverse strand, counting down.
CGATGAGGGATGCCCTGCGCTTGCTGCTGGTCGATGACGAAGCGCCGGCGCGCGCCCGTCTGCGTGACTTGCTGGGCGACATCGCCGCCGAAGTTCCCAGCACGGTGGTGGCCGAGGCGGCCGACGGGTTTGCCGCGCTGGAGCGGGCGCAAGCCGGCGATCTGGATGTGGCCTTGATCGACATTCGAATGCCCGGCATGGACGGGGTGGAGCTTGCCCGTCATCTGGCCCGGTTGCCGACCACGCCGGCAGTGATATTCGTTACTGCCTTTGACCAGTATGCTGTGCAGGCGTTTGAACTGGCGGCACTCGACTACCTGGTTAAACCGGTGCGCGCCGCCCGGCTTGCCGATGCCTTGAGAAAGGCCAGGCGTCGCGGCGATGATGCGGTTCGGCTCGAAAAGTCGGCGCTGGCGACACGGCAAAATCTATCCTGCCTCGAACGCGGCCGCATTCTGCTGGTGTCCGTGGCGGAGATTCTCTATCTCAAGGCCGAACAGAAATATGTCACCGCGCGCACCGCAGAGCGCGATTATCTTCTGGAAGAGTCTCTGGTGCACCTTGAGGACGAATTCAGCGAGAGCTTTCTGCGCATTCATCGTAACTGCCTGGTGGCCCGCGCCGCCGTCGCGGGAGTTGAGCGCGCAGCCGACGGGGGCGATGCGGAAGCGCACTGGCAAGTGATTCTGGACGGAATTGCGGAGCGTTTGCTGGTCAGCCGCCGGCAATGGCCGCAGGTCAAGGCTCTGCTCAAGCTTCGGGAGCGCTAAAGGAAGCGGAGCTTTCTCGCAGGAAAGGGCAGCGAGGCGGGCGCGCTACCGCCGTGCAGTTCGCGGCGCAGTTCCGTGCGTAGCTCCATTGACGCCAACACACGCGCCGCCTAACATCGCGCTTTCGCTTCGACACTTCGACACTCGCCGTGGACTTCACCAGCTTGTACGCCCCCATTGACGCCGATATGCGCGCGGTTGACGCCGTCGTTCGGGCGCGTCTGCATTCGGACGTGGCGCTGGTGCGCCAGGTCGCCGAGTACATCATCTCGGCCGGCGGAAAACGCATGCGTCCCGCGCTGGTGCTGCTTTCGGCCGGCGCTTGCGGTTATTCGGGAACCGACCATCACGAGTTGGCTGCCGTGGTCGAGTTCATTCATACCGCGACGCTGCTGCACGATGACGTGGTCGACGAGTCGTCGCTGCGTCGTGGCCGCGATACCGCCAACGCGGTGTTTGGCAATCCGGCCAGCGTGCTGGTAGGGGATTTCCTGTATTCGCGCGCTTTTCAGATCATGGTCAGCGTGGGCAGCATGCGGGTGATGCAGGTATTGGCCGATGCCACCAACATCATTGCCGAGGGAGAGGTGCTGCAACTGATGAACTGCCGCAACGCCGATGTCGAGGTCGATGCCTATCTTCAGGTGATTCGCTACAAGACCGCCAAACTGTTCGAGGCTGCGGGAAGGCTGGGCGCCATTCTTGGCAACGTGAGTCCGGACATCGAGGAGGCAATGGCGGCCTACGGCACGCACATCGGCACCGCATTCCAGTTGATTGACGATGTACTCGACTACTCGGGGCAGGAAGCGGAAACCGGGAAGCATCTCGGCGACGATCTGGCCGAAGGCAAACCGACCCTGCCGCTGATTCACGTCATTCAGCACGGCAGTCCGCAGCAGGCGGCGTTGGTGCGCGATGCGATCGAGAATGCCAGCAGTGACAGTTTCGCCGAAGTGCTGGCGGCGGTGCGTTCCAGCGGCGCGCTTGATGCCGCGCACCGGCATGGCATTGGCGAGGCCGAGATGGCCAAGGCCTCGCTGGCGCCGCTGCCCGATTCAAAGTTCAGGGAAACGCTGCTACAATTGGCGGACTTTGCGGTGCAACGAAGTTTCTGACCACCGCGATGTTTGCAAGGATGATCCTTCTGGCCGGTTTTTCAAGCCTGTTCCCGCAACATTCTTCCTTGCCACCAACTTGCCGTCGGGGCGTAGCTCAGCCTGGTAGAGTACTGCGTTCGGGACGCAGGAGTCGGAGGTTCGAATCCTCTCGCCCCGACCATCATGCTGCGGAAGCCTGACCGCCGTGGCGAAATTCCTTCTCTTCATCGTCGTATTCGCCGTGATCTATGCGCTGTTGCGCGCATCAAGACGGCGCCGCGAGCCGCCGTCTGCGGCGCGCATGCCGGAAGCAATGGCGCAATGCGCACACTGCGGAATACATTTTCCCCGTGTCGAGTCTGTAAGCGAAGCCGGGCGCGACTACTGTTGCGAAGATCATCGACGCTTGGGAGTCCGGCCTTGAGGGTGACGACCAGCGCGCCTGCGGATGCCGACGCGGTCGAATCCTTCTGGCGTTCCCTGCGCTATTTTTCGATTTACCGCCTGTCGATCGCCTTGCTGTTTCTGGTTGCGGCGCTGGTTTTTGGCGATACGGTTAGCCTTGGTACACAGGATGCCTGGCTGTTTGATCGTGTCGCAGGGGTTTATCTCCTGCTGGCAATTGTGTTTCTGGCGGCATTGCTGCGCAGACCACGCCGCTTCAATCTTCAGCTTTCAGTCCAGGTGGCGGTCGACATTGCCGCCTTGACGCTGATGATGTATGCCAGCGGCGGACAGAAAAGCGGCATAGCCATTCTGTTGCTGGTGGTGGTTGCCGGCGCCGCGCTGGTCGGGCAGGGGAGGATGACGCTGTTTTACGCCGCGCTGGCTTCGGTGGCGATGCTGCTGGAGGAAAGCTGGCGGGCGCTGACTCGCGACGCCGACCCCGCAGACTTTGTGCGCACCGGCATCATCAGCATCGCCTTCTTCGGTACGGCGATTATTGCCCGGCTACTGGCGCAGCGCCTGGTCGCCAACGAAACGCTGGCGCGGGAGCGCGGGCGGCAACTCAATGATCAGTTGCGGATCAGCGAGCGGATCATTCGCGATATGGATGGCGGCGTACTGGTGGTCGAAGGCGACGGTCGGCTGCGGTTGTTCAACCCGCGCGCCGAGGTACTTCTGGATGCCCGGTTATCGAATGGCGACGAATTGGCGACGCTGTCCCGTGGGCTGGCTGATCGCTATCGGGTATGGAGCGCACAGCCCGTCGAAACGGTGGAAATGTTGCGTCAGGAAGGCGGGCGCTTGTTGCGTGTGCGCTATTTGCCCTCGGTCGAGTTTGCGGGACATGCGCTCATATATCTGGAAGACATGGAGCGGGTACAGTCCCAGGCACAGCAGATGAAACTGGCGGCGCTTGGACGGCTGACTGCCAACATGGCGCACGAGATCCGCAATCCGCTGGCCGCCATCAGTCATGCGGCCGAGCTGCTTGCCGAAGAGGATACCGATCCCCTGCATCAGCGCCTCGCCGGCATCATTCATGACAATACCCGTCGTCTCAATCGGCTCGTGACCGAAGTGTTGGAGCTTGGTCGCCGCGACCGCGCGCAACCGGAAACCCTGCGCTGGCGGACCTTTCTTTCCGGATTTCTGGAAGAATTGGCCTTGCACGACGCGTCAGCCGGCAGGCGTGTGCGGGTTGGCCAGGGTGATGTCGAGTTGTGCTTTGATCGAGGACATCTTTATCGCGTGTTGTGGAATTTGCTGGGGAATGCCTTGCGTCATGCCAGCGCGGCTGATGGCGCGGTACGACTGGAAGCGAGGACTGGCGCTATGGGATCCGGCGTGGAATTGCATATCATTGACGACGGTCCTGGCGTCGATGAGGCGCTGCGCAACCAGGTGTTCGAGCCGTTCTTTACAACACACGGTGCAGGCACCGGGCTGGGGCTATACATTGCGCGAGAGCTGTGCGAGGCGAGCGGTGCTCATCTTGAATTGCTTGATGAGGAGCCGGGCGCCCATTTTTGCATTACCGCCGAAGGGCTGGCATGTCGTTGAAGAATGAACGCCGTCCTCGCGGTCGTGGCGAAGCCAGGCGCGTGCTGGTAGTCGACGACGAAGCGGACATCCGCGAGTTGCTTGACCTCACCCTGGCGCGCATGGGCCTGCTGGCCGATTGCGTCGGATCTCTCGCCGAGGCGCGGCGCATGCTCGCCAGTCAGCGCTATCAACTTTGTCTGACCGATATGCGACTGCCCGATGGCGAAGGGCTGGAACTCGTGCGCCACATCGCCGATACCGTAGCTGACTTGCCGGTGGCGGTGATTACCGCGCATGGCAGTGCCGAGAATGCCGTGTCCGCGCTCAAGGCCGGGGCGTTTGACTACATCGCCAAACCGGTGTCGCTCGATCAGTTGCGTGGCATGGTCAAGTTGGCGCTGGAGTTGCCCCACCCCGATCCGACAGGCGACACGGGCGGGCAGTCCCGGCTGCTCGGCGAGTCGCCGGCTATCGAACAGGTGCGCAATCTGATCGACCGCGTGGCGCGAAGTCAGGCTCCAGTGCATGTCACCGGCGAGTCGGGGAGTGGCAAGGAACTGGCGGCGCGTTTGATCCACTCCCTGGGTGCTCGCCGCGACCGCGCTTTTGTCCCGGTCAACTGCGGCGCCATTCCGGAAAACCTGATGGAAAGCGAGTTCTTCGGTTACCGCAAGGGCGCATTTACCGGAGCCAGCGATGATCGTGAAGGCTTCTTTCACGTGGCCGATGGCGGCACCCTGTTTCTCGACGAGGTGGCGGAATTGCCCCTGACGATGCAGGTCAAGCTGCTGCGCGTGATCCAGGAAAAGCGGGTGCGCAAGGTGGGCGCCACCAGTGAGGAAGTTGTCGATGTGCGTGTCATCTGCGCAACCCATCAGGACCTCAAGTTGCTGGTCGAACAGGGACGGTTCCGCCAGGATCTGTTCTATCGACTCAATGTCATTGAGTTGCGGATGCCGGCTCTGCGGGAATGTCGCGAAGATATTCCGATGTTGGCGCGGCACATCCTCGATAGGCTGGCGCGGGCGGCCGATTTGCCGCCGCCGTTGCTGACTGCCCCTGCTCTTGGCGCATTGCAGGGCTATCCCTTTCCCGGCAATGTGCGCGAACTTGAAAACATTCTGGAACGGGCGCTGGCGTTGATGGCCGATGACTGCATCGACGCAGTTGATCTGAATCTGGCGCCAGTCCAACTGCTTGGGACTGGCGCCGGGTCGGCAGCGAGCTGCCTGCAGGACCACCTCGATCATGTCGAGCGCCAGGCGATTCTTGACGCTCTCAAGCAATCGAACAACAATCGCACCGCCGCCGCGAGGCTGCTCGGCGTCACTTTCCGGTCGCTGCGTTATCGCATGGCGCGCCTTGGAATGAACGAGTGATGCCGATGCCGGACGTCGGCTGGCTCTCCAGTGCGCATCGGGTGCCCTCGCCAAATTGCGATGAGCGGCCTGCGGGTGAAACGATCCGGCTGGTCGTCATCCATGCCATCAGCCTGCCGCCCAACGAGTTCGGCGGGCCGGGAATCATCCAGATGTTCACCAATTGCCTCGATCCCGAGGCGCATCCCTATTTTCGCGAGGTACGGGACTTGCGGGTTTCGTCCCACTTTCTCATCCGCCGTGACGGCGAATTGATCCAGTTCGTTGCCTGCTCCCGGCGTGCCTGGCATGCCGGTGTTTCGAATTGGCGGGGGCAGGAGAACTGCAACAACTTTTCCATCGGCATTGAACTCGAGGGCTGCGATCAGCTTCCGTTCGAGGATGCCCAGTACATGATCCTCGATCGCCTGCTCGCCGAACTGCGACAGCGCTACGCGATCGAAGCGGTGGTCGGTCACAGCGATATTGCAGCGGGGCGCAAGACCGATCCGGGCCCATGCTTTGACTGGCATCGGGTGCGTGACGCAGGCAGATGACTGTCGCAAAGTCGCAACGCCTGTTTTGGCGGCATCGGCAAAAACTCTTGCGGCCAAAAAAATCAACTACTACAATTAGTGCCGAAATAGCGATGACCTACTATATCTAGTAGGTCGTTGTGCAGAAGGAGCGAAGCAGGTTGGTTGTGGCAATGTCCCGATCATTCCGGCTTCACCGTGACAAAGACGGGAGATCTGAATGCAAGAAGCTTTGGGCGCCGACTTCACCGACCTCAACGGGTCCGCTCAACCGTCTTCCGATAATCTGGTCATGGCTCGCGACCCGCATTTTTCCCTCCGCACCTCATTCACTCCCTTGATCCACCTGATCGCTCGTCGCGCGGATGCGCTGGACGCGCATTGCGCCTGGCAATGCGTCGCACCGCAGTTGCCGGAATATGCAATACAATTGTAGGTGCGTTTGTCATTCGCGTTTTTTAAACGAAGTGATAGGCGGATAAACGTGAGGAATTCGTCGCTTTCGATTGCATCGGAGCGTTGGATAATCCGTGCTAACCCAGACGGGTTTCAGTAGAAGTAGTGGTGGTTCTTTCCTGTTAATTTGTTAAGGAGGTTCAACATGGCTGATCAAAAGAAAGCCAAGAAGCCGGCCGCGAAGAAGGCTGCGGCTAAGCCCGCCGCTAAGAAGTCCGCGGCCCCGAAGAAGCCGGCTGTCAAAAAGCCGGCTGTAAAGAAGGCGGCCGCCAAGCCCGCTGCGAAGAAAGCTGCGCCGAAGAAGGCTGCCGCCAAACCCGCCGCGAAGAAGGCTGCGCCGAAGAAGGTTGCTGCCAAGAAGCCGGCTGCGAAGAAGGCTGCTCCGAAGAAGGCTGTCGCCAAGAAGCCCGCCGCGAAGAAGGCTGCGCCGAAGAAGGTTGCTGCCAAGAAGCCGGTTGCGAAGAAGGCTGCTCCGAAGAAGGCTGTCGCCAAGAAGCCCGCCGCGAAGAAGGCCGCTCCGAAGAAGGCTGCGCCGAAGCCCGCTGCCGCCGCGCCTTCAACCGCTGCTGCTCCCGGCATCAAGTCGTCGCTGAATCCGGCTGCGGCCTGGCCGTTTCCCACCGGTTCCCGTCCCTGACGGTAGCATCGGCCTGCGTTTAGTCCTGCGGGACTGAGCGCGGTGCTCAGTGGATAGCAAGCGCGTGCTGTTAATTCAGCACGCGCTTTCTTTTTGGCGCGACCGATTCGTCCTTCGGCGTAACGCCAGCGCCGACCCTTAGTCCACCAGCGTCAGCTCGAACAGTTCGCGCTTGAGGGTCAGCGAGCGCGGCATGCGGCTCTTGAGTTTGTCGAACCATTCGGCGTGCAACTTCAGTTCCTCGCGCCAAGCGGCGGTGTCGACCACTGTGAGATGCTCGAACTGATCCTTGGTGATTTCCTCGCTGCCGCTCCAGTCGAGATCCTCGAAGCGGGGCATCCAGCCCAGAGTCGTCTGCTTGGCCTCCGCTGTGCCGCTACAGCGACCGACGATCCACTTCAGGACGCGCATGTTCTCGCCGAAGCCTGGCCACATGAAGTTGCCATCGGCATCCTGACGGAACCAGTTCACCGTGAAGATGTGCGGCGCGCGTTCGATCTGGTGTCCGATGCGCAGCCAGTGGTTGAAATAGTCGCCCATGTGGTAACCGCAGAAAGGCAGCATGGCGAATGGATCGCGGCGCACGACGCCCTGAACGCCTGCGGCGGCGGCCGTGGTTTCCGACCCCATCGTGGCCGCCATATAGACGCCATAGTTCCAGTTGAAGGCCTCGAATACCAGCGGCACGGTGGTGGACCGGCGGCCGCCAAAAATGAATGCCGAAATCGGTACGCCCGCCGGGTTTTCCCAGTCCGGATCTATCGATGGGCATTGATGGGCGGGTGCGGTGAAGCGTGAGTTTGGATGGGCCGCCTTGCGCCCGGTTTCCTTGCCGATCTGCGGCGTCCAGTCCAGTCCCTGCCAGTCTATGCAATGCGCCGGCGGCTCCTTGCTCATGCCTTCCCACCAGACATCGCCGTCGTCGGTCAGGGCGACGTTGGTGAAGATGATGTTTTCCTTCAAGGTCGCCATGGCGTTGAAATTGGTCTTCTCGCTGGTGCCGGGCGCGACGCCGAAAAAGCCGGCCTCCGGATTGATGGCATGGAGACGGCCATCCTTGTCCGGCTTGATCCACGCGATGTCATCGCCGACCGTGGTCACCTTCCAGCCACCGAGGCTGTCGGGTGGAATCAGCATGGCGAAGTTGGTCTTGCCGCAGGCGGAGGGAAAGGCGGCGGCGACGTAGCTCTTTTCACCAGCGGGAGACTCGACGCCGAGAATCAGCATGTGCTCGGCCAGCCAGCCTTCGTCGCGGGCCATGGTCGAAGCGATGCGCAGCGCAAAGCACTTCTTGCCCAGCAGCGCATTGCCGCCGTAACCGGAACCGAACGACCATATCTCGCGGGTCTCGGGAAAATGGCATATGTACTTGGTCTTGTTGCACGGCCATTTGACATCCGCCTGACCGGCTTCGAGCGGGTGGCCGACGCTGTGCAGGCAGGGAACAAACACGCCATCGCTGCCGAGTTGATCGAGCACCGCACGTCCCATGCGCGTCATGATGCGCATGTTGACCACCACGTAAGGACTATCGGAAAGTTCGATGCCGATGTGGGCGATCGGCGAACCGATGGGTCCCATCGAAAATGGAATCACATACAGGGTGCGTCCGCGCATGCAGCCCCTGAACAGGCCGCGCAGCGTGTCCTTCATCCTCTCGGGATGTTCCCAGTTGTTGTTGGGGCCGGCATCTTCCGGGTCCGAGGTGCAGACGTAGGTGCGATCTTCGACGCGGGCGACATCGGAGGGGTCCGACAGGGCAAGGTAGGAATTCCTGCGCTTCGCCGGGTTGAGCTTGACGACGCTGCCGGACGCGACCATCTGGTCGAAGAGGCGATCCGCCTCCTCCTGCGAGCCATCACACCAGACGATGTTGTCGGGCAGGGTAAGCGCCGCGACTTCGGCAACCCAGGCGTTCAGCCCGGCGTGCTTTGCGTAGACGGGGACTGGTATCTGTTTGGGCTGATTCATGGTGCGACGAATCTCCATTTTTCAATTTGCGTTCATCGACCGGGTGATCAAGGGGCGCGGATCGACAAGGCATTGTCCCACATCGATCGCCCGCTGGAGGCAGGCGGCAAATGTCCAATCTCCGGACGCACGAGGAAATTGCGAGTTGCGCCGGAAAACCCACGGTCCGTGAAAGAGTCGGCGCTGGCGACACGGCGCTACAATCAGTTCCAACGCATGAAGGAGAGCCTGTCATGGACGAACGTATCCGCGCCGCAGCACTGGAATATCACCGCGATCCAAAACCCGGCAAGATCGCCGTGACTCCGACCAAGGCGTTGAACAACCAGGCGGACCTGTCGCTGGCCTATTCGCCGGGTGTCGCCGCCGCCTGCGACGAGATCGTGCGCGATCCCGCCACGGCAGCCTTGTATACCTCGCGCGCCAATCTGGTGGCCGTCATCACCAATGGCACGGCGGTTCTGGGGCTGGGCAACATCGGACCGCTGGCCGGCAAGCCGGTGATGGAAGGCAAGGGCGTGTTGTTCAAGAAGTTCGCCGGCATCGACGTCTTCGACATCGAAGTCGCCGAAAACGATGCGGAAAAACTGGTCGACATCATCGCCGCACTGGAGCCGACTTTTGGCGGCATCAATCTGGAAGACATCAAGGCGCCCGAGTGCTTTTACGTTGAGGCCAAACTGCGCGAACGAATGAAAATCCCGGTTTTCCACGACGATCAGCACGGCACGGCCATCATCGCCAGCGCCGCCTTGCTGAATGGCATGCGCGTCGTCGGCAAGGATATTGCCAAGGTCAAGCTGGTGTGCTCGGGAGCGGGCGCGGCGGCGATTGCCTGCCTCGATCTGTTGGTGAGTCTTGGTCTCGATCCGAAAAATGTATTCGTGGTCGATAGCAAGGGCGTGATCCATTCCGGACGTGAGGGACTCGACCCGTCCAAGGCGCGCTACGCGCAGGTGACGGATGCGCGTTTCCTGGGTGATGTCATGGTTGGCGCCGACATATTCCTTGGCTTGTCTGCGGCGGGTGTCTTGAAGCCGGAGATGGTCAAGGCCATGGCACGCGATCCGCTGATTCTCGCCATGGCCAATCCCGACCCGGAAATTCTTCCGGAACAGGCCCGGGCCGTGCGTCCCGACGCCATCATCGGCACCGGTCGTTCGGACTATCCGAATCAGGTCAACAACGTCCTGTGTTTTCCCTACATGTTCAGGGGTGCGCTCGATGTCGGCGCGACGACGATCAACGAAGCGATGAAAGTGGCTGCCGTGAGGGCGATTGCGGAACTGGCGCACGCCGAGCAGTCGGAAGTGGTGACGGCAGCCTATGGCACCGAAGATATCTCCTTCGGCCCCGAATACCTGATTCCAAAGCCTTTCGATCCACGGCTCATCATCAAGGTGGCTCCTGCTGTGGCCCAGGCGGCGATGGATTCCGGCGTTGCGACGCGACCGATTGTGGACATGGATGCCTATGTTCAGCAGTTGAATGACTTTGTCTATTCCACGGGCCTGCTGATGCGTCCGGTGTTCCTCGCCGCCAAGAAAAAGCCGGCGCGCGTGGTTTTCTGCGAAGGTGAGGACGAACGCGTGCTGCGCGCGGTGCAAACGGTATGCGACGAGAATCTGGCGCGACCGATCCTGATCGGGCGGCCCGAGGTGGTGGCGAAGAGCATCGCCCGTTTTGGCCTGCGGATTCACGCCGGCGAGCATTTCGAGCTGGTCAGTCCCGATTCCGATCCGCGCTACAAGGAACTCTGGCGGGATTATCACGGCATCATGGCGCGCAGGGGCGTCAGCGTCGATTACGCCAGGCTGGAGATGAGAAAACGCACCACGCTGATCGGCGCCATGCTGTTACGCCACAATTATGCCGATGCAATGCTGTGCGGAACCTACGGCAAGCATTCGCTGCATTTGCGCTACATCGACAGGGTGATTGGCCGCAAGCCGGGGATCGAGCATTTCTACGCCATGAACCTGCTGATCCTGCCGCACCGCACTCTGTTCATCGGCGATACCTATGTCAATTACGACCCGACGTCCGAGCAGCTCGCGGAGATGACTCTGCTGGCCGCCGAAGAGGTGGCGCGCTTCGGTCTCGCGCCCAAGGTGGCGCTGCTGTCGCATTCGAGTTTCGGCACCGAGGACACGCCGACCGCGATCAAGATGCGCCGCACACTGGAGATCCTGCGCGAGCGTGCGCCAAACTTGGAGGTCGATGGCGAGATGCACGGCGATTCGGCGCTTTCCGAAGACATCCGGCGCCAGGTGTTTCCCGACTCGACGCTCAAGGGCCCGGCCAACCTGCTGATCATGCCGACACTGGATGCCGCCAATATCTCCTTCAACCTGATAAAGACCTCCGCTGGTGACGGACTGACAGTGGGACCGCTGCTGCTCGGCGCCGCGCGCCCGGTGCATATCCTGACGCCGACCGCCACCGTCCGACGCATCGTCAACGTTACCGCCCTGTTGTCGGTGGAGACGCAGCAGCAAGTCAGGAGCAGCACTTGACTTCAGCATGACCGATGAGTCGCGCACCGCGCTGGTTTTGACGGGCGGCGGTGCCCGCGCCGGCTATCAGGTCGGCGTGCTGAAGGCGATCCGCGAGCTGTTGCCGGAGCCGCAGCGCAATCCGTTTCCGATTTTGTGCGGCACCTCGGCCGGCGCCGTCAACGCCGCGTCGTTGGCGGTGGCGGCCGAGAATTTCGGCGCCGGCGTGGATCATCTGCTGAACATCTGGGAAAACTTCAGCGCCCGCCAGGTCTATCGCTCCGACCCGGTGAGCATGGGTATTTCCGGCGCGCGCTGGGTGTCGACGCTGGCGGTTGGCTGGCTGACGCGACATTCGCCGCGCTCGCTGCTTGACAATGCGCCACTGCGGCGCCTGTTGAGCGACAGCCTCGACTTCAGCCGTATCGCGCGAGCCATCGAAAATCGGGCCCTCCATTCGGTCAGCATTACCTGCTCCGGCTACTCATCCGGGCAAAGCGTCAGTTTTTTTCAGGGGCGGGCGGACATTGAACCCTGGCGCCGCAGCCAGCGAATCGGCACTCCCGCCGAAATAGCCGTGGATCACCTGATGGCTTCCAGCGCCATTCCGTTCATTTTTCCGGCGGTGCATATCAATCGGGAATGGTTCGGCGACGGCTCGATGCGGCAGATGGCGCCCGTCTCGCCGGCGATCCACCTCGGCGCCGACAGGATACTGGTGATCGGCGCCGGCCGCATGACCGATGAGAGTGCCCGACCGCGTGTCGCAATCTATCCCTCGCTGGCGCAAATCGCCGGCCATGCGCTGTCCAGCATTTTTCTCGACAGCATGTCGGTTGATCTGGAGCGAATGAATCGCATCAACAAGACCCTGTCGCTGATTCCGGAAGATGTCCGCCGCCAGAACGGAATGAGTCTGCGGCCGATCGATGTGCTGACCATTGCGCCGTCGCAGCGCCTTGACCACCTTGCGGCGCGCCACGCACGGGCACTGCCATGGCCGGTGCGGGTTCTGCTGCGCGGCATTGGCGCCATGAATCGAAATGGCGGCGCACTGACCAGCTATCTCCTGTTCGAACGGTCTTACACCAGGGCCTTGATCGATCTGGGCTACGCGGATACTTTGGCGCGTCGGGAGGAAGTAAGACGGTTTCTTGATCCAAGTTAATGTTATTGTTGAGATCGAAGGCCCAACCCCTTTATTTCTAACGATAACTGCCGATACATCCTATTACGGAGGGAATATCCTCTGTTAGAATCAAGCCATTGCAGGAGATGCATCTTCATGAAAAGAACGCTACTAATGTTATTGGCGGTCGCGGTAGTCGGCGCTGGCGTGACGCCGGCTGACCTCCATGCGGCCACCCGGAAGAAAGCCGTCGCAGCCAAGAATAAGGCCCCGCGTGCGGCGAAGCCGAACAGGATAAAAGTGGTGTTGCGCGCCAAATCTCCGCGGCGTGTCGCCTCTCTTGACGACGCCCGGCATCTCGCCGTGCAGTCATCCGCCGCACTGGTGCTGGATCAGACGAGCGGTGCGATTTTGTTTGAAAAGAACCCGAGCGCCGTATTGCCGATTGCCTCGATCACCAAACTGATGACCGCGATGGTGGTGCTTGACGCCAAGCCCGACCTCGCCGAGACCCTGGCAATCGGCGACGAGGATGTTGATAACCTCAAGGGGACACGCTCGCGTCTCAAGGTCGGTACGCATCTGGCGCGCGAGGAAATGCTGCGCCTGGCCCTGATGTCTTCCGAAAATCGTGCCGCCGCAGCTTTGTCGCGCCACTATCCGGGCGGCCGCGAGGCTTTCATTGCCGCCATGAACCAGAAGGCACAGCTTCTGGGTTTGGTCGATACGCGTTTTCAGGACCCGACCGGGTTGACCGCAGCCAATGTATCGAGTCCGCGCGATCTGGCGAAAATGGTCGATGCCGCACACCATTACCCACTGATTCGCGAGTTTTCGACGACCTCCGAAGGCGAATTCAGCATTGCCGGTCGTCCGCTGCAGTTCCGCAATACCAATACCCTGGTCAGGAGCTCGACCTGGGAGATAGGCCTGTCCAAGACCGGTTACATCAGCGAAGCCGGGAAATGTCTGGTGATGCAGGCCTGGCTCAACAACAAACCGACCATTATCGTGTTGCTCGACTCCGTGGGCAGGATGACTCGCGTCGGCGATGCTAACCGCATCAAGCGCTGGATCGAAAGCGCATCGCTGGCACGCCCGAGCGCCGGCTGATACTTTTCGCCGCCGGACCTTTGGCCGCCTGCGGGCGGCTTTTGCCATGCCGCGCGGAAAGTGCTCCAGGCTGATAAAATCGCCAGCGAATTCGTTCTCCATTGATCGGTCATCCCGTGAGCCCAGCCCCTTCTCCCGTACTTCCTCCGCAGCGCATCGTCATAGCCACGCGCGAATCCCGGTTGGCCCTATGGCAGGCCGAGCATGTGCGCAGCCTATTGCAGAGCCTGTATCCGGCCTGTCGCGTCGAGTTGCTTGGCATGACCACGCGCGGCGACCAGATTCTTGATCGGCCGTTGTCCAAGGTCGGCGGCAAGGGGCTGTTCGTCAAGGAACTGGAAGCCGCCCTGCTCGACGGCGCGGCCGATCTTGCCGTGCATTCCATGAAGGATGTGCCGATGCAGATGGAGCCGGAATTTTCCCTGGTCGCCATCGGCCCGCGTGAAGTCCCGCTGGATGCACTGGTGTCGAGCAAGTACGCCAGCCTGGCGGACATGCCGCCGGGCGCCGTAGTCGGCACTTCCAGTCTGCGCCGCGAAGCCTTGTTGCATGCGCGTTATCCGCATCTCGCCGTGACACCGCTGCGCGGCAATCTCGACACCCGCCTGCGCAAGCTCGACGAAGGCCAGTTCGACGCCATAATCCTCGCCGCAGCGGGCTTGACCCGTCTCGGCCTCGGCGAGCGCATCCGCGCCGTATTGCCCGCCGAAGATTCGTTGCCGGCCGCCGGACAGGGCGCGCTCGGCATCGAGGCGCTGGCCTCGCGGCCGGAAGTGGCGGCCTGGGTTGCCGCCCTGAATGACCCGCCGACCGCCGCCTGCGTCCGCGCCGAACGCGCCGTGTCGCGGGCGCTGGCCGGCAGTTGCGAAGTGCCGCTGGGCGCCTTCGCCGAAATGCGCGCCGGCAGCCTTTATCTGCGTGGCTTCGTCGCGTCGCCCGACGGCACGCGCATGGCGCAGGCCGAACTCACCGGCAGCGCCGCCGATCCCGAGACGCTCGGGCTGCAACTGGCCGCCGAACTGCGCCGACAGGGCGCTGCGGAAATCCTCGCCTCTCTCGGCGGTTAACAATGTCCTTGACTGGCCGTCATGTCGTGGTGACGCGCCCGGCCGGTCAGGCAGCGCATTTCGCCACGGCCTTGACCGACCAGGGCGCCCTGCCGGTGCTCTACCCGGTACTGGAAATTCGCGACATCGAAGATGTTGCGCCGGTGCTCGACGTCGCGATTCGTCTCGACAGTTTCGACCTTGCCGTTTTCGTCAGCCCCAATGCGATAGAGAAAGCGCTGGCGCTTATCCTCTCTCGCCGCTCGTGGCCGGTCGGGCTGCGCGTGGCGGCGCTGGGCAAGAGCAGCGAACGCGAACTCGCGCGTCATGGCCTCCATGACATCATCTCGCCACCGCTGCGCTTTGACTCCGAAGCCTTGCTCGAACTTCCCGAGATGACCGATGTACAGGGTCGGCGCGTGATCATTTTTCGCGGCGACGGCGGTCGCGAACTGCTCGGCGAAACGCTCCAGGCGCGGGGCGCCACCATCGAGTACGTCACCTGCTACCGTCGCGCCAAACCGCAACTCGACCCGGCGCCCTTGCTCAAGTTGTGGGAGGAAGGGCATCTCGATGCAGTGACCCTGACCAGCAGCGAAGGCCTGCGCAATTTTTTTGACATGGTCGGTCATCTGGGTCAGGCCTGGCTGAAGAAGACCCCGGCGTTCGTGCCGCATGCCCGCATTGCCGAGCAGGCGCATGCCCTCGGCTTGGGTAAAGTGATACCGACCGATCCCGGCGATGACGGTTTGCTGGCCGGACTCATGCAATACTTCACAACTCATGAAAACGGAAACGCCCCTTCAAACTGAACCACCGCCCGCCACCAGCCGGTGGCGGGATATCTGGCGCCGGCCGACGCTGCGTGTGGCGGCGCTCGCCATGGTGGTGGTGCTGGCGCAGTGGGCGGACACCCGCATGCAGGTCTCCGGCTTGCAGCAGGAACTTGCCAGGCGTCTCGCCGATGGCGATTCCATGGCGCGGGAAGGGCGGGCCATGGCCCGCCAGAGTCAGGAATCGCTGGCGGCCTTGCAGGCCAAGGTCGGCGTCCTGGAAGCGAAGCTGGCCGAGGCGCAGAGCCAGGCCGTGGCGCTCGAAGCCATGTATCAGGAACTCTCCAGCAGTCGCGACGAACGCGTGCTGGCCGAAGTCGAGCAAGCCGTTGTCATTGCCATGCAGCAGTTGCAGTTCGCCGGCAATGTCGAAGCCGCACTGTTCGCGCTACAGAACGCCGACGCGCGCCTCTCCCGTTCCATCCAGCCGCAATTCCTGTCCATTCGGAAACTCATCGCGCGCGACATCGAACGTCTCAAGGCCACGCCGGGCGCCAATATCACCGGCCTGTCGCTGAAGATCGAAAGCGTCGTCGCCGCCGTCGACAGCTTGCCGCTCGCCTACGAACAGCGACCGAAGGCGGCCCCGACCAAACCGGCGGCGCCGTCAAAACCGGTCAGCGCCGATTACTGGCGCGACCTGGGGGCCGACCTGTGGCGCGAAGTGAGGCAACTGGTGCGCATCGAGCGCATCGATCAGGGCGATCCCGCGCTGCTGTCGCCCAACCAGAGTTTCTTCCTGCGCGAAAACCTCAAGCTGCGCCTGCTCAACGCGCGCCTGGCGCTGTTGCAACGCGACGGCAAGACTTTCGGCGAAGAGATCCGCCAGTCGCGCGAGCAGCTTGACCGCTACTTCGACGGTCGTGCCAAACCCGTGCAGGCCGCGCAGTCGACCCTGAAGACGCTGGCGACCACCGATGTCAGTTTCGATCTGCCGGGCCTGGCGGAAACCCTGACAGCCCTGCGCAATCTCAAGTTTGCCCGCGAGCGCGGCGCGGCCAGCGCCAGGTAGCAATCGCCATGCGCGCCCTGTTCTGGCTGCTGATACTCGCCGCGCTGGCGGTGGCGCTGGCGCTGGCGGCGCGCTACAACGACGGCTACGTGTTGCTGGTGTTGCCGCCATGGCGCGCGGAAGTGTCCCTCAATCTTTTTCTGGTGGCCTCGCTCGCCAACTTCTTCTTCGTCTACCTGCTGGCGCGCGCCGTCAGTCACACCCTCGGCTTGCCGCGTGCGGTAGCGGAGTTTCGCCGTCGGCGGCAACAGGACAAGGCTGCGCTGGCCCTGCGCGACGCCTGGCGTCTGTTGCAGGAAGGTCGTTATGGCCACGCCATGCGTTGCGCCGAGAAAGCCCGACCGGATCACCCCGGTACCGGCATGCTGGCGCTGGCGGGCTGGCGCGCCGCGCACGCCCTGCGCGATGCGGAGCGTGCCGCGGAATGGGCGGCGCGCGTGCGCGGCTATGACGATGCCGGCTTGCAGTCGGCGCGCTTGATGACCGAAGCCGAATTTGCCCTCGAAGATCGCCGCTTCGAGGATGCCCGCGACGCCCTGCACCAGCTCGCCGCGCGTGAGGGGCGGCATATCGCCGCCTTGCGTTTGAGCGTGCGCGCCGAACAGGGTCTGGGCAACTGGCGCGAAGTGGCGCGCCTGGTGCGCCAGCTCGAAAAGCACCAGGCGTTGACCGCCGAACAGGCGGCGCCGATTCGCAGCCGCGCCGTGCGCGAAGGCCTGCGCAGCCTGCGCGAAGATCCCTCGGGGCTGATGCGCTACTGGCGCGAACTGGATGACGCCGACCGCGCCGAAGCCTCGCTGGCGCTGGAGACGGCGCGCGCCCTGGCGGCGGCGGGCGATTGCCGCGAAGCCCAGCGCGTCATCGAAGACGCGCTGGATGAATACTGGGATAGCGCACTGGTGCTGGCCTATGGCGAGTGCGGCAAGGCCGGCGAACCTGCCGGGGATGTCCTCGGCCGTATCGCCCAGGCCGAGAAATGGCTGCAACGCATGCCGCGCGACGGCGCCTTGCTGCTCACGCTGGGCCGGCTGTGCCGCCAGCAGCAACTGTGGGGCAAGGCCAGAAGCTATCTCGAAGCCGCGCTGGCCATTGCGCCATCGCGCGTCGTCCATGTCGAACTGGCGCAACTGCTCGACCAGCTCGAAGAGTCGGCGTTGGCGGTACGGCACTATCGGGCGGCGGCGCTGCTCTAACCATGGCCGGCGACGCCGGCAGTGGATAAACGCTGTTCGTTGGACATCATCGAGGAATAATGAAACGATTTCTCTGGATTGCCGCCGCTCTTTGCCTGAGCCCGACAGTCGCCGTTGCGGGCGAGTTCGACGAAGTAACCCGGGATTCGGAGATATTGCTGGTTCTCTGGACCACCGACGACTGCGGCTTCTGTTCGCGGTGGAAGGGCTCGTGGGGCGGCAAGCGGGAACTTCAGGATTGGCCCGACTACGACAAGATCACCTATCGGGAGGTTAATCGCCCGTTCAGATCGCTGGACCTGGCCGCCGGGCATTTCCCCGCCGACCTGAAGTGGCTGTTCGATGCCAGAGTGAAATCAAGGCAACTGAAAACCGGCCCCGTTCCGGCATGGACGATTTACGTCGACAGAAAAGAGGTCGAGCAAGCCTACGGAACCAGTAAATGGAGCACGATAATCTTCCCGCTGCTGCAAGAGCTGGCTGCCGAAAAAATTGCGCTGCAGAAGCAATCGACAGATCGGCAAGTACTTCCCAAGTGACAGGCGTCACGCCCGAATCCGTTCCTCGGAGCGTGTCGGGCCGAAGAGCAAATAGGTGCAGAGTTGCAGTTTTGCTGATTTTCTGCAAAACTGCTGGCCATGAAAACAACGCTCACCATCACCGGTCGCGGTGTCATCACGCTCCCGGCCAAACTGCGCCAGGCCATGGGCCTCGTCGCTGACGATCAACTGATTGCAGAAACAACGCCGGAGGGTCTTTTGCTGCGGCCTGCCGTCACCTTGCCCATTGAAATGTACAGCGCTGAACGCCTGCGTGAATTCGACGACGCGGAGGCCGAGTTGGCCGCCGTGCTGAACAAGAAATCGCACTGACGCAGTGCGGATATTCCTCGACGCCAACATCTTGTTCTCGGCCGCTCGCGCCGATGGCGCGGTACGGCGATTGCTGGCTCTGTGCGAGGCCGCCGGACATGAACTGTGGGCGGATGCCTACGTCTTCGAGGAAGCGCGGCGCAATCTTGCCGCAAAAGCTCCCGGTGGCCTTTCCGTGCTGGAGGCCATGGCAGCCCGAATCAGAATCGGCGGCCTACTTGCCAGCAACACTCTGCTGCCCGACACGATGGTCCTGCCCGAAAAGGACAGGCCGGTACTTGCCGCCGCCATCCGCCATCGCTGCGACATGCTGGTCACCGGCGACCGCACCCATTTTGGCCCGCTCTACGGGAAAACGATTCAAGGCGTGACGGTTCTGTCGCCGGCGATGCTGGCGGAAACGGTACTGGGCTGATATTTGGCGCCGTATCGTCAGCGCCGACTCTTGGGCTTGGCTACTAAACGGAGATGCCGGGACTCGCCCCGGCGGGCAACCTACTTTCTTGTTCGCGCAAGAAAGTAGGCAAAGAATCGCTCCCCGCCTCCCCGGCCTGACTGCGTCAGGCTTCCCTCGCTGCGGAAGGCCCGCCGGGCCGGTCGCTAAACTCGCTACGCTCAGACAACGCGACCGGACAACCCCCGGCGAACCTTCCTCGCTCGGCGGGTCAGAGGGGAAACAAAAACCGTCGCGCGTGGTAGGCCGTGTGGAAAACAAATTTGAAGCTGACTCGTTTGAACTCTTGCCACCGACAGAAATGTGCCCAATTCAGCCTCATGACAAATTAATCGCCATTGGCTGCTGAGTGATCGGAAACCTGCCATGCGAGATTTCGGACTAGCGCGCTGGATCTCGGCCAAACCAGTTTCTGTACACGGCCCCTTCAATAGTCAGGCTCCATCTCCAGACCATCTGTCTCAACCATCCGATCAAGCAGCTTTTGATCCTTTAGAAGCCGACGAAGAATGGCTTTCTGGCTGTCATCACACACTTCGATCATCGCTGAAAGAGTTTCCGCCGCCTTACCTATGCCCCCAACCTGCAGCACTCGATCCGCGAGCAATGTTCCGATGTCATCTGCCCTCATTGCAGCGAGAACCAGCGCCCCACGCCACCATGGATCAGCTAGATGATTAACGATTTCACCTTGGCGACTCGTATATAGCTCGTCCGCAGCCAGATACTCTTGGTAACTTAAGTGACCGAATCCCAAAGCGCCATCCAGATCACTGACCAAGACATTGCATGGCCGTTCAAGCTCCTTTACTGCGTCAATAACAACCTTACGGCGATACTTTCGACTAAGCGCCTGTATCGTGTATTCCACAATATCTTCACGTGGTGCCGACCGTCTTCGGCGCGAATGCAGGAAAAACGCAACTTTCTTACTTACGTCTTCAAGGCTACTCCGAGATGACTTAACTCGACGCACCTGCTTTTTCGCATCATACGCACCCCACAGCAATTCAAATCTTTCCCTGTATAGAGCGCTCTTAGTCTCTGGAAGAGTCACACCACTACTTGCAAGTACGCAGAGGATCGTGCTCATTAGCGGCGTCTGTGCCACAGAGAACAAATTTGGATTGGCCTCAAGATGGGCGATTACCTCCTCCGCCAAGACGGGCTCACCCTTCAAAAAGTCCCTTATGAACCTAATTACTTGGTCGCGACTAAAAGGAAGGAGGACTAAGTTAAACAATTCAAGGCCAGCAAGTTCGGGCACCCCAAAACGCGACGACGCAACGACCTGAAAGGCAGTTCCGCTATTGCCTCTAAGTTCCGTGATTAGTCTGGCAAGCCAATCGGTCCAGCTTGCCGCCTCGTCGATACCGTCGACAACCAGGACCAATTTCTTGGCGCTGTCCAAACGTTCTCGAACAAACTTAGACGTTACCCCCGGCTGACCCGGTCGAAACAACCGTGCAATCTCCTCACAAAGAAGGTTTGACGGCTTTCCATATGTTGCTGAGACGTTGAACTCTCCGAGGCGTGCTAGAGGTAAGAACACAATTTCTTCATTCAACTCGCGCTCCGCCGCGCGCTTCCGCGCAAACATTTCGAGAGTGGTGGACTTTCCTGATCCTGCATTGCCGGTCACCAATACATCCACGCCAGAGTTCAACAATCCCAAGACACACGCACCGAGACGCCTATCACCTATATGAGATTCAGGAGATTGAGTAAAAACTGCGGAAAGAGCGGGCACTCTCTTGAAATCATCGATGACAAAGAGGTACCGCCTCGTGTCAGCAAGTAGGGCACGGGAAAACTCGCGATCAGTAACAACGCACGGTGAATGAAAGCGGGCAACAAGTGCCTCAACATATCCCCTGAGGCGCTCTGCCAACTTGGCTACGTCAACACTCAACTCATAGTCTTGAAGCGAAACATATCTCCCTGATCGTGTCCGGAGCCTTTCGCTGCGCGTCAAGAAGTCTCTAGCATTTGCGACTTCGCGCCCCATAGCAGTTCTAAGCTCGCCAATCGAGTCAGGGCCACTCGACAGCATAATTCCCGTGTCGAGCTCATCCAATTCTGTTGTTGAATCATGTAGAGCCGTCCGAAATTCTTGTAGGCAAGCGCAAACCTTTGCCATGTCGCCACACACATCCGCGCCTCTCCGCAACGCGACAGCAGCGTCAGCCACGGACGAACTCCCGATCTTGATGTCTGTGGCTAAGTCATATGCTGCACTAATCGCAGCTTTGGCTTTATGCTCCTTCCGTCCGACCTTAGCGAGGGCGCTATTCAGGGACAGCGCACGAGCCCCAAACTCTTGATCAACCGCTTGAATCCACTGATCAATGTCGGATGCATTGGTATCAATATCCTTCCATAGCGCTTTATTGGCCTGAGTTTTCGCAAGCGCATTCTTTGCAGAAAATGTTTCCTCCGCATCAGATAGCGAGTGTCGAAGAACTGACCCTAAGAGCCCCTCCAAGCCCCGAATTGCAGCAGCAGCGGCTGGCCACCCGACCTCCGCAACGCGGATCGTCGCGAGATTTGGCGATGGAATTAGACACAAGGCGTCCGATACCGTTGTCGTGCCAACAGATGCATCTAAGTCTGTATAGATGGTTGCAATGTCTACCAGCTCGCTGCTGTTAAGCGCGTTCAGCAGTGGCAGGTTTGTGGGATTGGACTGAAGGTACTGCGATGCATCAAGCTTTGACTGAAGCAGTTGCTCAGCGATGTCCAGGCGATTCCTAAATAGTCTTTCTGCGATCACACTGCCATGAATAAACCGAGCACCGGCTTCACAGCACTCGCGAAATCCATCGGGGCTTGAAGACAGAAGATCGTGCGACGGGTCATCTGCAAGAATTACAAGAACTTCATCCGGGCGCTTTTTCGTTCCGTCCCAGCTTAAGACTTCATTTTTTAGAGCTTGGTGTACCTGCACCAAGATAACGGGTAGCCCTGACGAATCCGACGATGTCTTGGATACCTTGTCAGTCTTCACAACAGCTACAACCAGCGCCCTGTTGTCAAAACCATTGTCCCGAAAGAATATGAGATCTTTACCGACCTCTGTATTGCCATGATGAAAGTCAATCCTCTGATATCCCTCTGCCTCCAAGACCGGTATCACAACGCTTCTAGCATAATCTGGTTCAGGCATTTCGAGAAACTTAGTCACCAATCTATTGATTGGACCATCGCTCTTCCGTGCTTCGGGATCCCTGCCCTTGTTCTTTTTTGTATGCGACATACGCAGCGCCCTGAGAAAGATAGATCGTTTCGCTTGAAGGTTTTCGTGCAAATTTGCCAATTAGATGCTCATCACGCATCCTGCGCAACAGCCTACCAACGGCGCGCGCATGTTGTCGAGCCTGCTCAAAGGATTAGTCATGTGTCCGGAATCCAGCGGCAGGTTCCTGATGACTTACCAAGCGTTCGCGGTACGCAATTCTCCGATGCTGCTACGCCTGCTCCTAGCCGACTCCCGCCGTCGCACCAGCGCCGATATTTCACTCGACCGCGACAGTCATCGTGCTGCGGCCAATGCTCCGGTTGCCTTTCTGCGGGATACCCGTGCCTGCTTGGCGGAAACGGTTGCCGGCGCGGCGTGCAGTCTTACGCCAAGGGCGCGAACGACCTTGAGGATAGTGGCGAAGCTGGGATTGCCTTCACCCGAGAGTGCCTTGTAGAGGCTTTCGCGCCCGATGCCGGTGTCGCGGGCGAGCTGTGTCATGCCCTTGGCCCGGGCTATGTCGCCGAGAACCTTGGCGACGAAGGCCGCGTCGTCGCCGGCCTCTTCCATTGCCGCTTCGAGGTAAAGCGCCATGTCCTCGTCGGTCTTCAGTTCCTCGACCACATCCCATTTGCGCAGTTTAAGTGCCATCGCCGTCTCCTACGTCCGCTTATGTTTCGCGCGCCAATTTCAGCGCCATCCTGATGTCCTTCGCCTGCGTGCTCTTGTCGCCACCTGCGAGCAGAATCACCACCTCCATGCCGGTGCGCTTGAAATAAACGCGGTAGCCGGGGCCGTAGTGAATCCGCATCTCCGATACACCCTCACCCACCGGCTCGCAGTCGCCGAAATTGCCTTCCTCGGCGCGGCGCATGCGCACCTTGATCGCTGCCTTCGCGTGCGCGTCGCGCAGACCGTCATGCCAAGTGTCGAATTGTTCGGTGGTGTAAATCACGCCCATACGAAACTGTATCCTATTATCTACACCATTGCAAAACCGCAGCAGGGTCAATTGTCCGCTTATGGGCGGGGAGCGTTTCTTTGCCTACTTTCTTGCGTGAACATGAAAGTAGGTCGCACGCCGGGGCGAGTCCCGGCATCTCCCGTGCGAAGGAAAGCCCAAGAGTCGGCGCTGACGCTACGGCGGCGCATCCCGGCAATC
Organism: Sulfuritalea sp.; assembly: GCA_023229545.1. GTDB lineage: Bacteria > Pseudomonadota > Gammaproteobacteria > Burkholderiales > Rhodocyclaceae > Sulfuritalea. The sequence goes on along the minus strand of JALNZB010000011.1, from coordinate 44,739 downwards.
ACCCTGCGCCGGTACAATGCGAGCCTTGAGATGCGGCCCCCGCCGCCAGCACCCGGAAAGACCGTGTCATGACCCGCAAGATCCTCGTTACCAGCGCCCTGCCTTATGCCAACGGCGCGATCCATCTCGGCCATCTGGTCGAGTACGTCCAGACCGACATCTGGACGCGCTTCCAGAAAATGCGCGGCCATGAATGCTGGTACGTCTGCGCCGATGACACCCACGGCACGCCGGTCATGCTGCGCGCCGAAAAGGAAGGGCTTACGCCGGAACAATTGATTGCGCGCGTGCATGCCGAGCACTCGCGCGATTTCGCCGGCTTCCATGTCGCCTTCGACAATTACTACACCACGCATTCGGACGAGACCCGACATTATGCTGAAGACATCTTCGCCAAGCTCAAGGCTGCCGGCCTGATCGAGATACGCTCCATCGAGCAATACTACGATCCGGCGAAGCAGATGTTCCTGCCCGATCGTTTCATCAAGGGCGAGTGCCCGAAGTGCGGGGCCAAGGACCAGTACGGCGATGCCTGCGAATCCTGCGGCGCGGCCTATGCGCCGACCGACTTGAAGAACCCCTACTCGGCGGTGTCCGGCGCGGCGCCGGTGCTGAAGTCTTCCGACCATTATTTTTTCAAGCTCTCCGACCCGCGCTGCCAGAGCTTCCTGCGGCAGTGGACGCAAGACAGTGCGCGGCTGCAAGCCGAGGCTTCCAACAAGTTGCAGGAATGGCTTGGGGCGCCGGGCGAGAACAAGCTGACCGACTGGGACATCTCGCGCGACGCGCCCTATTTCGGCTTCGAGATTCCCGGAGCGCCGGGGAAATTTTTCTACGTCTGGCTCGACGCGCCGATCGGCTACATGGGCTCGTTCAAAAATCTCTGCGCGAGGAAGGGGCTGGATTTCGACGAGTTCTGGGCCAAGGGATCGACGGCCGAGCTGTACCACTTCATCGGCAAGGACATCCTCTACTTTCACGCCCTGTTCTGGCCCGCCGAACTGGAACACGCCGGCTACCGCACGCCGACCAATGTCTTCGCCCATGGCTTCCTCACCGTCGATGGCGCCAAGATGTCGAAGTCGCGCGGCACCTTCATCACCGCCGAGTCGTATCTCGTGCAGGGACTCAATCCGGAATGGCTGCGCTACTACCTGGCCGCCAAGCTCAACGGCACCATGGAGGACATCGACCTCAATCTCGATGACTTCACCCAGCGCGTCAATTCCGACCTGGTCGGCAAGTACATCAACATCGCCAGCCGCGCCGCCGGCTTCATCGCCAAACGCTTTGGAGGAACCCTGCTGCACACCCACAGCAGCGAGCAATTCCATGCCGAACTGCCCGGCATTATGGAAGCCGCCGAGGAGATCGCCGGCTACTACGAGGCCCGCGATACGGCGCGCGCCCTGCGCCGCGTCATGGCGCTGGCCGACCAGATCAACCAGTATGTGGACAAGAACCAGCCCTGGGTGCTGGCCAAATCCGAAGAGCATACGGAACGGCTGCACGTCGTCTGCACACTGCTGATCAACGCCTTCCGCCTGCTGACGCTCTACCTCAAGCCGGTGCTGCCCAAGCTGGCGCAGCGCGCCGAGGAATTCCTCAACGTCGCGCCGCTGCACTGGGGCGATGCCGGCCATCTGCTGCCGCCGGCGCATCTGATCAATGGCTACGAACACCTGATGCAGCGCATCGACCCGAAGCAGATCGACGCCCTGATCGCCGCCAACCGCGAATCGCTGGAGCCGACCGTGGCGCAGTCCGCCGTATCGCCAGCGCCGACTGTTGCCGAGCCGCATTCTCAGCAGCGTCATGCCCAGCACCAGCAACACACCGAGGACATCATGCAGCCACAGGCGATCTCACTGGAACCCACCATTTCCATCGACGACTTCAGCAAGGTCGACCTGCGCATCGCGCGCATTGCCGACGCGCAGCATGTCGAAGGCGCCGACAAGTTGATCCGCCTCACGCTCGATCTCGGCGCGGGCAACACGCGCAACGTCTTCGCCGGCATCAAGTCGGCCTACGACCCGGCGCAACTGGTCGGTCGGCTGACGGTGATGGTGGCCAACCTGGCGCCGCGCAAAATGAAGTTCGGCTTGAGCGAGGGCATGGTGCTGGCGGCATCGGATGCCGACGGCAAGTCGCCCGGCCTGTTCCTGCTCTCGCCCGACAGTGGCGCGACTCCCGGAATGAAAGTGAAGTGACGGAAGCAAAACGCCTCGTCATCAGCGGCATCGTGCAGGGCGTCGGCTTCCGCTATTCGATGATGGCCCAGGCGCGCTTGCTGGGCATTTGCGGCTGGGTGCGCAATCGCCGCGACGGCAGCGTCGAGGCCATGATCGCCGGCAATGCCGGTCAAATAGAAGAAATGCTGGCATGGAGTCGACGCGGTCCGACCGGTGCCGTGGTCGAACGTGTTATCGTGGAAACCGGCTGCGGCGAGTTTTCTGACTTCGAACTTCGCCCAACCGCTTGAATTGCGCCAATTCGCCATTATTTGTTGAAGACTCAACCAAACCTTATCTGAGGAGTTCACCATGGCCGTACTCGTTGGCAAGCCCGCCCCCGACTTCACCGCAAACGCTGTTTTCGGCAACAACGAAATCAAGGAATTCAAGCTGTCCTCGCTGAAGGGCAAGCATGTCGTGCTGTTTTTCTATCCGCTCGACTTCACCTTCGTCTGCCCCTCCGAATTGATCGCCTTCGACCATCGCCTCGACGAATTCAAGCAGCGCGGCGTCGAAGTCGTCGGTTGCTCGATTGATTCCCAGTTTACCCATCTGGCCTGGAAGAACACGCCGGTAAACAACGGCGGCATCGGCCAGGTCGGCTACCCGCTGGTGGCCGACATCAATCACGTCATCTGCCAGGCCTATGACGTTGAAGCAGCCGGCGGCGTGGCCTTCCGTGGCTCCTTCCTGATCGACAAGGCCGGCGTGGTGCAGCATCAGGTCATCAACAATCTGCCGCTGGGTCGCGACATCGACGAAATGCTGCGCATGGTCGACGCCCTGCAATTCACCGAAGAACACGGTGAGGTCTGTCCCGCCGGCTGGAAGAAGGGCAGCAAGGGCATGAACGCCTCGACCGAGGGTGTGGCCAAGTACCTGGCCGAAAACGCCGCCAAACTCTAAGCAAGCAGTACCCCGGCCCCGGCCGAAAGCCGCTCCTCGTAAAAGGGGAGCGGCTTTTTTGCGCCGCCCGTTTTCGCCGCGTGGTTTGCCGCGCAGTTCGCCGCATCCCCAGCACCGACTTTTGACCATGCTATAATCGCCGCATGTTCCGCCTGTCCCGCGATATCCTGATCGGCTTTCTGCTCGTATGCGCTGCGGCTTGGGGACTGATGTCTACCCGCACTCTGCGCTTTGCCGACCAGTCGCTCTACGATGCCCAGACACGCTGGCTGCGCACCAATGCGCCGACGCCGCTGGCCCATGATGTCGTGGTCATCGGTATCGACGAGGCCGCCTACGAGGCGATACCCGAACCGACCGCGCTCTGGCATGCCCAGTTCGGCGCCGTGCTGGCCGGACTTTCCGCTGCCAAGCCGGCCGTGGTTGGACTGGCGATACCACTGCCGGTGCGCTCCTACGACTTCCTGGTCAAGGACATCGACGCCACGCTGATCGCCGGCATCTACCGGCTGCGCGGCGCGGCGCCGCTGGTGGTCGGCCAGCCGCCCGGCATCGGCCGCAGTTTGCGTCCGATCGCGCCGGATATTCTCGCCGCCGCCGGCCCCGATGCAATTGCATCGCTGGCCATCTGCGAGGACACCGACGGCACCGTGCGCCGCATCAACCAGCTGCGCTGTCGCTCCGACGACAAACGCGAGCCGCTGGCCTCCCTGATGGCGAAGCATCTCGGTCGCCAGGGCTCGCCCACCGGCATGATCGACTACAGCATCGGCGGCGCCATCGAGTACACGCCGTTCACCACGGTGCTGGATTGGGTTCATCGCGGCGAGGAAGCCAAGCTGCGCGCCCTGGTGCAGGGCCGCGCCGTGGTGGTCGCCAACCTGCTGCCCACCGAAACCCGTCATCGCCTGCCGGTACCGCTGGCGGCCTGGGAACCCGGCAGCCGCACCGAGCCGGGGGCCGTGGTGCACATCCAGGCGCTGCGCTCCCTGCTTGGGCGCGGCCTGATCGAGCGCGTGCCGGAAAATCTCTCGCTGTTGCTGGCCGGGCTGGGTGCGCTGCTCTGGTTCGGTCGCGGCGGCTGGCTCAAGGCCATGGCACTGGCCGCCATCATCGGCGGCTTCGTCGCCGGGTCGACCTTCGCGCTGTGGCACGGCAACTATCTGCCGGTGGCGAACATCGTCATCGTCACGCTGCTGGCCTTTTCGGCGCGACAGGCTTGGGACTTCATTCGCCTTTTCCACAAAAAGCAGACCTTGCGCAGCATGTTCGCCGGCCATGTCAGCCCGCAGGTGATGCGCGCCTTGCTCGGCGGCGAATTGCAACTTGAGCAAAACGGCCAGCGCCAGAATGTGACGCTGTTGTTCGCCGGCATCCGCGGCTTTGCCGCGCGCAACGCGCAGTCCGCACCCGAGGCCATGATCGGCCTGCTCAATCGCTTCCATGCCGCCGCCAGCGTCGCCATCCAGAACAGCGGCGGCGCCGTGGACAAGTATGTCGGCGATGGCCTGATGGCTACTTTCGGCCTGCCCCAGCCGCTGCCGGCGCCGCAACGCAACGCGCTGGAAGCCGCGCAGGACCTGTTGTTGCGCGTCGACCGGCTCAACGCCGAGCTCGCCGCCGAAGGCATCGAAGCGCTGAAGATCGGCATCGGCATCCACAGCGGCGAAGTATTGGCCGGCTATGTCGGTTCGCGCCAGCGCCGCGAGTTCTCGGTGATCGGCGATGCCGTCGGCGTTGCCAGCCGACTCGAAGCCATGACCAAGGAATTCGGTCAGCCGGTGATCTGCTCCGCGGAGGTTGCCGCTGCGGTGGGCTATGGCGGCGGCATGGTCGACCTTGGCACGCCGCTGGCGGGTTTGCCAAATTCGCCGCACGTCTGGGGCTGGACGCCGCCACTGACAACGCCGCGCGGAGGCGGCAAGTGAATATCCTGGCCGACACCCGTTTCGGCGGCTACCTGGCGCTGATCTGGTTCGCCGCCGGCCGCCACCGCGAACTGCGCCGTCCGCTGTTGCGCGCGCAACTCCGGCGCCAAGTCTACGGTGCCGGCGTCACCGCCTTGCCGGTGATCGGCGTCATGGCCATGCTGACCGGAGCCGTGGCGGTGACTCAGCTCTCGGCGCTGATCGGCGCCGATAGCGACCTGACCCAGCGCATGCTCTTCCTCGGACTCTTTTATGAAATGGCGCCGTTGCTCTCGGCGCTGGTGGTGGTGGCGCGCAGCAGCGCCGGCATCGCTTCGGAGCTTGCGGTGATGCACCTGCACGACGAATTCACCACGCTGCGCCGGTTCGGCGTGCCCGCCGCCGACTACCTGCTGTTGCCGCGCATATTCGGCCTGGTCATCGCCCTGCCGGCGGTGACGGTCTGTTTTCAGGCCCTGGCCATCGGCAGCAGCTGGCTTGCCACGGCACTGCTCGAAGGCCGCCCGCTGGCGGAGACGGCGGGACGCTTCCTCGATTTTGCCGACCCCTGGCTGGCGCTGCTGAGCCTGGTCAAAAGCGCGCTGATGGGCGCCGCTGTCGGCATCATCGCCTGCCACCACGGCAGCAGCGGCGAGGGATCGACGCAGGCCATTTCCGGCGCCGCGATTCAGGCCGTCGGCACCGGACTGGTCGCCGTTTTCGTGGTGGACGTCGCCTTTGCCGCGCTGGTTTACGTCCTGCAATGAGCGTCGCCCTGCATGCCACTGTCGAAGCCCGCCGGCTTTCGCTGTTCGATGGCCGCTGTCTGCGCCTGGTGCTGCCGCTCGACGAAGGCGGACGGCATCGCCTGATCGTCGGCGATTCCGCTGTCGCTCGACAGGTCGTGAAGGCGCTCGAACGCTGTCCGGGCGTCGGTGTGCTGGCCGACAGCGGCGGCCTGCTCGGCGCCATGACGGTGGCCGAGAATTTCGCGCTGGCCCTGCGTTACGACAGCGACCCCGACGATCCGCGCGACTGGGGAAGCGACCTGGAAATCGCCCTCCGGCTCTGCGGCCTGACGCCGGAGCGCATCGCCACCTTGGGCCGCGAACGGCCGATGAACCTCGAGCGCACCGAGCGCTGGACCGTCGGCTTCGCCCGCTGCCTGCTGCGCCCGCCCGAGCTGCTGGTGATCGACCGCCTGTTCGCCGGCCTGGCGCGGCGTCAGGCGAATGCGCTGATCGCCGTGGAAGCCATCTATCACGCACGTCATCCTTTCCGGCCGGTACTATTCGTCGATCTCGATAGCCATGAACTGCCCGAGCTGCCCGACTGCCGCACACTGACCGACCTTACCGAACTCGCGGAGACACCATGTCACTGCTGACCCAACACGACAGCGACACCGACGCGCTACGGCGCGGCACGCGCCGCTTCCTGCTGTTCGCCGCACTGGTGACGCTGGCCCTGCTCGCCGCCATCGTGGTGCGCCAGGGCCTGTTCCGCCAGACCACCAACTACAGCTTCGTCGCCAACAGCGCCCAGGACATTGTCAAGGGTCAGGCCGTGAAGATCGCCGGCTTTCGCGTCGGCTCGGTGTCCGCGGTCAGCCTGAAGGATGACGGCCAGGTAGTGGTAACCATGGAGATCGATGCCGATCACATGCGCTTCGTCACTTATGACGCACGGGTCGAACTGCGCAAGGACGGCCTGGTCGGTTCGGCCACGCTGGAGATCGTGCCGGGGCCGGACAAGACCCGGCTCGCCGCTGCCGAGGCACGGCTCGCCTTCTCCCGCGCCGACGGGCTGGCCGCGCTGGCCAATCAGGTGCGCGACGAGTTCATCCCCATCCTCAAGGACATCAAGCTCATCACCGGGGTGCTGGCCGACCCGCAGAAGGGCTTGCCCGGCACGCTGGCCCAGGTGCGAGAGAGTTCGGAAGCCCTCAAGGTTCTGCTGGCCAACGGCAACAGCCAGGTGACCGGCATTGGCAAAGCGGCAACCCAGGTGCTGGGCAAGGCCGAGCAAGACCTGAGCCACCTCGGCCAGACGCTGGAGACCGCCAACAAGCGCCTGCCGGGACTGATCGATCGCACGCAACAGACGCTCGAACATGTCGAGAAGATCACCGCCGAGGCCGAGATCAGCGTGCCGCCGGTTCTGCGTGACGGCAGCGCCGTCGCCGCCGACGTGCGCGAGATCGTCAGCGGCGCGAAGCAGGCGTGGCCGATCCGCAATCTGGTCGATGCGCCCGCCCCGGCAACGCTCAAGGCGGACAGCGATCCACGCGGGGAGGCCAGCCGTGCGCGCTAGGACTCTGCTGTTGGCGGTACTGGTTCTTGCCGGCTGCGCTTCGACGCCGAAGCCGGTCGACCCGCCGCGCCTCAAGGCCGCGCTGGAAGCCGAAAGCGACGGCGCCAAACGCCATGGACGCGGCGACCACGCCGCGGCGGCGCGGCGCTTCGACGAAGCGGCGCGGATTTTTGCCAGCATCGACGACACGCCGGGTGCCGCGCGCAATCGGCGGCACCTGGCGCGCGCCGAGCTCGCCCAGGGTCGCGCCGAGGCCGCGTTGCTGGCGCTGGATTTGGCTGAACGCGGCAGCGGATTTGGCGTGACTCTCGGCGCGACTCTCGACACCTTGCTGCTCAAGGCCCAGGCGCAACTGGCGCTGGGTCGCAACGCTGACGCGCAACAAAGCCTGGCGGTCGCCGCCGGCCTATGCGCCAGTACTTGTCCGCAAGCCGCCAGCCTGCATCTGTTGCAGGCCCATGCCGCGCTGGCCGGCAAGCGCGCACTGGAGGCGCTGACGCACGCCGAAGCGGCGCTAAAGTTGTTGCAGGACAAGGACGAAGCGGCCGAGACCGGCAACGCCTGGCGGCTCATCGCCGCCGCGCGACTCGCCAACGGTGATGCCACGGCCGCGCTGCCCGCCGCCCATGCCGCGCTCGACATCGATCGCCGGCTCGCATTGCCGGAGAAGATTGGCCGCGACTGGCTGCTGATCGGTGACATCCAGAAGAGAGTTATGCGTAGCGGTATCCACTCGGACGGCGCCGGCGAGACGGCGGCAAATGCCTATCGGCGCGCGCTGGATGTGGCGAAGGCAGCCGGTCTCGCCGACATCGCCGAAATTGCGACGCAGGCACTCGCCGAAGTCAGCGGCGGCAAGCAGGCTGTTCATTGACGGCCCCGTTTCGTGCACTTGCCTGTATCCTTGAAACCTGTTTCACCCATCTGAAAAGGAGATTGTCATGGCCCGCAAAAAGAAACTTGATTTTTCCGACATCGCTGTTGTCCGCTCGAAAGAGAACCTCAATCAGACCGCTTTCTGGACACGCTATGGCGTCACCCAGTCGGGCGGCTCCCGCTATGAATCCGGCCGCAATATTCCGAAGCCATTGGCTATCCTGTTATGGCTGCATCGCTCGGGCAAGGTGACGGACAAGGATCTGGCCGAAGCACTGAAGTAGTCGATGGGCGCCGGGCAAGCGGCCTCGACCGGATACGCCGGCTTTTAGTTCCGGTCGCGGCGCTTAACGTCGATAGAGCCGACGTCAGCTTTCACTGAAACTGTGTTGCAGGTTTGCGAGATAGGGTGCCGCCTCCGCTGAATTGTCAGCCGGCGCCCACGGTGCGCGTTCGGCCTCGGTGAACGGCAGATAGGGTCCGGCCTTGGCTTCGAGAAACACGGTGTCCGGCTCCAGCGCCACCGCCGTATGCCATGTACCGTGGGCAATATCGACGCCGATCGCCGTCTCGCCAGCGCCGACTTTCACGCTGCGGACCACCGCTCCTTCGTCATCGAACAGAATCAGCCCCAGCGCGCCGCGCAGGACAACGAATGTTTCGTCCTTGCTCGGATCGAGATGGCGATGCGGCGGGATGTAGGAATCCGGCTGCATGGCATTCAGCAGGCGATGTGCCGGATGATCATCCGTCGGATGAAAGTTGCGGTTCTTGCGCCGGCGCGGACTGGCCGCCGCTTCGGCGCAGACTTCGTCGAGCAGGGCCTGGTCGATAAGCAGCAAAGCCGGAGACGCTTGATCAGGAATTCTGGACATTTTCGCGGCAACCCGAAGAAACCATTGAGCAGCTGATTGTAACCACCCGCTCGTTCTGGATACCGCTCCCGACAAGAGTGGCGGGAACATATAATCCGTGTTCCTTTCCAGCGCAATTTACCGATGCGATTCCTTGCCTTCCTGCTGACGCTGCTGTTTGTTGCCGCGAGCCATGCCCAGCCGATCCCGGTACCGGGCCTCAGCGCGCGCGCCTGGCTGCTGATGGACTACGCCAGCGGCCAGGTGCTGGCCGCACAGGAAGCCGACACGCGACTGGAGCCGGCCTCGCTGACCAAGGTGATGACCACCTATCTGGTGGCTGACGCGCTAGCGCAGAAGACGCTGAACCTGCAACAATCCGTCACGGTTTCCGAACGCGCCTGGCGCACCCAGGGTTCGCGCAGTTTCGTGCCGGTGAACAAGGCGGTGGTCGTCGACGACCTGTTCAAGGGCATGGTCATCCAGTCCGGCAACGATGCCTCGGTGGCCCTGGCGGAAGCCATCGGCGGCAGCGAAGACGCCTTCGCCGACATGATGAACCGCATGGCGCAACGCATGGGTTTGCAGGGCACGCATTTTCTCAACGCCAGCGGCTACTTCGAAGGCCCGACGCCGAACCACTATTCCACGGCGCGCGATCTGGCCCGGCTGGCGGCCGCGCTGATCCGCGATCATCCGGAAACTCACGCCCTGCATGCGACCAGGGAATACACCTACAACGGCATCCGCCAGCACAACCGCAACCGTTTGCTGTGGGCCGATTCAACGGTGGATGGACTCAAGACGGGCCATTCCAGCGCGGCCGGTTTCTGCCTGATCGCCACCGCCAAACGCGGTCCGCGCCGACTGATTTCCGTGGTGCTCGGTACCGCGTCCGAAGAAGCCCGCGCCCGCGATTCGCTGAATCTGCTCAACTGGGGTTTCACCGGATTCGACGCAGTCAAGCTCTACGACAAAGGCCAGGCGATTTCGCGGATCAAGGTTTTCAAGGGCCAGCAAAACCTCGTTGCCGCCGGCTTTGCAGAAGATTTCGTGGTCTCCGTGCCGCGCGGCATGGCCGACAAGCTCAGCGTGCAACTGGTCAGCCAGCAACCCCTGATCGCGCCCGTCGCCGCTGGCGCCGCAGTCGGCACGCTGAAACTGGCGGTGGACGGCAAGGCATGGGGAGAATATCCCGTCGTCGCGCAGAACGCGGTTCCCGTGGCCGGCTTCCTCGGCCGCCTGTGGGACGAACTGCGGCTGTTCTTCCAGTGACGAGCCGGGTTTTCCTCAACGGCCAGTGGCTTGTCGCAGCGGACGCCCGCGTCTCCGTCATGGATCGCGGCTTTCTGTTCGGCGACGGCGTGTATGAGGTTATTCCGGTGTATTCGCGGCGGGCGTTTCGCCTCGAACAGCATCTGGCGCGCCTGCAGCAAAGCCTGGACGGCATCCAGCTGGCCAACCCGCATCGACTCGCCGAGTGGATCGCCCTCGTCACGCAACTGGCGGGCGAGGCCGAGTGGGAAGACGTGTCGATTTACATTCAGGTCACGCGCGGGCCGATGGCGGTGCGCAACCACGCTTTCCCCAAGGAGATCACGCCGACGGTGTTGCTGCTGGCCGAGCCGATGATCCCGTCACCCGCCAGCCAGCGCGAGCGGGGTATCAGTGCCGTATCCGCCGCCGACATCCGCTGGCTGCGCTGCGATCTGAAGGCCACGTCGCTCTTGGCCAACTGTTTGCTGCGCCAACTGGCGGTAACCGCCGGTTGCGTTGAGACGGTGTTGTTCCGCGACGGCTTTCTCACCGAAGGTTCGGCATCCTCGATCTTCGTGGTAAAAGATGGCGTGCTGCTGGCGCCGATCAAGAACCACCTGATGCTGCCCGGCATCACCTATGACGTTATCCTTGAACTCGCCGCGCACCATGGCCTGCCCTGCGAAGTGCGCGACATCACCGAAGCCGAGACGCGCGCCGCCGACGAATTATGGATGTGCTCGTCGACCAAGGAAGTGCTGCCCATCGTCGCGCTCGACGGCAGAGAAGTCGGTGTTGGTGGTACGCCGGGTCCGGTTTTCGCGCGGATGTACGACTGGTACCAGGAGTTCAAGGCGAAGGTGATGCGGGCGGCGGCATGAGGCAGCGCGAAACGCTGATCGAGTTCCCTTGCGACTTTCCGCTCAAGATCATGGGGGCCGCAGATGACGGCTTTGCCCAGGCCGTCGTCGAGGTGGTGCTGAAGCACGCGCCGGACTTCAACGCGGCGTCGATCGGGATGCGCCCTTCCAAAGCCGGCAACTACCTGTCGCTGACCTGCACCGTGCGTGCCGTTTCGCAGCAGCAGCTCGATGCCTTGTACCGTGAGTTAACTTCACATCCAATGGTGAAGGTAGTGCTGTGATCGTCAAGCGGCTGGGCCGTGTCGACTACCAGCCGACTTTCGCTGCGATGCGGAATTTCACCGCCGCCCGCAGCGCCGACACGGCCGACGAACTCTGGCTCTGCGAACATCCGCCGGTATTCACGCAGGGCCTTTCGGGCAGGCCCGAGCATCTCCTCAAGGATATCGGCATACCCGTGGTGCAGATCGACCGCGGCGGCCAGATCACCTACCACGGCCCCGGCCAGGTCGTGGCCTACCTGCTGCTCGATCTGCGGCGGCGCGGCCTCAAGGTGCGCGAGCTGGTACAGCGTATCGAGCAGGCGGTAATCGATCTGCTGGCAGGCCATGGCGTCGCGGCGGCGCGCCTGGCCGGCGCTCCCGGCGTCTATGTCGGCGCGGCCAAGATCGCCGCCCTCGGCCTGCGCGTGAAGCATGGTTGCAGCTATCACGGCGTTGCGCTCAACGTCGACATGGACCTGACGCCCTACCAGGCCATCAACCCTTGCGGCTACGAGGGAATGGCGGTAGCGCAACTGCACGATCTGACCGGCGAGTGGGATACTGCGAAGGTGGGCAACGCGCTGGCGGAGCATCTGGCCCGGCAACTGGAACAAGAGATCACATGACAGCCAAGCAAACAGGCGCGGCGAAGACGGCGCGCATCCCGATCAAGATCGTGCCGGCGACGACCGCTTTGAAGAAGCCCGACTGGATTCGCGTCAAGGCCGGCAACAGCGCAGGCCGCTTCGGCGAGATCAAGCAGATCCTGCGAGAACATCATTTGCATACGGTGTGCGAGGAGGCCACCTGCCCCAACATCGGCGAATGTTTCGGCAAGGGCACGGCCACCTTCATGATCCTCGGCGATCTATGCACTCGGCGCTGCCCCTTCTGCGATGTGGGTCACGGCAAACCCTTGCCGCCGGACGCCGGGGAGCCGGAAGCACTGGCACGGACCATCGCCGCGATGCAGCTCAAGTACGTGGTCATCACCAGCGTCGACCGCGACGATCTGCGTGACGGCGGCGCGCGGCACTTTGCCGACTGCATCGCGAAAGTGCGCGAGCTGTCGCCGGCAACGAAGATCGAAGTGCTGGTGCCGGATTTTCGCGGTCGCCTCGACATCGCGCTGGAGATTTTGGCGGCGACGCCGCCGGATGTTTTCAACCACAACCTGGAGACTGTGCCGCGCCTCTACAAGCAGGCGCGTCCCGGCGCCGACTACGCCCATTCGCTGCAACTGCTGAAGGCCTTCAAGGCGCGCCAGCCGGGCATCGCCACCAAGTCCGGCCTGATGGTCGGCCTCGGCGAAAGCGACGAGGAAATCCTCGCCACCCTGCGCGATCTGCGCGCGCACGATGTCGAAATGCTCACCATCGGCCAGTACCTGGCGCCGTCCAGTCATCACCTGCCGGTGCTGCGCTACGTGCATCCGGATGTTTTCGCCATGTATGCGCGTGAAGCGGCGGCGATGGGTTTTACCCACACCGCATCGGCGCCGCTGGTGCGCTCCAGCTACCACGCCGACATGCAGGCGCATGGCGCCGGAGTGACCTGACCTGTAAGATTCACCGCTACATGCAGGGGAGAGTTTGAACATGGACAAGCCGTGGCTCGAGCATTATCCGGCCGGTGTGCCTGCTGAAATCGACATCAATCAGTACGAAACCGTGTCACAAGTACTGGAAGAGTCGATGAAGAAGTACGCATCGCGCACCGCCTTCCGCTGCATGGGCAAGACGCTTTCCTATGGCCAACTCGACGCGCTGTCGCGCAGCCTGGCGGCGTGGCTGCAATCGCGAGGGCTGGCGCCCGGTGCCCGCGTCGCCATCATGTTGCCCAACATTCTGCAATATCCGGTATGCGTCGCCGCGATTCTGCGTGCCGGTTATGCCGTGGTCAATGTCAATCCCTTGTATACGCCGCGCGAACTGGAACACCAGCTCAGGGACAGCGGCGCCGAAGCGATTGTCATTTTGGAAAACTTCGCCACGACATTGCAAAAGGTCATTGCCAGCACCGCCGTGAAACATGTGGTGGTGGCCAGTATGGGCGATTTGCTGGGCGGGTTCAGGGGCACGCTGGTCAATTTCGTCGTGCGCCACGTGAAGAAAATGGTGCCAAAGTGGTCGTTGCCAAGCCCGGTGCGCTTTAGTTCCGCAGTGGCGCACGGCGGCGGTGTCACGCTCAAGCCCGTCACGCGAACACGGGAAGATGTCGCCTTTTTGCAATACACCGGCGGCACCACGGGCGCGTCGAAGGGCGCGACGCTATTGAACCGGAACATCGTCGCCAACATGTTGCAGGTGGAAGCCTGGATGCAACCCGCAGTCGACACCCGAAGCGAGACGCAGATCAACTTCGTTTGCGCGCTGCCGCTGTACCACGTCTTCGCGCTGACCGTCTGCAACATGATCGGGATTCGCATCGGCGCCTGCAATCTGCTGATTCCCAATCCGCGTGACATATCCGGTTTCGTCAAGGAGCTATCGACCTTCAGGTTCGACATATTTCCCGGCCTCAATACCTTGTTCAATGCGTTGACGCATAACAAGGGGTTCGCCAGGCTGGATTTCTCCAGCCTGAAAATCAGTCTCGGCGGCGGCATGGCAACGCAGCGCACGGTCGCGGAGAAGTGGCTGGCGCTGACCGGCAGCGCGATTGTCGAAGGCTACGGCTTGTCGGAAACCTCGCCGGTGGCGACCGCCAACGTGGTCACCCTCAAGGGCTTCACCGGCACCATCGGCTTGCCCGTTTCCTCCACTGAAATCGCCATTCGCGACGACAGCGGCGCGGATGTGCCGCAGGGCGAGGCTGGTGAAATATGCATACGCGGACCGCAAGTGATGGCCGGCTACTGGAACCAGCCGGACGAAACCGCCAATGTCATGACTGCCGACGGCTTCTTCAAGACCGGCGACATCGGTGTGATGGATGCCGAGGGCGCCATCCGCATCGTCGATCGCAAAAAGGACATGGTGCTGATCTCGGGTTTCAACGTCTATCCGAGCGAAATAGAGGATGTCGTCACGCATCACCCCGGCGTTCTGGAAGCTGCCGCCATCGGCGTGCCCGACGAACATTCCGGCGAAGCGGTGAAGCTGTTTATCGTCCGGAAGGATCCGGCATTGACCGAAGGCGCCCTGCGGGAATTCCTCAAGGAAGGGCTCGCAGGCTACAAGCGGCCGAAGTACATCGAGTTCCGCACCGATCTGCCGAAGTCGCCGGTCGGCAAGGTTCTGCGGCGCGAACTGCGACCCAGGAGCTGACGCCGCTCCGTCGGTAGCGACATTTGTGCGAGAATCGAGCTTCGCCAAGAAACCTGAAAATATGCGTTCTGCTCTCGCCCTGCTTATCGGAATGTTGCTCGCCACGGCGGCCAACGCGCTGTCACTGGCCGATATTTCAGGTAAGGACGCCTCCGGCGGACTCAAGGAGGCGCTGACTCAGGGCGCCGGCAAGGCCGTTGAAATGCTTGGGCGGCAGAATGGTTTTCTGGGCAATCCAAAGGTAAAAATTCCCTTGCCGGAAAGCGTGCAGAAGGTCGAGGGCCTTATGCGCGGACTGGGCATGGGCAAACAGGCCGACGAACTGGTCACCGCCATGAACCGGGCGGCCGAGGCCGCCGTACCGCAGGCCAAAGTCCTGCTGGTAAACTCCATCAAGCAGATGTCGGTGGAAGACGCCAAGGGAATCCTGTCGGGCGGAGAGGATTCGGCAACGCAGTATTTTCGGCGCACCACCGCTGGTCCCCTGACGGAGAAGTTCAAGCCCGTGGTGCAGAAAGCCATCGCTCGCGTCAAGCTGGCGGAGAAGTACGACCAGTTCGCCGGCAAGGCCGCCAGGTTCGGCCTGGTGCACGAACAGGATGCGCATCTCGATAATTACGTTACGCAGAAGACGCTTGACGGACTCTATTTGATGATCGCCGAAGAGGAAAAAGCGATCCGCAAGAACCCCGCAGAAGCAGCGGGCCGGTTGGCGAAGAAGGTATTTGGCGTACTTAACTGAGAACTGAGCTGGATTGACCATGAAAATTGACTTGCGCAGCATCTACCGCTTCCATCCCATCGAGGGTGCCGATGGCCTGCCGAGCGGCGGCGACGTGTATTACGAATGCGAATGCGGCGACATCGTCAGCTCGGTCAGTTTTGTCAAGGCCGCATGCAAGTGCGGCAACGTGGCGGGCGGTCATGGCAGCGTGACTACCCAATCGCCCGAAAAAGTGAAACCACTGCGCGGCAAATTGCGCTGAATCCGGAAGTCGGCGCTGGCCGCTCTGCGTACCTGGGATTCCGCTTCGCGGGCAGGTAACGGCGTCGCGGATACGCCTCCCATGGTGAAACTCAACGCGGCCCAGCTTGAGGCCGTGCGCCACCTCGACAGCCCGCTGCTGGTGCTGGCCGGCGCCGGCTCGGGCAAGACGCGCGTCATCACGCACAAGATCGCCTGGCTGGTCGATGACTACGGCATTGCCCCGTCGCACATCGCCGCCATCACCTTCACCAACAAGGCGGCGAAGGAGATGAAGGAGCGCGTCGGCAAGCTGCTCGGCGGTCGCAGCGAAGGACTGATGGTCAGCACCTTTCATGCCCTGGGGGTGCGCATCCTGCGGCAGGAGGCCGCGAAAGTGGGTCTCAAGCCGGGCTTTTCGATTCTCGACGCGGCCGATACCACGGCGCTTTTTCAGGAGCTTGCCGGCAACATCGACAAGGGTCGGCTGCGCGCCCTGCAATCGCGCATCTCGCTGTGGAAGAACATGCTGACCGAGCCGGAAGCGGCGCTGGAAGATGCGGCGGACGAGATCGAAGTCACCGCTGCTCAGCTTTACGCCAATTACGAACGCACCCTGCGCGCCTATCAGGCGGTGGATTTCGATGACCTGATCCGCCTGCCGGTGAAGCTTTTCACCGGGCACGACGAGGTCGCGCAACGCTGGCGCAGCAGGATATGGCACCTGCTGGTGGACGAGTACCAGGACACCAATCGCGGCCAGTATCGCCTGTTGCAGTTGCTGACGCAGGGGCGCGATTCCTTCACCGCGGTCGGCGACGACGACCAGTCGATCTACGCCTGGCGCGGCGCCGACAGCGAGAACCTGCGTCTGCTGAAGGACGACTATCCAAGCCTGAAAGTGGTCAAGCTGGAGCAGAACTACCGCTCCACTTCGCGCATCCTGCATGCCGCCAATACCCTGATCGCCAACAACCCCAAGCTGTTCGAGAAGAAGCTGTGGTCCGAGCACGGCCAGGGCGATGCCATTCACATTCAGACCTGCCGCGACGGCGACCACGAAGCGGAATGGGTCGGCTCGCGCCTGTCCGCGCACCGCTTCGAGCGGCGCAGCAAATTTTCCGATTACGCCATCCTCTATCGCGGCAATCATCAGGCCCGCGTCATCGAGCAGCAGTTGCGCGCGCAGCGCATTCCCTATGTCATATCGGGCGGGCAATCCTTTTTCGACCGCGCCGAGATCAAGGACATCACCTGCTACCTGCGCCTGCTGGCCAACCCGGACGACGATCCGGCCTTCATCCGCGCCGTCACCACGCCCAGGCGCGGCATCGGCGGCACGACACTGGAAGCGCTCGGCCGTGCCGCCGGACGGCGGCAGCAAAGCCTGTTCGCCAGCATTTTCGCGCCGGGGCTGGACGCCGAACTCAACGTCAAGCAGCGCACGGCCCTGCGCGAATTCGGCGACTTCATCAACCGCATCGAAGGACGCGCCGCGAAGGAGTCAGCCGGGCAGGTGCTGAACGATCTGATTACGGCCATCGGCTATGAAAGCTGGCTGTTCGAGTCGCTGGACGTGCGCGAGGCGGAAGGCAA
Organism: Sulfuritalea sp.; assembly: GCA_023229545.1. Lineage (GTDB taxonomy): Bacteria > Pseudomonadota > Gammaproteobacteria > Burkholderiales > Rhodocyclaceae > Sulfuritalea. The sequence continues at coordinate 27,434 of JALNZB010000011.1, read as the reverse complement.
ATGGGCCAACGTCTGCGACTTCGTCGAGTGGCTGGGCAGGAAAGGCGAGGAAGAGGGCAAGACCCTGCTCGAACTGGCGCAATCCGTGGCGCTGCTGTCGATGCTGGACAAGAACGATGAAGAACAGGATGCGGTGCAACTGGCCACCTTGCACGCGGCAAAGGGCCTCGAATTTCGCCACGTGTTTCTGGTCGGCGTCGAGGAAGGTTTGCTGCCGCATCGCGACTCGCTGGAACCGGCCAAGCTGGAAGAGGAGCGCCGCCTGATGTATGTCGGCATCACGCGGGCGCAGGCCAGCCTGACGCTGACCTGGTGCGAGCGGCGCAAGCAGGGCCGGCAATGGATGCCGCGCGAGCCTTCGCGCTTCATCGCCGAAATGGGCGAGGCGGCGCAGAAAGCCTTGACGCAAGGGAATACCGTGCCGGATGCCGGCACTGCCCTGGCCAAGGCCGCGCAGTTGAGGGCCATGCTCGCCGGCAAGCGGTAGAACCAAAAACCGCAGTTCAACCACGGGGGACACGGGGAAAACCAAGACGCAGCATTACCCCGTGTTCCCCGTGTCCCCCGTGGTGAAAGCTTTTCCGGCTTGTCCGGCTTAGACAGAACGCAAAAGGGACCGCGCGCGGTCCCTTTGGGTTTCTTGCGGGCTTCGCGACTGCCGATTACTTGGCGGCCGGTTCCGTCAACTTGCCGCCGGCCTTGTTGGCCATATACACAACGGCGCGCGCCAGTTCGGTATCGTTGGCATCCGAGCCGGCCCTCGGCGGCATGGCGTTCTTGCCGGCAATAACCGACTTCATCAGCCCCTCCAGTCCCAGCGCCAGACGCGGCGCCCAGGCGGCCTTGTCACCGAATTTGGGGGCGTTGGCAACGCCTGCTTCATGACAGGTGATGCAGGTTGTTTTGTACAGTTGCTCGCCGCTGCGATCACCGACCACCGCCCCGGCGGCTGACGGCGCGGCAAGTTCGACCCGGGCCACCGGCGCAATGCGGCTATTGACGGCTTCGTCATCGCCCTTGGGACGGCTGCCCATGGCGAAAACACCGACGGAAAGAATCAGTGCGCTGGCGGCAGCGACGGTGCGGATATGCGAATGGAACATGAGCAACCTTCCGGAAGAAGTCAAACAGGACGGTCGATTATAGCGGATTGACCTGCCGCGCAATGGACGGCGGCAGCCGAACGGGTTATGCTTCGCCCCCTCGTGCGCTCGTAGCTCAATGGATAGAGTACTGGCCTCCGAAGCCAGGGGTTGTGGGTTCGATCCCCGCCGGGCGCACCAGTCTTCCCGTGCATTCACCGGCATGCGTCCCTCGGACAACCAACCCTGAATCTCGGCATCACCGCTTTGCGGCCGCCTTGTAGACGGCGTTGCGTTCGCGCTTGCCTACCGCGACAACCACGACGATCAGTTGATGATCGCGCACCTCATACACGAGACGATAGCCAACACTGCGTAGCTTGATTTTGTATCGATTCCCATGTCCACTCAGTTTGGCGGATGGCACACATGGATTCTCAAGCCGTTCTGATAGCTTGGCTTTAAACTGTTCGCGAACACCGGCATCGAGCTTATGCCACTCCTTTAGAGCTTCATCCAGAAACCCAAGCTCATAGGTCATCGAGCTTGACCTTGGTAACTGGTTGACCTGCGCGAGCATCGGCGATGGCGTTCAGTTCCATGTCTTCAAGCTTATCCATCAGCGCTTCATACGCTTTTGCCGGTACGCAGTAAAAAGCGGGAGCATTGCGGTTGAGAATTGCTACTGGAAACCCCTCTCCAGCAGCGACAGTGCCCATTGGATTCTTTTTCAATTCCGATACGCTTGCTGTGGTTTCCGCCAAAATCTGGTGCGACATGATTTTCTCCAAGACCTGTTGCGCGTACTAATAATAGCGCCATTAGTAGCTCAGGTCAAAGCGTCTCCGCCTCAAATTTGGCCAAAATCGCCGGCTGATCAACTTCTCCGTCGACGTAGTACCAGCAGCCGTCCTCGCGCACGAAACGGCTGATTTCGTGCAGCCGTTGCGCGCGCCCGCCGACCTTGTAGCGGGCGACGAACTCCACGCTTGCCGTGTCGCCGGTTTGCGTCCGCGCCTTGACTTGCAGCCCCAGCCATTTCGGCTGCGCTCCGGCGCCAAGATTCAGCGCGGCGGGCCGTGTGGACGCATGCCAGGTGGCCAGCAGATAAGCCTCCAACCCCAGCACATAGGCGCTGTAGCGCGAGCGCATCAGCGATTCGGCATCGGGCGCCGGGCTTTCGGCATGGTAGCGACCGCAGCACGCCGCGTAGGCGAGCGGACGACCGCAAGGACAAGGTCCAACCGGCTTTTGCTTCATGGCATGGAAAAGATTACGGCGTCTGCCCTGGGTCGGGCGGCAGGGCACACTTCTGACAATCGCGACCGAAGGGCGACAGGTAGCGCCACCAGATCCAGATCAGCGCCGGCAGCAAGGCGATCAGCGCGATGTCGCTCCAGCCCGGTTGCGCCAACTCGCCGTGCCACCAGGCCACGGCGGCGCGCAGCGCTTCGATCAGCAGCACCATGTAGGCGAAGCCGGCGGCCAGCAGCGCCGCGCGTTTCATGCGCCGTTCCGTTCATACACCCATTGCAGCAGCGCGTCCTGCGCCGGCTGCGCCGCGCCGGCGTTGGCGTGATTGACGAAAAACACCACGATCCAGCGCCGCCCGGACTTGTCCAGCACATAGCCGGCGATGCTGCGCACGCCTTCCAGCGAGCCGGTCTTGATATGCGCCTGACCGGCGACGCCGTTTTGCTTGAGGCGCTTTTTCATGGTGCCGTCGGTGGCGGTCACCGGCAGGGACGCCATCAGTTCCGGCATCACCGAACTGCGCCACGCCGCCTGCAACAAGCGACCCAGGCTTTCGGCCGAAATCCGCTCGCGGCGCGACAGGCCGGCGCCGTTTTCCAGCACCAGTTCCGGCATGGCGAGGCCGCGCGCGTCGAGCCAGAAACGGATAGCCGCATCGCCGCCCTCGGCGGTTGAGGGACGGTGTCCGGTTTCCATGCCCAGCGTCAGAAACAACTGGCGCGCCATGACGTTGTTGGAAAACTTGTTGATGTCGCGCACCACCTCGGCAAGAGTCGGCGATGGCAGCACGCCGATTGGGCGCGCATCGACCGGCGCCACGCCTTCGCGCACGCCGCCGGTCAACGTGCCGCCAAGTTCCGCCCACAACTGGAGGAAAACGCCGAGCACGAATTGCGGATGTTCCTGCACCGCGATGTTCCAGCGCTGTTCGCCGCAGCTTTGCGGATACACGCCGGTCAGCACCAGCCGTGTCGTCAGGCCGTGGCTGAAAACGTCGGCGCGCAAGCGCTCCTTCCAGTCGCCGCAGCCGTTGCCATTGCCCAGCGTGACCTGATTGACCAGATCGAGATTGGTCGGCGCCGGTTCCATGCCGACCATCAATTTTTTCGTTGCCGGATCGGGTATCAGTTGCAGCGTGACCGCCTTGAAATTCACCAGCAAGGCGTCGGGTGCGACGTTGTAGGGCCGCATCGGCTGCGCGTCGAAGCGTCCGGGATCGGCGGCGCTGACGGCAAAGGCGCCGCGATCCAGCACCAGATCGCCGCGAATCTCCCTGATGCCGCGAGTACGAATCTGGCGCAGCAGGCGAGCAAACTGGTCGTAGGTGAGCTTGGGGTCGCCGCCGCCCTTCAGGTGCAGGTCGCCGGTCAGTACGTCGTCGTGCAGCGTGCCGCTGGCGAAGGCCTCCGTCTTCCAGACATAGGCCGGACCCAGCAGATCGAGCGCGGCAAAGGTGGTGACCAGCTTTATGGTCGACGCCGGATTTAGTGCGGCACGGGCATTGACCGCCAGACGCGGCGTGGCAGCATCCACTTCCCTGACCCAGAAAGCGGTCGCCGCCACGGGAATGCCGGCGCTCTTCAGCGCTTGCGCCACCGGCATGGGCAGCTCGTCGGCCGCCGCTTGCAGCGTCCACAGACAAACGCAGGAGAAAAGCACTTTACGCATGGCCGCATCTTATCGAATCGGACAAACGCGAGGGAAACCTATCTGTACCATTATGGATTTCTATCAGCCCTTCCACCGATAATGAGCGCGATTTCTTTCTGCCGCCCTCTTGAAGAATGGGGCTTTAGGCCCTATTATTAGCACTCGCTGGCGATGAGTGCTAATGTTTTTGCCTTCGCCCGACTTAGATCTGCGGCTCGGCCGCAGCGCTTTTTCCTGTTCCAACCCAGTTTACGAGGAGATCAACCCCATGAAAATTCGTCCTTTGCATGACCGCGTTATCGTCAAGCGTCTCGAAGAAGAGAAGAAAACCGCTTCCGGGATCGTCATTCCCGACAACGCCGCCGAGAAGCCCGATCAGGGTGAAGTCAAGGCCATCGGCACCGGCAAGATCATGGACGACGGCAAGGTTCGTCCCATGGCGCTCAAGGTCGGCGACCGCGTGCTGTTCGGCAAGTACTCCGGCCAGACCGTCAAGGTCGACGGCGAAGAACTGCTGGTTATGCGCGAAGAAGACATCATGGGCGTTGTTGAGCTCTAATCACTACAGAATTACAGGAGATACAGACAATGGCAGCTAAAGAAGTTCGCTTCGGCGATTCCGCGCGTCAGCGCATGGTGAATGGCGTCAATATTCTGGCCGACGCCGTCAAGGTTACCCTCGGCCCCAAGGGTCGCAACGTCGTTCTGGAGCGCTCCTACGGCGCCCCGACCGTCACCAAGGACGGTGTGTCCGTCGCCAAGGAAATCGAACTGAAGGACAAGTTCGAGAACATGGGCGCGCAGATGGTCAAGGAAGTCGCTTCCAAGACCTCCGATGTCGCCGGTGACGGCACCACCACCGCCACCGTGCTGGCCCAGTCGATCGTCCGCGAAGGCATGAAGTTCGTCGCCGCTGGCATGAACCCGATGGATCTGAAGCGCGGCATCGACAAGGCCGTCATCGCCGTCGTGGACGAACTGAAGAAGATTTCCAAGCCCTGCACCACGACCAACGAGATTGCCCAGGTCGGCTCGATTTCGGCCAACGCCGACGCCGATGTCGGCAAGATCATCGCCGATGCGATGGACAAGGTGGGTAAAGAAGGCGTGATAACCGTCGAAGACGGCAAATCGCTGCAAAACGAACTCGAAGTGGTCGAAGGCATGCAGTTCGACCGTGGCTATCTGTCGCCCTACTTCATCAACAACCCGGACAAGCAAATCGCGATTCTGGACAATCCCTTCGTCCTGCTGCACGACAAGAAGATTTCCAACATCCGCGACCTGCTGCCGGTACTCGAGCAAGTCGCCAAGGCCGGCCGCCCGCTGCTGATCGTTGCCGAAGATGTCGATGGCGAAGCGCTGGCCACTCTGGTGGTGAACAACATTCGCGGCATCCTCAAGACCGTCGCCGTCAAGGCTCCCGGCTTTGGCGATCGTCGTAAGGCCATGCTGGAAGACATCGCCATTCTGACCGGCGGCACGGTGATCGCCGAGGAAGTCGGCCTGACGCTGGAGAAGGCCACGCTGGCCGACCTCGGCCAAGCCAAGCGCGTTGAAGTCGCCAAGGAAAACACCACCCTGATCGACGGCGCCGGCAAGGAAGATTCCATCAAGGCGCGCGTGACGCAAATCCGCGCCCAGATCGAGGAAGCCACCAGCGACTACGACAAGGAAAAGCTGCAAGAGCGCGTCGCCAAGCTGGCCGGCGGCGTGGCGCTGATCAAGGTCGGCGCCGCCACCGAAATGGAAATGAAGGAAAAGAAGGCCCGCGTCGAAGATGCGCTGCACGCCACGCGTGCCGCCGTTGAAGAAGGCATCGTGGCCGGCGGCGGCGTGGCTCTGCTGCGCGCCCGTGCCTCGATCAAGCTGAAAGGCGACAACCACGAGCAGGAAGCCGGCATCAAGATCGTGCTGCGCGCCCTGGAGCAGCCGCTGCGCGAAATCGCCGCGAATGCCGGCGACGAGCCGAGCGTGGTGGTCAATAAGGTGCTGGAAGGTAAAGGCAACTTCGGCTACAACGCCGCGACCGGCGAATACGGCGACATGGTGGCCATGGGCGTGCTGGACCCGACCAAGGTCACGCGCACTGCACTGCAAAACGCGGCTTCCGTCGCCGGCCTGATGCTGACCACCGATTGCATGGTGGCCGAACTGGTCGAAGACAAACCAGCCGGCGGCATGGGCGGCGGCATGGGTGATATGGGCGGCATGGGTGGCATGGGCGGCATGGGTATGTAATTTGGCTTCGCCAATTACATAGGATAGGAACAGGAGGAAACCCAGGTTTCCTCCCGTTACCCTCCTTCCTTTTGGGTTCCGCAGTATTTGAAGCCCCCGACTCTGGAAACAGGGTCGGGGGTTTTGCATTTCGCGTCTGGAGAGTCGGCGCTGGCGGGACGGCGGTGGGGCGGGCTATCGGCTATCATTTGCCTGCGATTCGCACCTCATTCGCACACAGAGACTCCCTACGCCGCCGCCATGAGATTATTGCTTGCCGAAGACGACCGCATCATTGCCCAGGGGTTGATTGCCGCTTTGCGCAAGTCCGGGTACGCCGTCGATCATGTTAATAACGGTGTCGATGCCGACACCGCCATGCTCTCCCAACCGTACGATCTGCTGATCCTCGATCTGGGTTTGCCGCGCCTGTCGGGCATCGACGTGCTCAAGCGCCTGCGCGCGCGCAAGCTTACCCTGCCGGTGCTGGTGTTGACCGCGCTGGACGGCGTCGAAGACCGGGTGCGCGGTCTCGATGCCGGCGCCGACGATTACCTGACCAAGCCTTTCGCGCTGCCGGAACTGTTTGCCCGAGTGCGGGCACTCACCCGGCGCGGCACCGGCAATCCGACGCGGATCGAGGTCGGTAGCCTGTCCTACGACCAATCCGAGCGCCTGGCCCGTCTCAATGGCGAGATCGTCGATCTGTCGGCGCGCGAACTGGCGCTGCTCGAAATCCTGCTGCTGCGCGCCGGCCGGCTGGTGGCGAAGGAACAACTGGTCGACCAGTTGTGCAGTTGGGGCGAGGAAGTCAGCAGCAACGCCATCGAGGTCTATATCCATCGCCTGCGCAAGAAACTCGAACCCGGCGGCGCCCGCATCCTCACGGTGCGCGGCCTCGGTTATTGCCTGGAGAAACCCGCCGAAGCGGCGGAATCGACCGATGGCGACGCCTGACGCAGGCAAATCCGCCGTACCCGCTGCGGCGGGCAGACAAGGCAGAAATCCCTTCGTAAGCTACGAGTACCCGAATTCGCTGTTCGGCGAAATTCTCGACTGGATGCTGGCGCCGCTGCTCCTGCTGTGGCCGATTTCGATTGCCGCCACCAATCACGTCGCCGCCTATATCGCCAACCAGCCCTACGATCAGGCTCTGGCCGACAATATTGGCGCCATCATCCGTCTGGTCAGGATCGACGGCGACAGGGTCACGGTCAATCTGCCGGCGTCGGCGCGCACTTTCCTGCGCGCCGACGATATCGACACGCTCTACTATCAGGTGATCGGCCCCAATCGCAAGCTCATTCACGGCGACACGGAAATTCCCTGGCCGGCGCTGCCGGTCAAGCTGGAAGCCGGCAAGGTGCTGTTCCGCGACGACCGCATCGAAGCCGATAGCGTGCGCGTCGCCTATGCCTTCATTCCCGTAAAAAGCGGTTTGCCGCCGGTCGTCGTGCAGGTCGCCGAAACCCTGCACAAGCGCACGGCGCTGTCCGGCAGCATAATTTCCGGCGTACTGCTGCCGCAATTCGCCATCATTCCGCTGGCGGTGATTCTGGTCTATCTGGGTCTGACGCGCGGCATTGCGCCCCTGCACCAGTTGCGCGACCGCATTCGTCGCCGTCGCCCCACCGATCTGTCGCCGATCCCGATCCAACGGGTGCCGGAAGAGGTGCGTCCGCTGGTGGTCGCTTTCAACGAAATGATGGGACGGCTCGAAGAGAATCTTCAGGCGCAGCAGCGTTTCATTGCCCAGGCCGCGCACCAGATGCGCACACCGCTGACCGGACTCAAGACCCAGACCGAAATTGCGCTTTCGGAATCCGATCCGGCGCGGACGCGCCATGCCCTGCAACTGATCGCCGAAAGCACCGACCGCGCCGCGCACATGATCAACCAGTTGCTGATGCTGGCCCGCGCCGAAGCCTGCCACGAAAAGCTGCACAGCGTGGTGCCGCTCGACTTGAATGCGCTGGTCCGCAGCGTCTCCGAAGAATGGGTGGTGCGCGCGCTGGCGAAGCAAATCGATCTCGGCTTCGAGAACAGCGGCCGCCCGCTGTGGATCAACGGCGTGCCGCTGCTGTTGCGCGAGTTGCTCAACAATCTGGTGGATAACGCGATCAAGTACACGGCGGCGGGAGGCCACGTCACGGTGCGCGCCCGTGCCGGACTCCTGGCGCTGATCGAGGTGGAAGACGACGGTATCGGCATTCCGGTCGAAGAACATTCCAGCATCTTCGAGCGCTTCTATCGCGTGCTCGGCACCGATGCCGACGGCAGCGGACTGGGACTGGCCATCGCCGCCGAAATCGCCGAACTGCATCAGGCAAAAATCGATCTGCTGACGGGCAGCGGAGGCCGTGGCAGCCTGTTCCGCGTCAGTTTTCCGCGCCACTGGCGATCCGAGGACAGTCCGTCGGACCAGACCGGGCCGGTTTCCGGAAGTTTCCCCGTCGGCCTGTAAACAGGCCTGTAAGCTTCCCGTCAGGATTGATGGTTAACAATGCGCCATCTTGGGGCAATTGGCGCTGGTCTATGCCATTAGTACTGCTCCGGGGATACGTTTGGCGCGCGACACAGGGGAATCCCAGGGCGCGTCTCGGAAACGGCGAACTGTTCCGGTTTGCCGCATAGCCAATAAGGAGGAGTGCCAGATGCAACTCACTGAGAAGCATAAGCAGTACTGGAACATCAACCTGAAGATAAGCAGCGTGTTGCTTGTCCTCTGGTTCGTGTCCACGTTCGTCATGGGCTGGTTTGCCCGCGAACTCAACGAGTTCACTTTTCTCGGCCCTTTGGGCTTCTACATGTCGGCGCAAGGTTCGTTGATCATCTATGTCGCGATCATCTGGTATTACGCCCACTATATGAACAATCTGGACAAGGAATACGGCGTCCACGAAGGGGAGCTCGACTGACATGGCCGAACAACAAATCACCCAAGGGCAGTTCTTCAAGAACCTGAAGAAGTACTACACCTTCTACACCGGCGGCTTCATCCTCTTTGTCATCATGGTCGGCATTCTCGAACAGATGGGCGTGCCGAACAAGATCCTCGGCTACATTTTCCTGTTCGCCACCATCATGCTGTATGCCGGCATCGGCTTCATGTCGAAGACGGCGGACGTCGGCGAATACTATGTTGCCGGTCGACGCGTGCCCGCCCTGTTCAACGGCATGGCGACCGGCGCCGACTGGATGTCGGCCGCCAGCTTCATCGGTATGGCCGGCACCCTGTACCTGACCGGCTATGACGGACTGGCTTTCGTGCTGGGCTGGACCGGCGGCTACTGTCTGGTGGCGATTCTGCTGGCGCCCTACCTGCGCAAGTTCGGTCAGTTCACCATTCCGGACTTCCTCGGTGCGCGTTTCGGCGGCCACCTGCCGCGTTTCATCGGCGTACTGGCGGCCGTCACCTGCTCCTTCACCTACGTGATCGCGCAGATCTACGGTGTCGGCATCATCACCTCGCGCTTCACCGGCCTCGAGTTCCAGGTCGGCGTCTTCGTCGGTCTGGCCGGCATTCTGGTGTGTTCCTTCCTTGGCGGCATGAAGGCGGTAACCTGGACCCAGGTGGCGCAGTACATCATCCTGATCTTCGCCTACATGATCCCGGTGGTGTGGCTGGCGGTGAAGCAAACCGGCGTCCCGGTTCCGCAGGTCGTCGCCTACACGCATTCGCTGCCCAAGATCACGGCGCTGGAAAACGAGTTCAACGACAAGACCACGCCCAAGGGGGCGGCGGAAGAGTCGGTGCGCGCCATATTCCGCGAACGTGCTGCTGCCGGCGCCGCCAAGTTGAAGAGCCTGGACACCGGTGGAGCAACTTTTCTCGCAGCTGAAAAGCAGAAAGCGGTCGACAAGCTAGCGGCGCTCAAGGCCGCCACGCCTGCGGCGGATGCGAAAGCGGTCGACGCAGCGGAGAAGGCGCTCAAGGCCTTCCCGGCCGATGTCGTGGCAGCAAAGAAGGCATGGACCGCCGAATCGAAATTGGGCGCCCGCGCCGCACCGCTCATGCATCACGCGGAGGCCTTTGCCGCCAACGGCAAGACGCCGGAGGAGATCGAGAAGAACCGCGGTATTGCGAAGAAGAACTTCCTCGCCCTGATCGCTTGCCTGATGATCGGTACCGCCGCCCTGCCGCACATCCTGATGCGCTACTACACCACGCCTTCGGTGCATGAGGCGCGCGTCTCGGTGTTCTGGGGCTTGTTCTTCATCTTCCTGCTCTACTTCACGGCGCCGGCCTTGGGTATCCTGGCCAAGTACGAGGTGTATAGCAACCTGGTGGGCTCCAGCTTCGCGGCCCTGCCTGCCTGGGTCAGCAACTGGTCGGTGGTGGACAAGACGCTGATGAACATCGCCGACATCAACGGCGACGGCCTCGTGCAACTGGCGGAGATCGTCATCGGCGGCGACTTGATTGTATTGGCAACCCCGGAAATTGCGGGTCTGCCTTACGTCATCTCGGGCCTCGTGGCAGCCGGCGGTCTGGCAGCGGCGCTATCCACCGCTGACGGCCTGTTGCTGACCATCGCCAACGCGATGTCGCATGACCTGTACTACAAGATGATCGATCCGAACGCCTCGACGGTGCGCCGTCTGGCGGTATCCAAGGGCCTGCTGCTGGTGGTGGCGCTGATTGCCGCCTACGTCACCAGCCTGAAGCCGGGCGACATCCTGTTCCTGGTCGGTGCGGCCTTCTCGCTGGCAGCCTCGGGCTTCTTCCCGGCGCTGGTGTGCGGGGTGTTCTGGAAGCGGGCCAACTGGCTGGGTGCGGTGCTGGGCATGAGCTTGGGTCTGGGCGTCTGCGGCTACTACATGTACATGACCTATCCGTTCTTCGGCGTCAATGCGCCGCTGTGGTGGGACATCAAGCCGATCTCCGCCGGCACCTTCGGCATTCCCGCCGGCTTCCTTGGCATCATCATCGGCAGCCTGATTTCGCCGATGCCGAGCAAGGAGATTCAGGAACTGGTCGACCATGTCCGCTATCCGAACCTGGAAGGCGACATCGACACCGCCGGTCGCTAAGAAGTTAATGGAGGAAGAGGGGGGCTAGGGAAATAATCCCGCCCCCATTGAACCGGTCCCTGGGCAACCACGGGCCGGTTTTTATTTGGATATTCACCAACAGCGAAGTCGTTACTCCGTTGGCTGTTGCCTAAAGGTGTCGAGTGCTCGTTCAAGAATATTCCTGTCGGAAATATCCTTGTCGCGCATGGTTTGCTTGGTACGGAGCAAGCCTTCCAAACTCACGGTGCGAACCGGGATGCCTTCAAGGTCAACCGTCACGGCAAACTGCTCCAGTGTTTCGTAGGTCTCCCCGCAAGCGTCAGCTACCCCAGGGATTGCACCAATCCCTTCAGGTCATCCAGGGTTGCGTGCCTACAAAACTCTGGCATTTGCACGCTCCCGAGCAACTTGTGCCATTCCATTTATCAGGCAATCAAGTTGGTGCTGATTGGCTTCCGCATGGGTCATGAACCGATACACCCCCTTCGGGATAAAGGTCATATTCCCTGTGGGTAACCGATGAATTTCGTCGTTGAATCGCGCTCCTTCAGCCAAGAGGGCGCCCGAAGCCAAAAGGCTAATTGGACGTTCTTTGCGGTGGCCAATTGTCTTCATCTTCATGCTCTCCGTGAATGGGGTTGTTCTGGTTCACCCCGGACATGGGCGCACGGCAGAGGAGGCGCCCTCGCAACCACGGCTCCGAACAGGGAGCCGTGGCCGGATTACATCAACCGAACCGGTCGGGCGATCAAATCTTGAAGCGGCCCACCGTGTTCTGTTGCTCTTCGGCCAGCGCTTCCAGGCTGCGTGCGGCGGTGGCGGTTTGGCCGGCGGCGTCGCTGTTGTCCTGCGCCATGGCCGCGATTTTTTCGATGCCGGCGGCGACCTCGGCGCTCGCCTGCTGTTGCTCGCTGGCGGCATTGGCAATGCTGTCCAGGCCCTTGCCGACCTCGCCCACCGAGTCGCTCGCCGCTGCCAGTACGCCTTTCACGGTCGTTACCGACTCATTGCTGGTGGCGATATGGACCATGGCAACGTCGATGGAGTGCGTTACCGTCTCGGATTGGTGGGCAAGGGTGCGGGTAATCGCATCGATCTCGCTGGCTGACGAAGCCGACTTTTCCGCCAGCTTGCGCACCTCGTCGGCGACCACTGCAAAACCCCGCCCCTGTTCGCCGGCGCGCGCCGCCTCGATGGCGGCATTGAGCGCCAGCAGGTTGGTCTGATCGGCGATTTCCTTCACCTGACGGGTGATGTGGGTGATGGCCTCGGTACTCGAAACAAACTGGCCGACCGAATCGGCGATGCCGCGCACCGTTGACTCGACCATGCTGACGCCCTCGCTGAGGCGCCCCAGACTGGCATTGCCTTCCTCGGAACGGCGCAGACTCTCGTGCGAGCGCTCGCGCACTTCCTCGGCGCTTTGGGCCACCGAGGCGATGCTGGCGGCCATTTGCTCGACCGCGCTGGCGGCGGAAGTAGCGGTGTCGTTCTGGCTGCGCGATGAACTCGCGACGTTGTCCGCGCTTGATACCAACTGCCGGGCGGCAGCGGAAACCTGGACCGCCGAACCGCTCACCTGTCGCACCAGTGCGGAAAACTTGACCATCATCTCGTTGAATACCGCCGAAGCGACGCCGATCTCGTCATTGCCGCGCACTTCGAGGCGTTGCGTGAGGTCGCCCTCGCCGGACACGATGGAGCGCAAACCGCTCACCATCCGCTCGATCGGTTCGGTCACCGCGCCACGGATGAAATACCAGATGAAGGCCAGCAGCAGCAGGCTGGCGGCCAGCGCGAGCGCCAAGGACTGGAGGCGCTGGCTCGACACGGCCTTGTCGATCTTGGTCAGCGAAATCTTCATGCTGACGACGCCGAGCGTGGCGTTTTCGGGCGCATCGTGGCATTCGAGACAATTCTTGCCGAGGTAGGACTTGAAGTTCTTCATCGGCCGTATGGCCAGCAGATAGGGGCCGTCCGCATCCTCGCGAACTTCGACCAGGTCCTTTTCACTTTTCATGACCCGCGTTTCGAGCTCGTTGGGCTTCAGGTCGTTGCGCGGCTTGCCGGCCATCTTCGAGCTTTCGGCGCCGAGCAGGGCAAGCTCGTTGGGCACTACCCGCAGCTCGCGGATAACCTTGAGCTGCTTGATCTGGTCGAGCAGCACGTGCTTTTTGTCCATCGTATCGACGATCATCAGCGCGGTAAGGCCGGCCATCGTCGAATCATGCATGCTCAGCGAGAAATCCTCCGCCTGATCGACGGCGGCATGCCAGTTGGCGCGACTTTCCCAGAAAATCATGCTGGCCCAGGCGACGACAAGCACCACCCAAATTGACGACGTCAGCCGTATCCATATCTTGATGTCGGAAAGTCGAAACATTGGATGCCTCCTTACTCGGTTTTGCCGGCATTAAATAGCAAATCGCGTTCGATGTCACTTGGCGCGCCTCGAATGGCGAAGGATCCAGTCAATGTTCGAGGGCGATGATCTTCGCAATCCGGCATGTTCATACTACCGCGCATGGCGGTTGGCGCCACCCGCGATGATGAGGTGTTTCATGAAGTTATTCGACGTTTCACGGTAAAGTCGAGTCATTCGTGACGTATTTTCCCGGTCAGGAGAACAAAGTGGCAGTGAAATCCCGGAGCAAGCCAGGCGCGGCACCGCGCAAGACTCCGCCAAAGGCAACCGCCAAGACTGCCGCCGCACCGGCGCGACCGCAACGGCGGCCCGCGTCCGGCGATGTCGCGCCTTCGCGCACGGCAAAGGGCATATCCTCGTTCGTGGTCAAGGACCGCTCGGATGCCGCCCGCGATTCAAAGGTCGAGGCGGTGCGCGACATCGTCGCCCATGCCAAACCCGGCGAGGGCGCCAAGCTGGCGCGGGCGCTCAAGGCCGTGGTCGAAGGCGCCTCGCCGGATGATGTCGAGGCACTGAAACAGGCGCTGCTGGAGCGCGAAGTCGCCGCCAGCGAACACCCGGATGACGAGCTGGCGCCCGACTGGCGCGAAGGCGGCTACCCCTATCGCCACCTGATGACGCGCAGGAACTACGAAAAACAGAAATACCATTTGCAGGTCGAACTGCTCAAGCTGCAAGCCTGGGTCAAGGACACCGGGCAGAAGATGGTGATCCTGTTCGAGGGCCGCGACGCGGCGGGCAAGGGCGGCACCATCAAGCGCTTCATGGAGCACCTGAATCCGCGCGGCGCGCATGTCGTGGCCCTCGAAAAGCCGTCCGAGACCGAGCGCGGCCAATGGTATTTCCAGCGCTACGTGCAGCACCTGCCGACCGCCGGCGAGATCGCGCTGTTCGACCGTTCCTGGTACAACCGCGCCGGCGTCGAGCGCGTCATGGGCTTTTGCAGCGAGACGGAATATGAGGAATTCATGCGCCAGACGCCGGAGTTCGAGCGCACGCTGGTGCGAAGCGGCGTGCATCTGATCAAGTTCTGGTTCTCCGTGTCGCGGCCCGAGCAGCACCGCCGTTTCAAGGAACGCGAAACGCATCCGCTCAAGCAGTGGAAGCTGTCGCCGATCGACCTGGCCTCGCTCGACAAATGGGACGAATACACCAAGGCCAAAGAGGCGATGTTCTTCCATACCGACACGGCGGACGCGCCATGGACGGTGATCAAGTCCGACTGCAAGAAGCGCGCGCGGCTCAATGCCCTGCGCTACATCCTGCACAAGCTGCCCTACACCAACAAGGACGCAACCCAGATCGGCGCGCTCGACACGCTGCTGGTCGGTCGCGCCCACATCGTGTACGAGCGCGGCGAGAAAAGCGGCGGGCTGATATGAGGCAGGCGGCGCCCTGATGCAAGCCGATCTTCCCGAAGCTTCCGGCGAAGCGCTGGCCGCCAGTGAGGCGCTGACGCAGATCGTCGCGGCGGAAATTGCCGCGAGCGGCGGCTGGATGTCCTTCGCCCGCTACATGGAGCTGGCGCTCTACGCGCCGGGCCTGGGCTATTACTCGGGCGGCTCGCACAAGTTCGGCGGCCATCGCGTCGGCGGCGACTTCCTCACCGCGCCGGAACTGACGCCGCTTTTCGGTCGGGCATTGGCGCGGCAGGTGGCGCAAATCCTCGCCGCTTCCAGCCCGGAGATCATCGAAGCCGGCGCCGGCAGCGGGCGGTTGGCGGTCGATTTGCTGCTGGCGCTGGACGCGCTGGGTTGCGCGCCGCAGCGTTACCGCATCCTCGAACTTTCCGGCGAATTGCGCGCGCGGCAGCAGGCGACGCTGGCCGAACATGCGCCGCAACTCGCCGACCGCGTCGACTGGCTGGACCAATTGCCGGAGCGTTTTTCCGGCTGCCTGCTGGCCAACGAAGTGCTCGACGCGATGCCGACCCATGTCCTGCACTGGAGCGATGAAGCGCCGGCGCCCGGCATTCTCGAAGGCGGCGTCGCCCTGGCCGATGGTCGCCTGGCGATGGCCGAACGACCGGCATCCACCGCACTGGCAGTGGCGGCAATGGCGGTAGCGACGGAATTGCCGGTAGCGCCGCCCTATCGCGGCGAGATCAACCTCGCCGCCCGCGCCTGGGTCGGCGAACTGGCGCGGCGCCTGGAAACGGGCGCGCTGCTGCTGATCGACTACGGCCTGCCGCGCCACGAGCTGTACCACTCGCAGCGCGACGGCGGCACACTGCGCTGCCACTACCGGCATCGGCTGCATGACGATCCCTTGTGGCTGCCCGGCCTGTCCGACATCACCTCGCACGTCGACTTCACGGCGGTGGCCGAAGCCGGCTTCGACGCCGGGCTGGACGTGCTCGGTTATACCAGCCAGGCCAGCTTCCTGATGAACTGCGGCATCGGCGAATTGCTGGAGGTAGCAACAGTCGGCGCTGGCGGGACGGCGTCCGAAAGGGATACCGTCCCCGGCGCCGCCGGGGACATAACTGCCGCCGAACTGCGCCAGCGCGGCGCGGTGAATGTACTTATCTCGCCCGACGAAATGGGCGAACTGTTCAAAGTAATCGCGCTGGGGCGCGGCGTGCCGGAGCCGCTCGTCGGCTTCGCCCGCAACGACCGTGTGCATGCCTTGTAGTTAACGCTCATAGGCGCAAGCTCCACCCGCAGAAGATGAAACACGCGAAAGGCAAATTGAAGGCCCGCCCCCCCATCCCCCCTCACGGGGGGTTACTGATCGGCTCGCTTCGCTCGACTATCACCCGTCGCTCCGAACGAGTTATTTAACGCTAACGGAGAAAAAGCATGAAACAAATACCGATGCGCGCAATGGCTGCCAGCGTCGCTTGCATATCGCTGCTGGCGGGTTGCGGCGACATGAACGTCAGGAAGTATCTGCCTTTTGGCGGCGACACGACGCCGGAACGGTCGCGCACGCCGGCCAATGCGACCGAATACCAGTGCGCCGCCGGCAAGCGTTTTTACGTCCGCGCGCTGGACGGCGGCGATGCGGTCTGGCTGATCCTGCCGGAGCGGGAAGTTCGCCTCGCCAAACTCGGCACGGCTGCCGGGCATTACAGCAACGGCATTGCGGTGCTGGAGATCAGCGGCAACGAAGCGAAACTGAGCGATGGCGCGGCGGCTTTCACCGGCTGCAAGACGGCGAAAGCGGCGGGCGAATAAGCGAATAAAGCAGAGGGTTGCCGGAAGAACGGGAGATACGGAGGGCGTGGAAATGGAACCAATGGAAACCGCGCGTGCGCTTCCGATCATCGAAGCGCACGACGGTTGCAACAGTCGTTAGCCAGTTGTGCCGGCGTTCACTGTTGGTTGCGGTACATCGCGGAAAGGAACGCCTCGGCATCGACATCATGCGATGTCGCTGCGCGATGCTGAACTTCCTGCAAGCCGAGCTGAAGCTCCGGGCTCGCGGGCGTCCACTCGGCGCCGAGAACTTCGTCCTCAAACGCTCCGAATTCATCCTCGACGAATTTGCCTGTACTCATTTCCATCACCATTAACATTTCGGACTCCTGTTGTGGAACCGTGCGCTTCAGAGGATATAACGTCGCCAGCGCCGAAAAGTTGAATGCAGTTGGTAATTGGAGGAGCGTGTTGGATTGACGCAACGGCGCGCCACGCCACGCCCATGACATCAGGAATACCCATTACGACAGTGACGGAATTTATGCCGGTGGTTTGACGTTCCACGGCGCCACCCTGAAAAGCAGCGCCATGCCTGGCACGGCGAGCGCCGCGCAGAGCAGGAAGAAGCTGAACCAGCCCATCTGTTCAATGAGGAAGCCCGTGGTGGCATTGAGGAAAGTGCGCGGCACGGCCGCCAAACTGGTGAATAGGGCCAGTTGAGTCGCTGTGTACAGCGGATGGGTGGCGCGGGCGATGAAGGCGACGAAGGCCGCCGTGCCCAGCCCCACGCCGAGCGCCTCGAAACCGATCACCAGCGCCAGTTGCGCCAGTTCCGCCGCGCCGACCTCGACGCGCGGACCGAGCCAGGCCAGCCAGGCAAAGCCGAAGATCGACACCAGTTGCACCACGCCGAACAGCCACAGCGCGCGATTGATGCCCAGCTTGACCATCCACAGCCCGCCGATCAGGCCGCCAATCACGGCAGGCCACAGCCCGGCATTTTTCGCCACCAGGCCAATCTGCGACTTGGCAAAACCCATGTCCAGATAGAAGGGCGTGGCCAGCGCCGTGCACATTGAATCGCCCAGCTTGTAAAGGAAGATAAAGCCGAGGATCAGCAGCGCCTCGCGCAACCCGGCGCGGTTGATGAACTCGTGGAAAGGCTCGACCACCGCCTGCCGCAGCGTTTTCGGCGCGCCGCCAGCGACCAGAGGCTCGCGCACCCGCAAGGCCAGCGCCATGCCCGGCAGCATGAACAGCGCGGTGATGACGAAGACCTCGCTCCACGGCAGGCGGTCGGCCAGGATCAGGGACAGCGAACCCGGCACCAGCCCGGCGATGCGGTAAGCATTGACATGCACCGAGTTGCCCAGACCCAGTTCCGCCTCGGAAAGAATCTCGCGGCGGTAAGCGTCGAGCGCGATGTCCTGCGTCGCCGACAGCAGCGCCACGCCGGCGGTGAGCCAGAGAATCGACACGATCTCGCGATCCGGCGAAAACTGGCCGAGCGAAGCGATTACCGCCAGCAGGCCGACCTGCGTAATCAGCATCCAGCCGCGACGGCGACCCAGGGGCGGCGCGTAGCGGTCGAGCAGCGGCGACCAGAGGAACTTCCAGGTGTAGGGAAACTGGATCAGCGCAAACAGCCCGATCATCTTCAGATCGACGCCCTCCGAGCGCAACCAGGCCGGCACCAGGTTGAGCAGCAGATACAGCGGCAGCCCGGACGAAAAGCCGGTGAACACGCAGATCAACATGCGTCGGGTGAAGAGGGCGGCGAGCCAGGGCGGCATCAAGGATTCACGGGCCGGGTTGCGGCGCTCTCAAACCCGGAAAGCGTCTGGCGCGACCCGGGTGCCAGACGAACGGGTTGGACCCCTGCCGCACGAAGCGCTACCTGCCGGCAACCGCAAGTACAGCCTTCGGATTTGTGCTGGCGATGGCCAGCAAGGTACGGGCAGCGCCGCTCGGCTGCTTGCGGCCTTGCTCCCAACCTTGCAAAGTGCGAACAGATACACCAATGAGCGCCGCGAATTGGGACTGAGACAGGCCAGTCTTCTTGCGCGCCTCGATGACAGGCGATGAAACAACATGAACCTGACCGGCCTTCATTTCGCGCACTGACTGCAACAGGTCAGCAGCAAGGTCGCGTTTGGCTTCATGGGCTGCCAATTCAGACTTGGTGAGGGGCTTACTCTTCGAGGGCACGGCGAATCTCCTTCAACTTGGGGCCGGTGAGGTTGTCAGTTTTCGACTTCGCGTACAGCGTGAGCAAGACCACTTCACCTTCTGCGTTGCGAGTGAAATAGATCACCCGAACACCGCCCGACTTGCCCGAACCAGACATTCCCCAACGCACCTTGCGAATGCCGCCGGACCTGGGCACGACATCTCCGGCAGTGGGGTACTCTGCAATATACGCAGCGAACGCGCCGCGTTCCTCTTCGGTCCAATAAAGCGGCCATTGACGCTGGAACAGCAATGTTTCAACTACGGTATGCATCGTCTAACTATACGCCTAGGGCGCACAGGCGTCCAGCCCATGACTCAAAATGCCCATCTTGTCGATGGGACTGAGCACTCCTCGGTCCACGGCTCGCTTTTCACAGCTCGCCGGCTCCTCGTTCGTGAAGCGGTGCTTCACGTCAGCCCCATCTTGTCGATGGGACTGACCACTCCTCGGTCCACGGCTCGCTTTGCACAGCTCGCCGGCTCCTCGTTCGTGAAGCGGTGCTTCACGTCAGCCCCATCTTGTCGATGGGACTGACCACTCCTCGCCCCCCGCGATTGAGGACGTGGGTGTAGATCATGGTGGTGGCAACATCCGAATGGCCCAGCAGCTCCTGCACGGTGCGGATGTCATAACCGGATTGCAACAGATGCGTGGCAAAGGAATGGCGTAGCGTGTGCGGCGTCGCCAGTTTGGTAAGGCCCGCGTCGCGCACCGCCTGCTTCATGGCGCGCTGAACGCCCTTTTCGTCGAGATGGTGGCGACGCTTTTTCTCAGAGCGCGGATCGACCGACAAATCCCGCGCGGGAAAGACATACTGCCAAGCCCACTCTCGCCCTGCAGCCGGGTATTTGCGGTCCAGCGCGAACGGCAGATACACCTCGCCATTCCCGGCGGCGAGGTCTTCATCGTGCAAGGCCTTGACTTTCGCCAGATGGAGCTTGAGCGGCGCAACAAGGACATCCGGCAGCATCGTCACCCTATCCTTGAAGCCCTTGCCTTCGCGCACCAGGATTTCGCGGCGCGCAAAATCGACATCCTTCACGCGCAGGCGCACCGCCTCCATCAGGCGCATGCCCCCGCCATACAACAGACCCGCAATCAACGCGTGGGTGCCCTTGATGCGCGACAGCACGGCCTGCGTCTCCTCCACCGTCAGCACCACCGGCAAGCGCTTCGGCGCCTTGGCCTGCGTCACCTTGTCGAGCCAGGGCAACTCGATTTCCAGCACCTCGCGATACAGAAACAGCAACGCCGACTTGGCCTGATTCTGCGTCGAAGCGGCCACCTTGCCCGCCACCGCCAGATGCGTCAGAAACGTTTCAATGTCCGACGCGCCCATATCTTTTGGATGCCTCTTGTCATGAAACAGAATAAAGCGTCTAATCCAATCTACATAAGTTTGTTCGGTGCGAATGGCGTAGTGCTTCACCCGCAGCTTCTCGCGCACCTGGTCGAGCAATTTCGGAGGATTTGACATGGTGTATTTCCCTGAACCTTTAGGGTGCCACGACGATTGTTTTCGTGATAACTCAATACGTTATCAAACGACAACCGGCTTTATACACCTATACGCCGTCTTTGACGAGCTGTTTTAGGGTGTCCACTTTACGTTAGGTGCTTCTATGTCGCGCATTTCATTGTCTGAGAATGGACGTACTCCCTGGGAAAGATTACTGGGCCATGCGCCGGGAATTCTCGAAAAATGGTCGGCTCTTGAAAATGCTTTTTATACAAGCAACACATTTGTGCCAGAGCTTCTTGAACAAGTGCGCAGAGAGCTGGCCTTTGGTAACGGTTGCGAATACTGCATGGCGAAAGCCGGTCGGCCTGACGAGCATCTACCTGATCAAAAGACCCTCCTTGCTGTTGATTTTGCCAAGCGCTTCGTTCTAGGCGCCAAGAACATTGACGATAGTGCGTTCAACAAACTTAGAACGGAGTTTTCCGAAAAGGAAATATCGGAATTATTGGCTTTCATGTCATATTTTTGTGCCTCGCAGATGTTTGGCGCATCGCTTGGTCTAAAACCTGCTGAGACCTACGAGTGATCCAGCACCTAACCCGGCGGTCAACACGGACGCAGCGCGATAAAGCCGCGCAGCGCCGGTTACCTCTACGTTGGGCGTCGAGGGCGGCGTCGCGCTTATTCTTATTCTTGACTTAGTGGGATTCTTATCCTATTCTTATCCTACCTTAACGTAAGAAAGGAACGCATCATGGAGTCCATCAAGATCGACGGTGACGTGTTTGCCCATCTGCAAAAGCATGCTCGGCCATTTGTTGATACGCCAAATTCAACACTTCGCCGCCTGCTGGGTATCGATACTGTAGTAAGCGCAACCGGGGTGAAAAGGTCACCTGCGGGCGCGGATGCTGAACTGGATGAACTGCTGGCAGAAAATCTTGCGGCGGCGAGCAGTCGATCAAAAGCACCGAAAGCCGATCTGGAGGTGTTGGTCAAGAATGGCTTCCTGCGGAATGGGCAGAAGTTGTATCTCGTCGACTACCAAGGCAACCGAGTGCAAAAACTTTCCGTGGTTATCTCTGGCGGTGACGTGATCTACAACAGTCAGCGGTACTCTATGAGCAACCTTGCTCAGGAACTGCTTGCCAGCGTAGGCTTCAAGAGCAATTCCGTTCGCGGGCCGGCCCATCGGGTGACAGACGACGGGAAGTCAATCAAAGACATCTGGCAGCAGTATCTCGACCAGAACGCCAAGAAATGAAACGCCGCCCAACCCATCGTTCCAGGGGACGCTGCGCGATGAAGCCGCGCAGCGCCCCTGAACTCAAACGTTGGGCCGCACAACGTGCCTATAACCTCAGCTCACTGAACGCATAACGATATGACTCTTCCGAATGATCTCTCGTCTATCACGCAAGCACACATAGAGCAGCTTGTTGCCGATCAGACACGCGAAGGCCCGCACCTAGATTTCAAGCGTGACTTGCCAACAGCGTGGAACGATGCTGCCAAGCACGAGTTCTTGGCGGACACGACTGCCTTTGCCAATTCGGGGGGAGGAGATTTGGTCTTCGGTGTCGATGAGGATGGACAAGCTCAAGCATCGAGGGTAATGCCTCAAGTCATTTCAAATGTGGATCAAGAAATTCGGCGTCTACAAGATTTTCTACTTAACCTAGCTGAACCACGGTTACCTGGTGTAAAGGTTCACGCGGTACAAGTTTCTGTTGCTGGGACTGACGGCTATGTAATCGTTGTACGTATTCCACAAAGCTGGGCTGGGCCTCATCGCGTAAGGACGAATCAGCATTTTTTCATCCGCGATGGACTCCGTAAGCGCCAGCTTGATGTCCCCGAAATTCGGTCATTATTTCTACGTACAGAGAATCAAACGCAGAAATTAAGTGACTTCCGTACTGAACGACTCGGCAAGATACTCAGCGGAAATGCCCCGCAACAACTTGTCGACGGTCCTGTACTTGTCGCCCACCTAGTACCGACTCAGGCCGCACTTGGGCTCGTACAGATTGATCCTGTTCCATACACAAATCAGGGGAGGCTTCCTGTCATTGGAACATCTGGGGGGTTAGCTCGGTTAAACCTTGACGGGGCATTGGTTGTACGTAATGAAACGCCACAAGGCGAAACTCACGGCTATTCACAGTTCTTTCGTAACGGATTCTTCGAATCCACGCTCGTGCTTACACGGCGCATGGAGGACGGGCGAGTGCTCCTGGCCAGTCAGAGCTATGAAGAGTACCTAATCGCACTACTTGGCAATTTCCGAGGAGAGCTCGATCGGCTCGGTCTCAACTACGAGTGCGCAGTGATGCTCTCATTGCTCCATGCAGATGAGGTAAGGCTAGGTGTCCATTCTGACTGGGGTTTCGATGATCCGCATCAAACGCTGTTTGATCGAAAGATTCTTGTATTGCCAGATATCGTTGCGCGGTCAGAGGTGTCACCTGAAAAGGCAATGAGGCCGGCATTTGATTTAATGTGGCAAGCAGCCGGCTTTGTTGGCTCGCGGAATTACAACAATGCTGGTGAGTGGGCGCCAAGGTAGAAGTTGGCGTGCGGCCCAACCCATCATTCCACCGGACCTGCGCGAAAAGCCGCGCAGGCCGGTGAATTCAGACGTTAGAGCGCATCCGTATTATCGCCGCGCAGTGCTCTCCGAATCCGTCGCGATGCCCGCGTCCTTCTACTTCGCACAATAGGGCACACGCTTCACGCTCTGCCAGTACGTCGGCCTCATGCCGATCTTTCAGGGCATCGAAGTCGGCCCGGAGTTCGCGCAAGCCTTCCGCTAGCACTCGGTTTGCGAACTCTTCGAGAGAGCGCCCTGTCACGACGTTTCGCAGTCCAGGCGTCTCGTCCCAAATGCGAATTGCTGTTTCTCTGTCCATTCTCTTGTCCTTTCGTAGTCTTTGCGTCCAGCGCTCTAACTCGTCATTCGAGGGGAGCTTCGCGCCTAGCGGCGCTCATCCCCCTCAATTCGGACGTTAGGGGATACTCAGCAAAGTCCGTAGTTGTATCTTTTCCATCATGGAGAATTCAATGAAACACATTCCTATTGCACTCTTTGTAGCTGCCGTTTTGGCAGGTTGCGGCAGGGGGAATCCATTACTTGAAATACCCGAAGGTCAGTTCAAAAATCTTTTTATGGCTGATTCAGTTGTGTCATCAGTCTTGGGAATCAAAGAGCCGAGTTGTCTTGAAAAAATTCACTTTCCAGACCGAGTGAAACCTGACTACCTTGCCCGTCACGACATGAAGGTAGATCGAGGCCCCGCCGAGCAGCAGGTTAATAAGTGCCTAGACCGTATACAACAAGCCGCTGCCTCTCCTTCCATTGGAATTAAAGACAACATTACCTACGACCATATTCGCGATCCTCGCGTGAAAGACCGTGCGATTACTTTGGGTGTGCTGAAGCAATAGCGCGTCATCACTGAGTCGTGTTATATGCCGATCGCATCCCCTAACCCGGCAGTCGAGCGGACCTGCGCAAAAAGCCGCGCAGGCCGCTCACTTCTACGTTGGGCATATCCGGATGCGTCATCTAACACTTAAAGGAGTTCTCCATGTCCATTGAGTTACTCGCGTTACTAACTGCGGTGGCTTCTGCGGTAATCAGTTTGTGTGCCGCCTACTTTGCTCGAAAGACATTTGAGGCAAACATAGTCGTTAGCAGAAACGCTGCGTTAGTTGCCCAAACAGAGACAAATGAGGAAAGACTGCACGACTTCCCGAAGCTCCTGAATCTCTATGGCATCGACGAAGCCAGCCTTATGAGCGATGGCATTGACCCAATAGAACTTCTGTATGTATGGAGCGACTTGCGCCAAGGTGAAATCTTTCACCGCATGGACGGATACAAGAATCCGAATGCCATGATTTCCGACTATCGTGGCGCATTCTTGAAGAACACGAAGGTTCGGGTTGCGTTCAATAAGTACATCTATCGCCGCTTGATGTCTGACAGCCCTTATCTGAAAGTGATCAAGAAATACCTCGATAGCAATCCATAGCAATTCAATAAGCATGCAATATGGAAGTTCAGCGCTGGAGGTCTGCTAATGGCTATGCCCAACCCATCATTCCACCGGACGCTGCGCGATGAAGCCGCGCAGCGCCGGTGAATTCAAACGTTGGGCCTCTCAACCATGAAGCTGCTGGCGCGACTTTCGGTGATCGCAAGCCTCCACGTCGCCTTTCTCGTTTCCGCATACGGTTCGCACTTCTTTGGCCTGCATCTTCCGTCCGCCGTGGTAATCCCTGCCTGGCTACTGGTGTCGTCGGCTATTGCCCTAGTCGCCTATTGGTTGGTGCTTCTCAGGTCATCGATTTTGGGTGCCACATCGCACCGCTCGGGAAAATTGGCGGCATGTGCGGTGCCAGCTACGCTCGTTTCGCTTTATGCTGGCGTCTTCATCGCATTCAACACGTTCGGAACGTAAGTTATATGCGCCGCTACTCAAGCGCCTGCGACCTTTCTTTAGTGCGTGTTTGTCTTGTTGCCGCGCCCGGTCGCGCAGCAACGCAGCAGCCTTCGGCTTCCCCGTCCATTCGGCCGCCGAGGCCCAACCCGGCGCTCGAGGGGAGCTGCGCGATAAGGCCTGCGCAGCCCCCTCAGCTTGAACGTTAGAGCGCATCCGTATGGCATCCGCACACGACTCTGGAGTGGGGTTCTTGTGTAGGCCACGAACCTCCCTATCAAAGCCGTCATTTGTTTCCTCGCACACCTTCGCGCACGCCTCGCGCTCTATCGTCGTCGACCGTTGCCACGCGCGCCACGCCCATTCTGTAATGGGGTGTTCTTCGATTTTGACGTCCCCGAAAAACAACCCCTCATCAGCCGCCCACCGTCGAAATTCGTCATTCATCATCTTTCTCCGTATCAACCAGCGCCCTAACTCTGCGGTCAACAGGACCGCCGAAATAAGCTCGTCTATTCTTCGGCAACGCCCGCGCGCGGCGGCCTGTTACCTTGAACGTTAGCTCTTAAGTTGATCGCAACGTCATGACATTCAAAGAGAAACTCGAAAATAGTCCATTTCTCGCAATCGCCATTACTGGGATAACCGCATTTGCGGCAGGCTGGGGCGCGCACGTTGCTATCCTTCAGCAATCGCAACTTGAAGCCGTTCCACGCGGAGCATATGTCCTGAAGGAGGAAATCGATTCTGGTGCTTCTCCAGTGTATGTCGCCAGGAAATCAATTGACCAAATGCAAACAGAGCAGCCCAATTTCATGATGATTCGGTCGTTTTCCAGACAAACCTCAACTGAGGTATGTCGCGTGACGGCGGTTCAGGTGGCTGCAAAACACGGGTTTGTTGTGCTGCCCTCGGAGGGTAATGAACTGATGGCCCAAAAGTCCGGGTACGCTCTAACAATTGCGTGCGTAGTCCAATTCATTGCCGTTGCAGGACCAGAGCTTGAAGAAGTCAAATCGCTCAGTAACCATTTCTATCTTTCCATGACTGAATGAACGTCAAGACGACTCTGCAGCGGCCTGTGCGAGCTAACCCGGCGCTCAACCTCGCTCCCTTCGGTCGCTGGACGCTGCGCGATAAGGCCGCGCAGCGCCGGTTAGCTCTACGTTGGGCCTTTCATATCTACGGCAAATGAACTCGCGAGGTGCTAAGTGAGCAATCCCGTTATAGCGAACCACTCCAGACAATTCATCATGTCGTTGCTTGGCAAATACCATCTGCCATATGGCATGGCCTTCGAAGATGAGCTAAGAGCCTGCAAGTTAGACTTTTCGCTAGAAAGCCTAAGACGAATCGATCTCTTGCTCGATAGATTGCGAGTAAATCCCGGCCTTTCCTATGACGATTTTTTTGATGCGCAGGAAAACCCTGTATTTATTCTGGCGGTAGTGTTCTACACAGCGAAAGTTGTAGAAATAGGTACAGGGAAAAAGTGCTCCTGGCAATCATTTGAGGAAGTGCAGAAGGCATTTCCAACAATTGCCCCAAAGAAAGCAACCAATACAGATGCAATGTTTAGGTCGGCGTACGCTGTTTTTTCAGATCACTTAGGTTCTGGTTTTTTGCAACCGGCCGAGGCGGCTGCAGGCAGGCTATTTGCACCAGACCCGAATGCATTTGGCGTGTATCACGGAGCCAGCGTTCTAACTGCGGATTTGAATTCAAACAATCAGAGTGATCTCATGCCAACATCGGTGCAGGGGAAATCGGGCATAGGCAGGAGCAAACATACAAGCAGCGATAAGCCTTGGTGGAAGCTATGGTAATCGCATGTCTCACCCATCCTGACAGCTAACGTGGACAAGGTATGACCAATATCTCCAATGACTTCCGTGCAGCGATTTATATCCGAGTGCTTCTCGGGGGGTATCGGCTGCGAAGTGGGATCGCGTATCAAGCGGAAGCACAGAAATTGATGCTTGATTTCTCCGAGCAAAGCCTGAAAAGAATAGACAAAATGCTGGACGGCATCCGTCGAGTAAATACGCGATCGCTCTACGAATTTCTTGCCGATCCAAAATGCCAGAATTTGATTTTTGCGCTAGCGTTCTATTCTGGAAAGGTTATTGAAATGAACTCGGGTTCTGAATGTACGTGGTTAACCGAGGCGGAGTTTAGAAAGACGCTTCCTTTGCCCTCCCCACCGGGTGACCCCAGATACTGCTTCATCGCCCATTTTTCGGAAGGGCTGTATAGAGACCCCATGGACGCCCATGGTGGCAATTGGTTTCCATTAGTTTCGATTCTCGGTCGTTTGTTTGACGATGATCCCATGCGAAATAGCGTTTGGTACAGCGCTGGACTATTCATGGAACTGAATGAATCAGCCGAATGATTCATTCACAACCCGCGAGGCCCAACCCATCGTTCCAGGGGACGCTGCGCGATGAAGCCGCGCAGCGCCCCTGAACTCAAACGTTCGGCGTCATGACGCTCAGCACTAT
>JALNZB010000078.1 GCA_023229545.1 Sulfuritalea sp. | reverse complement strand
CTGTAGCTGCCAGCGCTGGCCATACCGGCAGCGAAGAGCATGCCAACGTAGCGGGTACGGTGGTTCTGGCAATGACCTTGCTGGTCTGCTTCGTCCTCTACTACTTCGTGAACTGGAAGTACCTGTCCGAAGTCTGGGGCCTCAGCTAAACTCAGCCCCAATGGTTCCCCGCACCCGGTGCGGGGAACCTGCCTGAATCGGGCTTGGCAAACAGGCTCGATTCAAGCAGGTTTCAACAGTGACAAAAATTACAACGATACCAACCCACAGACACTCAATGGAATCGACGCTGCGCCCCACAAAAACGACCGGCATTCCCTTCCGTGCAATCATGGGAGTGTTCAAACTGCGCATCGGCGTCGTCATCACCTTCACCGCCCTGGCCGGCTTATCGGTCAGCACCGGCCCAAGCCTGACTTTGTTGCAGTTGATCACGCTGACGCTCGCCGTGCTGGTTTCCTCTGCCAGTGCCGGCGCCTTCAACCAGTATTACGAGCACGACACCGATCCGCTGATGTCGCGCACCCGCAACCGGCCCTTCGCCACCGGCGAAGTCCAGCACGGTCCGATTTGGCTGGTGGTCATCTTCGGCCTGATGGCGATCTCGGTCGCCGCTGCCTGGCTCGCGCTGAATGCCTGGGCCGCGCTGTTCACCTTCCTCGGCGCCTTCTTCTACGCCATCGTCTATACGGTCTGGCTCAAGCGCCGCACCTGGCTCAACATCGTGTTCGGCGGACTGGCCGGCAGTTGGGCCGTTCTGGCCGGCGCAACGGCGGTTGACCCACAGGTCGGTGCGGTGCCGCTGTCCCTCGCCTTCGTGCTCTTCCTGTGGACGCCGCCGCACTTCTGGAGTCTGGCGATTGCCTACCGCGACGACTACGCAGCAGCCGGCGTGCCGATGCTGCCCGTGGTGGTCGGTGACCATCGCGCAGCCAAGGCGATATTCGGCAGCACCCTGCTGCTGGTCGCAGCCACATTGCTGCCGCTGGCCTTCGGCCTGGGTGCAATCTACTTTGCCGGAGCGGCCATTGGCGGCTTCCTGTTCATCCAGAAGGCCTGGCGCCTGGTGCAGAACACAAACCGTGAAACAGCCATGACATGCTTCCATGCCTCGCTGGCTCAGTTGACTCTGGTACTCACTGCTGCAATCATCGACGCTCGTTTCTAGTCTGGCGTCCGCCCCGTGATCCGTTCAATTTTTCGTGCTGCATTTGCGGCAGCCCTGATCTTTTCGGCGAGCTGCGTCCTGTCTGCCGACAAGGCGCCGGGTCCAAAAACCGTCGAACGTCCCCAGGGCGACCGAACCGGCCTGACGCTCACCACGCTCGACGAAAAGGCAGCGCTGCAGCTGTCGCAGAGCGTGATCGGCAAGCCCGTTGGCGACCATGTGCTGCTCGATCGCCAGCAACGGCCGACACCGCTTTCCCAATATCGCGGCAAGCCTCTGCTGGTGAATTTCGTCTATACGGCCTGCTTCAACGTCTGCCCCACCACCACGAAGAATCTGCAAAAGGCCGTGGAGACCACGGTCAACGTGCTCGGGGCCGATCGCTTCAACATCGTCAGCATCGGCTTCAACCAGCCCTTCGATTCACCCCAGGCAATGAAGATCTTTGCCACCCAGTACGGCATCAACCTGCCCAACTGGGAATTCCTCAGTCCGGCGGCAGCCATCGTCGACGAGCTGACGCAAAATTTCGGCTTCAGCTATGTCGCGACGACCGCGGGCTTCGACCACATGAACCAGGTCACCATCGTCGATGCCAATGGCAAGATATTCAGGCAGGTGTATGGCGAAAAATTTACCGCCGAAGATCTGGCGGAACCGCTCAAGGCGATGATCACCGGCGCACCCATTCCGCCGCAGATCGGCACTCTGGAGGAGATCGCCGACCGGATCAGAATACTCTGCTCGGTCTACGATCCCGTCAGCGGGAAATACCGCACCAACTATGCGCTGTATTTCGAGATTGCCGGTTTCATCAGCTTCATGTTCTTCATGGCCTGGGTGGCATGGAGCTTCATGAGAAGTCACCGCAAGGACAAGATTCAATCGGATTGATGCGAGTCAAGTCGGAAAGCCCCCGACTTGCATATCATCAACCGCTAATAGTCGGCCTTCGTCAACTAGCACCGACGTGATGGAATCTCCCAACGTGAGCTTGCACGCAGCCTTGCGCGGCAACGCGCAAACCCTCTTCGAACGCATCGAGATATTTCTCGATGCGTCCTTTGGCGGCGCCGACAATCCCCTGCGCCATCTGGGTGCGCTGGGTCTGTATTTCCTCTGGATACTCGTCGCTACCGGGCTTTATCTCTATACCGTGCTGGATACCAGCATCGAAGGCGTCTACAGTTCGATCGGCTACCTGTCGCAGGAGCAGTGGTATCTCGGCGGCATACTGCGCAGCCTGCATCGCTACGCCTCGGATGCCTTCGTCCTGGTCATGATGCTGCATCTGCTGCGGGAATGGGCTTTCGGCCGCTACTACGGCTTCCGTCTCTATTCATGGGTGACCGGAGTGCCGCTGATCTGGTTCGCCTATATCTCGGGCATCGGCGGCTACTGGATCGTTTGGGACCGCCTGGCGCAGTTTTCCGCCATCGCCACCACC
>JALNZB010000077.1 GCA_023229545.1 Sulfuritalea sp. | reverse complement strand
GGCCCACGCCAATCGCAGATGGCGGGCCGCAGCGGGAGATAGACCGGCTGCACGACGAGATCCTGCATGTTCTCGGCCGGGCGTTGACCATCCGCGAGGTCGATGGCGGTTCCTGCAACGGCTGCGAGCTGGAAATTCAGGCCCTCAATAATCCCTATTACAACCTCGAGGGACGCGGCATCAAGTTTGTCGCCAGCCCGCGCCATGCCGACATGCTGCTGGTGACCGGCCCGGTGACGAAGAACATGGAGAATGCGCTGCGCATCGCCTATGACTGCACGCCCGACCCCAAACTGCGGCTGCAATGGCGGGGTCTTCGGCGAAAGCTATGCGAGTTGCGGAGGGGTCGAGAATGTAGTCGGCGTCGATCTGCGAATTCCCGGCTGTCCGCCGACGCCGCTGGCTCTGATGCAGGGAATTCTGGCGGCGGTTCGCAGCGGCAAGTAACGCGCGATCGGCTGCACCTACTGCGCTGCCGGAATACCTGGGCTATTTGTTGTCTCGTAGCTATCCAGAAACCGCTGAAATTCCTCGAGTGCCAATGGCGCGCTGAACAGGTAGCCCTGATAGACCTGGCAGCCGTGGCTGCCAAGAAAACTTCGATGCTCCTCGGTTTCCACTCCTTCGGCGATCACCGACATGCCCATGCTGTTGGCCAGGGCGATAATGGCATTGGCGATCACGGCGTCTCCGGCGTTGGTGGCCACATCGCGCACGAATGACTGGTCGATCTTCAACTGAGCCAGGGGCAGACGCTTGAGGTAGGCGAGGGACGAATATCCGGTACCGAAGTCATCCAGCGAAAAGCTCACGCCGCGCGCTTTCAAGGCGGTCATTTTTGCGATGACGTCGTCGGCATTCTCCATCAGCAGACTCTCCGTCAGTTCCAGCTTGAGCTTGCGGGGGTCGGCGCCGGATTGATCGAGCAATGTCACCACGTCGGCAACGAAGTCGGGCATGGCGAACTGGTGGACACTCACATTCACCGCCAGGATGAGGTGTGCGGTTTCCGGTCGCGCCGCCCATTTGACCAGTTGGGCGATCGCGGTCTTCAGTGCCCAGTGGCCCAGGGTCAGGATCAATCCCGTGTCCTCGGCGCGGGGAATGAATTCGGCTGGCAGCACCATGCCGCGTCGTGGATGTCGCCAACGCAGCAAGGCCTCGGCACCGATCACGCCGGCCGTGGCATCCACCTGGGGTTGATAGTGGAGGACGAATTGTTCCTGCAGGACGGCTTCGCGCAAGTCGGCATCCAGCCTGGCGCGGGCCAACACCCGGGTCTGCATGTCCGGATCGAAGAAGCGCAGCGTATTGCGCCCGGCGGCCTTGGCTTGATACAGGGCGAGGTCGGCGCGTTTCATCAGTTCGTCGATGCTCTTGTCCTCACCAGCGAAGAGGGTGACGCCGATGCTCGGAGTACTGAGCTGCGTTTGCCCGGCAATCGTGTAGGCCTGGCTCAGCGTGGCGCGGATCTTCTCGCCGATGGCTTCCGTCTGGGCAGCGGCCTCCTCCGAGTTTTCGCTCAAATCCTGCAGAATGACCACGAATTCGTCGCCGCCGAGGCGGGCCACGGTGTCGCCTTTGCGGACGCAACCGTGCAGCCGCTGGGCGACCTGTTGCAGCAACAAATCGCCTATTTCATGACCCAGCGTGTCGTTGAGGGTCTTGAAGTTGTCCAGGTCGAGGAAAAGCAGCGCGCCGTGCTTCTTGCTGCGCGCGCTCGCCGCCACGGCCTGTTGCAGACGGTCGGCCTGCAGGCGCCGGTTGGGCAGCTCGGTGAGCGCATCGAAGTAGGCCAGATGCTCGATTTTCTCCTCGGCCGCCTTGCGTTCGGTGATGTCCAGCTGGCTGCCGACAAAATGGGTGATGGCGCCGGCGTGTCCCTTCACGGCGGTGATGGTGAGCAAGGAGGGAAACACTTCGCCATTCTTGCGCTGGTTCCAGATTTCGCCCTGCCATACACCGTTCGCCCTGAGTGTCTCCCACATGGCGGCATAGAAGGCCGGGTCGTGCCGGTCCGATCTGATCAGACGGGGCGTGTGGCCTATTGCTTCAGCGGCCGTGTAGCCTGTCATTTCGGTAAATGTCTGGTTTACCTGGAGGATCACGTTGTTCGCGTCGGTGATCAGCATGCCTTCCTGCGACTCGAAGGCGGTGGCGGCGATGCGCAGTTCTGTTTCAGTTCGCTTGCGCTCGGTGATGTCGCGGGCGAGAACGATGAAACGATCTTCCTCGCCGGGCTGGCTGGCTTTGCTGGCAACCGAAAGCTCGAACCACAGCCGTTCGTGCGCAAGCCGCAGTTCAATCTCCTTGCCGTGCGACGAACCATTGGCTTGGGCCTCGCTCAAGGCGGCCATGATCGTGTCGGCCGCCGCGGGTGGAAACGTTTCGCACACCGTATGGCCGATCATCTCGAGCATGAGCGTAGCCAGCGATTCGACCCGCCAGGAATGGCAGCCATGGCAATACCCAT
Organism: Sulfuritalea sp.; assembly: GCA_023229545.1. Classification (GTDB taxonomy): domain Bacteria; phylum Pseudomonadota; class Gammaproteobacteria; order Burkholderiales; family Rhodocyclaceae; genus Sulfuritalea. The sequence goes on along the minus strand of JALNZB010000077.1, from coordinate 197 downwards.
CCAGCCCGAGTTCCCACATTGGGTCGGGAATCGCCTCGAGCATCGCGGCCAGCTGGTTTTTCGAGGCCAGAATATCGGTGGTTCGCTGCATCACCAGTGCTTCGAGTTCTTCTTCATGCATCCTGGATTCAATCAGCAGTTTTGCTAGGAAAGCCAGCATGAGGCTGAACAAGAGGCCAAGCGCGACATTCGACGAG
>JALNZB010000076.1 GCA_023229545.1 Sulfuritalea sp. | reverse complement strand
ATCCGTTTTGCTTCGGTGTATCGCAACTTCGAAGACGTCGATGAGTTTTCCGACGCGATACGCGAGATTAAGAAGCCGCGTTCGCCCCGGGCCAAACCCTGATGCATCGCCCCAAGAACCCCATCCCCACCCTGCCCCTCCCCTTGAAGGGGAGGGAAATTTCTCTCGACTGAACTTCATGGCTAATCAGGCGAGCTTTTCGGCGGCCGATCACGCCTTCATGGCGCGCGCCCTGCAACTGGCGCGGCGCGGCCTTTACAGCACGACCCCCAACCCTCGTGTTGGCTGCATCGTCGTCAGAGATGGCAATGTCATCGGCGAGGGCTGGCACGAAAAGGCCGGTCTGCCCCATGCCGAAGCTGGCGCGCTGGCTGCAATAGTCGGCGCTGGTGGTACGGCGAAAGGCGCCACGGCCTATGTCACGCTGGAGCCATGCAGCCATTTCGGTCGCACCCCGCCTTGCGCCGATGCGCTGATCGCTGCCGGCGTGGCGCGCGTGGTGGCGGCGATGACGGACCCGAATCCGCTGGTGGCGGGACAGGGCCTGGCGAAGCTGACCGCCGCCGGCATCGAAGTCGCCAGCGGGCTGTTGGCCGCCGAAGCGACGGAACTCAATATCGGCTTCGTCTCGCGCATGACGCGCGGTCGGCCCTGGTTGCGGCTCAAGGTTGCCGCCAGTCTCGACGGCAAGACCGCGCTCAACAACGGCGCCTCGCAATGGATCACCGGGCCTGCCGCGCGCCGCGACGCCCATGCCTGGCGGGCGCGGTCCTGCGCGGTGCTGACCGGCATCGGCACGGTCAGGGACGACAACCCGCGCCTCACCGCACGCGAAGTGCCGACGACGCGCCAGCCACTCAAGGTGGTGATCGACAGCCGGCTCGAAACGCCGCCCGACGCGGCCGTGCTGGAAGGCGGCAATGTGCTGATCGCCGCCGCCGAGGACAATGCTCGCGGCGCCGCGTTGCGCGCGCGTGGCGCCGAGATCGTGTTGCTGCCCAACGGTCAGGGCAAGGTGGAGCTTGCCGCGCTATTGCAGGAGCTTGGACGACGCGGCATCAACGAAGTGCTGGCCGAAGCCGGCGCCCGGCTCAACGGTTCGCTGTTGCGCGAAGGCTGCGTCGACGAACTGCTGATCTACCAGGCGCCGATCCTGCTGGGTGATCTGGCGCGCGGCATGTTCGGTCTGGCGGAACTCACCGATCTGGCCGGCGCCCGACATCTGAACATCATTGAGCGCCGTGTCGTCGGCGCCGACTTTCGCATTCGAGCCCGCTTTGCGTGACCAGGCTGAAGATGACGGCCACCGCGACTTCCCCGGTCGCGGGCTGCTGATCAATGTTCTGCGCATCTTTCATATCGCCGGTCTGGCCGGGATGTCGACGGTGGTGCTGGCGGGCGCGGGCGAAGCCGTGAGCTGGGGCGCGTTGATGGTGACATCCGGTCTCGGCATTGTCGCCCTCGATGCCTGGGCCAACCCGATCTACTTCCGCCAGGCCAAGGGCATCGGCACGCTGCTTAAGATCGCGCTGGTGATGCTGCTGGTCGCCTGGGAGACGGGACGCGTGCCGCTGTTCTGGTCGATCCTGGCGTATTCCGTGGCGCTCAGTCACGCACCGAGCTGGATTCGGCATCGCAAGCTGCTCTAAGCCCTCACTGCGGCTGTGCCGCACACCAGGCAGCCCGGATCGCGCGGCACCTTGATTTCACGCCATTCCATGCCCATGCCATCGAGCAGCAGCAGACGTCCGGCGAGGCTGATGCCGCAGCCGATGAGCAGCTTCAGGGCTTCGGCCGCCTGCACGGTGCCGATGATGCCGGTGAGCGGCGCGAAGACGCCCATCACGGCGCAACGCACTTCCTCGACATCCTGACCTTCGGGAAACAGGCAGTGGTAACACGGCGCATTCGGTTGGCGCGAATCGAACACCGCCACCTGGCCGTCGAAACGGATTGCCGCACCGGACACCAGCGGCTTGCCGAACTTGACGCAGGCGCGATTGACGGCGTGACGCGTGGCGAAATTGTCGCAACAGTCGAGGACCACGTCGGCCAGCGCGACTTCCTGATCCAGACGCGGGCCGGCAAGGCGCTCCGTGAGCGCGACAACCTTGCATTCGGGGTTGATTTCGTTCAGCGTGCGCTTGCCGGATTCGCTCTTTGCCATGCCGACAGCATCGGTGCGATGCAAAATCTGGCGTTGCAGATTGGTCAGGTCGACCGTATCGCCATCGGCCAGCACCAGCGTGCCGACGCCGGCCGAGACCATGTAATAGGCGGCGGGCGAACCCAAGCCGCCGGCGCCGATGACCAGCGCGCGGGCATTGACGATGTTCTCCTGTCCCTCGATGCCGATCTGCGGCAGCAGGATGTGGCGGCTGTAGCGCAGCAGTTGCTCGTCGGTCACTGCCGGGCTACCTGTCCTGCCTCAGTTCGGGCGGCGTGTCGTCGTGATCGCCGTGGGGATGGTGCTCCCAGGCCTTGGAATAGACCTCGTGCGATTTCTTGATCAGGCGCTCGGGCACGCGCATGTTGCGCATCTGGGTTTCCTCGCAGAAATACACCAGGGCGCGCATCAGCTTGCAGTACAGGCTGCGGTCGAGATGAAAGCCCTGGCGCACCAGTGCAGCTTCGAGACCTTCGAGCGAGTAGTCGCTGATTTCGTACCAGATCGAAAGACTGAAGGGCGCCAG
>JALNZB010000010.1 GCA_023229545.1 Sulfuritalea sp. | reverse complement strand
TGGATTTCAGCAATCTCGCGGCTCATGGCGTAGGCGTCGTCCTCGAAAATTGTCGGCCCCGAGCCGGAACCCATGCGCGCCCCGCCCGAGGTCATCGAACCCGACAGCACCATGATGATGTTCGAGCCGAGGCTGCGGATCTGGTCCTCAACCCGCGCCTGCGCGCCGCCGCCGACGGCGATCATGACAATCACCGCGGCGACGCCGATGATGATGCCGAGCATGGTCAGCGCCGAGCGCATCTTGTTGATGCGCAGGGCGAGCAGGGCGATCCTGAGTGTGGCGGCGAAGTTCATTTGAGCAGTGCCGCCGCGTCGTTGGCGGCATTGGGCTTGTCTTCGATGACCTTGCCGTCGCGGAAACCGATGATGCGTCCGGCAAAACAGGCGACATCGTGCTCGTGGGTCACCAGGACAATCGTGATGCCGTCGCGATTGAGCTGTTGCAGCAGGGCCATGATCTCGACGCTGGTGTGCGAATCGAGCGCGCCGGTCGGCTCGTCGGCCAGCACCAGTTGCGGATTATTCACCAGCGCGCGGTCGATGGCGACGCGCTGTTGCTGGCCGCCCGAGAGTTGTGCCGGGTGGTGATCCATACGCTCGGCGAGGCCGACCTGGGCCAGCCGCCGTTCCGCCATCTGCCGGCGCTCATGCGGCGGCACCGCGCTGTAGAGCAGGGGCAGGGCGACATTGTCCAGCGCTGTCGTTCGGGCCAGCAGGTTGAAATGCTGGAAGACAAAACCCAGCTTGCGATTGCGCATGCGTGCCAGATCGTCGCCGGAAAGCTGCGAGACTTCCTGCCCGTCGAGCCAGTAGCGACCGCCGCTGGGATGGTCGAGGCAGCCGAGCATATTCATGAAGGTGGATTTGCCGGAACCGGAGGGGCCCATCACGGCGACAAATTCGCCCGCCGCGATTTCAAGGCTGACGCCGCACAGGGCCGGCACCACGTTGCTGCCCATGCGGTATTCCTTGGCCAGTTCCTCGACCCGGATCAGCGCTTCCGCCATGGCCAGGAGCCTATTTCAGAACAGGCGCGGGCCGGGCACGCCGGTCTGCTTGGCGCCATTCGCGGTTTGCTGGCCGACAATCACTTCGTCGCCTTCCTTGATGTCGCCGGAAACGATCTCCGTCATGCTGCCGTCGGTAAGGCCCAGACGAACGCTGACCGCCTTCGGCTTGCCATCTTCGCCGATGATCCAGACGCGGCCACCGCCACTGTTGCCGCTCGCGCCAGAGCGACCGCTGCCGGAGCGGCTACCGCCGGAGGCACCCCCGCCCTTGGCGGAAGTCGGCGCTGGCGATACGGCGGCCACGGCCTTCTTTTCATCGCCGCCCGGCGGACGGAAACGCAACGCGGCATTGGGCACCTTGAGCGCTGCTTCCTTCTGCGCCGTGACCACGCGCACGTTCGCGGTCATGCCGGGAAGCAAGGTGAGCTCGGGATTGGCGGCGGAAATCACCACCGTGTAGGTAACGACGTTGGAGACTACGGTGGCGGCCTTGCGCACTTGCTTGACCTCGCCGGAGAACGAGCGACCGGCAAAGGCATCGACCGTGAAGCTGGCCTTTTGCCCAACCATGATGCGACCGACATCGGCTTCGTCGATCGAGGTTTCCACCTGCATGTCGGTCAGGTTTTTGGCGATGATGAACAACTCGGGCGATTGCAGGCTGGCGGCAACGGTCTGCCCCGGCTCGATGCTGCGCTTGACGACGATGCCATTCACCGGCGCCTTGATCGCCGTGCGTTCGAGATCGATGCGGGCCTGCCCCCGTTGCGCTTCGCGCTGGCGTACCTGGGCCTCGCTATTCCTTGCCTGCGATTCCGCCACCTGCAGGGAGGCGCGACCGGCGTCAAGAACGCTTTGCGCCTTTTCGCGCTCGGCGGAGGAAATGAAGTTCTTTTCCACCAGTAGCTTCTTGCGCTCGAAATCGCGCTGGAATTCCGCCAGGTTGGCCTTGGCGCGCAGCACTTCGGCCTGCTGCACCCCGAGCGCGGCACGCGCGGCGTCGACGTCGGCCTCGGCCTGGCGCAAACGGTACTGGAAGGTTTCCGGATCGATGCGGGCGATCAACTGGTTTTCCTTCACCGGCGAGTTGAAGTCGACCAGAATTTCCTTGATCTGCCCGGAGACCTGCGATCCGACTTGCACCGAAACCACCGGGTTCAAGGTTCCCGTGGCGGAGACGGCGGCCGTCAGCGGGCCGGTTTCGGCTTTCGCCAGCTTGAATTTGGGAGCATCGGTTGCCGTGCCGAAATAGCGCCATGCCGCGTAGCCGGCAGCGGCGAGAATGATGAGAGCGAGAACGGCCAGTCCAAGACGGGAGGATGTTTTCATGGAAACGATTTTAGACGATTCGCTTCATGAAACATGTATCCGGATGTTAGCCGGGACGGCTCCGAGTCAAAGCCGAAATTCCGGTCAGAGCTCGACCTGGGTGCCGAGTTCAACGACGCGATTGGTCGGCAGCTTGAAGAAATCAGTCGCCGTCCCCGCATTGCGGAACATCCACGTGAACAGTATTTGTCGCCACAGGGTCATGGCCGGCACGCGGTTGGGGACGATGGTTTCGCGGCCAAGGAAAAAGGAGGTTTCCATCATCTCTATCGGCGCCATGCCGTGTTGGGCGCACAGTTCCAGCGCCAGCGGTATGTTGGGATCATCCTTGAAACCGTAATTCAGCACGATGCGGTAGAAATCCTCCTTCAGCGATTCGACTTGCATGCGCTCGTTCTCGTCGACATGGGGAATATCCCGCACGTTGACGTTGAGCAGAATGACCCGTTCGTGCAGCACCTTGTTGTGCAGCATGTTGTGCAGCATGGCCCGTGGCACGCCGTCGGGGCGCGTGGTCATGAATATGCCGGTGCCCTCGACGCGATGCGGACCGCCGTACTGAAGGCTGGTAATGAAGGCGTCCAGCGGAATGGAATCCTGCTGGAGCCTCTCGTAGAGCAGCTTGCGGCCACGCTTCCAGGTCGCAAACAGGGTGAAGATGCCCAGACCAAGCATCAGCGGAAACCAGCCGCCATCCAGCACCTTGACCAGATTGGCGGAGAAGAACGCAAAGTCCACCACGATGAACAGCGTCAGGAACAGGCCGGCCTTGACCCAGTTCCAGTTCCACAGCGCGCGCACCACGACGAAGGCGAGCAAGGTGTCGATCATCATGGTCAGGGTGACCGCGATGCCATAGGCGGAGGCCAGATTAGACGATGACTTGAAGCCGAGCACCAGAATGATCACGGCCAGCAGCAACAGCCAGTTGATGTTGGGAATGTAGATCTGCCCCTTCTCGCGTTCCGAGGTGAACTTGACCGGGAGGCGCGGGCAGTAACCCAGTTGCATGGCCTGGCTGGTCAGCGAAAACGCGCCGGAAATCACCGCCTGCGAGGCGATGATGGTGGCGGCGGTGGCTAGGCCGACCATGGGATAGAGCAGTTCATCCGGCACCAGCATGAAGAATGGATTTTTCACCGCCGCCGGGTTGTCTAGGATCAACGCGCCCTGTCCAAGGTAGTTCAGGTACAGGCAGGGAAAGACATAGCCGAGCCAGGCCCACATTATCGGTCGTCGGCCGAAATGGCCCATGTCGGCGTACAGCGCCTCGCCGCCGGTGATCGCCAACACCACCGCGCCCAGCGCCAGCCATGCATGGGAACGGTTTTCCACGAAGAAGTGCACGGCGTACCAGGGGTTGATGGCGGCGATTACCGCCGGATGCTTGAGAACATTCCAGAGGCCCAGCACGCCCAGTGTGCCGAACCAGAACAGCATCACGGGACCGAACAGGGCGCCGACGCTGGCCGTGCCGCGCGGTTGAAAGAAAAACAGGCCGCAGATAACCAGTACGGTGATGGGTACGACGTAGGGTTTGAACATCGGCGTCGCCACTTCCAGCCCTTCGACGGCGGAAAGTACCGACATGGCGGGTGTGATGACCGCATCGCCGTAGAACAGTCCGGCGCCGAATATGCCGAGTATCGACATCAGCCACAACATGCCCGGTCCGGCGCCGCGAGTACGCAGGGCGAGCGAGGTCAGGGCCATGATGCCGCCTTCGCCGCGGTTGTCGGCGCGGGTGATGAACATCACGTATTTGAGCGTCACCGTGATGGTCAGCGCCCAGAAAATCAGCGAGAGAATGCCCAGCAGGTTATTCGGCGACACCGCCACGGCGTGCGGGCCGTTGAAGACTTCCTTCATGGTGTAAAGCGGGCTGGTGCCGATATCGCCGTAGACCACGCCCATGGCCGCCACGGAGATAGCGGCGAGGCGTGGTTTTGAAATGTCGCCGGTATTGTTGTTGCCCTGCATCGCAAAATTATAGGCGCATTGTGGGATGATCGACTTTGTCGGATAATGCGCGCCTCGCACGGCACGTATTCCAGTGTCGCGACATCCCGGGCCGGGGTGACGGAATCGGTAGACGTAGCGGTCTCAAACACCGCCGCCGCAAGGCATGGGGATTCGACTTCCCCCCCCGGCACCAAGAACATGCGCAAAGCAGTCCGAGTAGGCCGAGCAGGCCGGCAAATCGTATTCGCGACAGGCAGAATGGCGATTCCTGGATTGCACTCGACGCCCGCCATGCGTTCTCATGTCGGGCACGTTTTCAGTTTTCACGGAGGTAAGTTGTGAATTCGCCGAATGCTGGAGTTTCATTGACCACCTTGCGGGCGCTGCCGATCTTCGAGACGCTTGATGACAAGTCTCTCAGGCCGCTGTTGCGCGTGGCGATGCTGCGCCATGTGCCGCGGCACACCGTTGTGTTGCACGCCGGCGATCATACCGACAACATCTACTTCGTCCTTTCCGGTGTCTTGAAGGTACAGATCAGTGACGAGGAGGGGCGCGAAGTCATTCTTTCCATGCTCGGGCCGGGGGAACTGTTTGGCGAAATGGGGGTGCTCGACGACCATCCGCGTTCGGCGACCGTGCTGGCAGTCGAGTCAAGTGAAGTGGTGGTAATCGGCAAGGAGGACTTCAAGCAATGCCTGGCGGAGAACCCCGATGTTTCCCTCTTCATCATGCGCAACCTGACCAAGCGCTTGCGCCTGGCCGACCGCAACATCGAGAGCCTCGCGCTGTTCGATGTGTATGGGCGCGTTGCGCGCTTGCTGCTGGAAGCGGCGGAGATCGTGGACGGGCGCAAGGTAGTGACGCACAAGATCACCAAACAGGATATCGCGAAGATGATCGGCGCTTCGCGCGAGATGGTCAGTCGCGTCATGCGCGATCTCCTTGCCCAGGGACTTATTCAAGAGTGTGACGGCCAGTTGATTCTGGTTGATCTGGTGGCGTTCAGGAAACTGAAGACCGACGACTGAATACAGCGGCAAGGATTCGGCGCGCGGCGCCGGCAAACTTCTGTCCTTCGTTTCCCCGATGCCTCTGACACTCGCCGATTTCGACTACGCCCTGCCGGCGGAACTGATTGCCCAAACGCCCTTGCCGCAACGCTCGGCGAGTCGTCTGCTGGTGGTCGATGGCGAGTGCCGCACGGACAATCTGTTTGTCGATTTGCCGCAGTGGCTGCGTGCCGGCGACTTGCTGGTGATGAATGACAGTCGGGTACTTCACGCACGCCTGCTGGGGCGCAAGGACAGCGGCGGGCAGGTCGAAGTCATGGTCGAACGTCTGCTCGATGACAACGTGGTGCTGGCCCAGGTGCGGGCGAGCAAATCGCCGCAGCCGGGCAGTCGCTTGCGGCTGGAGGATGCGCTCGATGTCGAAGTGCTGGGACGCGACGGCGAGTTCTATCGCCTGCGGTTTGCTGGAGACGCGGCCGAACTGATCGAGCGTCATGGCCGCCTGCCGCTGCCGCCGTATATCGAGCGCATGGCGCAAGCGCCCGATGAACTGCGCTACCAGACGGTCTATGCGCGAGAGAAGGGCTCGGTGGCGGCGCCTACTGCGGGTCTGCACTTCGACGAGGAGATGCTGCGGCACTTGCGCGAATCCGGTATCGGCGTGGCTTACGTCACCTTGCACGTCGGCGCCGGCACCTTCCAGCCGGTGCGGACCAGCGACCTGACGCAGCATCGCATGCACACCGAGCGCTATGTGCTGCCGCAAGCCACCGTGGATGCGATAGCGGCGGCCAAAGCGCGCGGCGGGCGCATCGTCGCGGTCGGCACCACGTCCTTGCGCGTGCTGGAATCGGCGGCGCTGGACGGAAGCCTGAAAGTCGGCGCTGGCGAGACGGCGCTGTTCGTCACTCCCGGCTTCAAATTTCGCGTGGTGGATATGCTGATCACCAATTTCCACCTGCCCAAGTCGACCTTGCTGATGCTGGTCTCGGCGTTTGGCGGGCTGGATGAAATTCGTGCGGCCTACTGCCACGCGATTGCCGCCAGCTATCGTTTCTTTAGTTACGGAGATGCCATGTTGCTGCATCGAAAGTCGCAATGAACTTTGAACTGCTTGCCACGGACGGCGCGGCGCGGCGCGGACAATTGACGCTAGCCCATGGCGTTGCCGCCCCGCGAAGCGGGAATCCCGGCATGCAAGGCACGCCAACACCGACTTTCATGCCGGTGGGCACTTACGGCACGGTCAAGGCCATGGCGCCGAATGAACTGGTCGATATTGGCGCTTCCATCGTGCTCGGCAACACTTTCCATCTCTGGTTGCGACCGGGGCTGGAGGTTATTGCGGCGCATGGCGGCCTGCACCGCTTCATGGGCTGGAACGGGCCGATCTTGACCGACTCCGGCGGCTTCCAGGTGTTCTCGTTGGGCGATCTGCGCAAGATCAGCGAGGAGGGCGTCAAGTTCGCCTCGCCGATCAACGGCGACAGATTGTTCCTGACGCCGGAAGAATCGATGCGCATCCAGCATGTGCTGAACTCGGACGTGGTTATGATCTTTGACGAATGCACGCCCTATCCGGCGGACTACGCGGTGGCGGCGGAGTCGATGCGACTGTCCTTGCGCTGGGCGCAACGCTCGCGTGACGAGCATGACCGCTTGCAAAATACCAACGCGCTGTTCGGCATCGTCCAGGGCGGCATGCACGAGGCATTGCGCGACGAATCGCTGGCGACTCTGGTCGACATCGGTTTCGACGGCTTTGCCATCGGCGGCCTGTCGGTCGGCGAACCCAAGGAGGAAATGGCTCGCATCCTCGCTCACACCGCGCCGCGCCTGCCGACCGGTAAGCCGCGCTACCTGATGGGCGTCGGCACGCCGGAAGATCTGGTGTATGCGGTGGGGCAGGGCATCGACATGTTCGACTGCGTGATGCCGACGCGCAATGCGCGCAACGGCTGGCTGTTTACCCGGCACGGCGACGTGAAGATCAAGAACGCGCAGCACAAGGCCGATACCCGGTCGCTGGACGAGACCTGCGGCTGCTACACCTGCCGCAATTTCACCCGCGCTTACCTGCATCATCTGCATCGCGTCGGCGAGATTCTCGGCGCGCGGCTCAATACCATTCACAACCTGTTCTATTACCAGACGCTGATGGAGGAAATGCGCGCCGCCATCGAGCAGGGCGACTTTGTCGGGTTTCAACTCCGTTTTAACCGGGGACGGGCAGGAGGACAGGTATAATCCACCAGTTCCGTTCGACATTCATGGAGAGTCATAGTGCTGATTTCTAATGCTTACGCGCAGGCGGCCGGTGCCGCCGCCGACCCGATGGGCGGCTTGATGGGCATGCTGCCCATTCTCTTGATGTTCATCGTGCTGTGGTTCGTCATGATCCGGCCGCAGATGAAGAAGGCCAAGGAGCAACAGAAAATGGTCAGCGAACTGGCCAAGGGCGATGAGGTGATTACCCAAGGTGGCATTGCCGGTCGCATTGCCAAGGTGGGAGAAAACTACCTCAGCCTAGAAGTGGCTGAAGGCAAGGATGGCGCGGTGACAATTACCGTGCAGAAGAATGCCGTGGGCGCGATGCTGCCCAAGGGCACATTGAAAAACCTGTAATTTTGTGAATGCCGGCCGCATCAATGCGGCGCCGGTCACCCTGCCATGAATCGCTATCCCCTCTGGAAAAACTCCATCGTGCTGGTCGCCGTGGTGCTTGGACTGCTCTACACCCTGCCCAACTTTTTTGGCGAGGCGCCGGCCGTGCAGGTAGCCAGCGTCAAATCCACGCACAAGGTCGATGCCAAGCTCATGGCCCAGGTGGAGGATGCGCTGAAAGCGGCATCCGTCGTTCCGCAGGGCATCGTCCTCGACCTGAACAGCATACGCGTGCGGCTGGTCGATACCGATGCCCAGATCAAGGCCCGGGACGTGATCGAGAAGGCACTGAATCCGGTTGCGGTCGATGCGACCTACAGCGTGGCGCTGAATCTGGTGTCGAACTCGCCCAACTGGCTGACCGGCATTCACGCCCTGCCGATGTATCTCGGCCTCGATTTGCGCGGCGGCGTGCATTTCCTGTTGCAGGTGGACATGAAGGGCGCGCTGACCAAACGCCTCGATTCGATCGGCGCCGATTTGCGCAGCCTGATGCGCGACAAGAACATCCGCCATGGCGGCATCGGTCGCGAAGGGCAGAGCGTGGTGATTCGTTTCCGCGAGGCGGAAACCCGCGAAAAGGCGCGCGCCGTGCTGGCGGATAACCAACCCGACCTTCTGCTGGTTGATGCCCAGGACGGTCAGGACCTCAAACTGATGGCGACGCTGAAACCCATGGCGCAGACGCGCATCCAGGAATTCGCCGTCAAGCAGAACATCACCACCCTGCACAATCGCATCAACGAACTCGGCGTCGCCGAGCCGGTGATTCAGCAGCAGGGCGCGGATCGCATCGTGGTGCAGTTGCCGGGGGTGCAGGACACCGCCAAGGCCAAGGACATTCTCGGCCGCACGGCAACGCTGGAAGTGCGCATGGTCGATGACGAGGCCAGCGCCAATCCGGGGATCATGGAGCAGGCGGCGCGCGGCCAGCCGCCGATGGGCACCGAATATTATGTCGAGCGCGGCGGACGCGGTCTGCTGGTGAAGAAGCAGGTGGTGCTCACCGGCGAACGCCTGACCGACGCCCAGCCCGGCTTCGATAACCAGACCCATGAAGCGGCGGTGCACCTGTCGCTCGATTCGGCCGGCGCGCGCATCTTCAAGGACGTGACGCGCGAGAGCGTGGGCAAGCGCATGGCCATCCTGCTGATCGAAAAGGGCAAGGGCGAGGTGGTCACCGCGCCGGTAATCCGCAGCGAGATTGGAGGCGGTCGGGTGCAGATTTCCGGCCGCATGAGCACCATGGAGGCCAACGATGTGGCGCTGTTGCTGCGCGCCGGGTCGCTGGCGGCGCCGATGGAAATTATCGAGGAGCGCACCATCGGCCCCAGCCTCGGCGCCGACAACATCGCCAAGGGCTTCCAGTCGACGCTGTGGGGTTTCTCGGCGATTTCGACATTCATGATCGCCTACTACCTGTTGTTCGGCATGGTTTCCGTGCTCGCGCTGTCGGCCAATCTGCTGTTCCTGGTGGCGCTGCTGTCCCTGTTGCAAGCGACGCTGACCCTGCCGGGCATTGCCGCCATCGCCCTGACGCTGGGCATGGCCATCGATGCCAACGTGCTGATCAACGAGCGGGTGCGCGAGGAACTGCGTAACGGCAGCACGCCGCAGGCCGCCATCACGGCGGGCTACGAGCGCGCCTGGTCGACGATTCTCGATTCCAACGTGACCACGCTGATCGCCGGCATCGCGTTGCTGATTTTCGGTTCCGGTCCGATTCGCGGCTTTGCGGTGGTGCATTGCCTGGGCATCATGACCTCGATCTTCAGCTCCGTGGTGGTGTCGCGGGCCATCATCAATCTCATCTACGGTCGCCGTCGCAAGCTGGAGGCGGTCAGCATCGGTCAGGTCTGGAAGCCCGGCCTCGCCACCAAATAAGAAGGAATCGCGATGGAATTCTTCCGCATCAGAAAAGACATCCCCTTCATGCGCCATGCGCTGGTGTTCAACGTCATTTCGTTGGTCACTTTCCTGCTGGCGGTATTTTTCCTGGTCAACAAGGGATTGCACTTCTCCATCGAGTTTACCGGCGGCACCCTGCTCGAAGTGAATTACGCGCAGGCGCCCGACCTCGACAAGCTGCGCAAGCAGATGGAGGCCGACGGCTTCACCGATACCCAGGTGCAGAATTTCGGCACTTCGCGCGACGTGTTGATCCGCGTGCCACTGTCAAAGGATGCCGAGACTTCCAAGGTGGGCGAGCGCGTCATGGCCTCGCTGGCAAGAGTCGGCGCTGGCGGTACGGCGACAGCGGGCGGTATGGCGGCGGACGCTCCGACCCTGAAGCGCGTCGAGTTCGTCGGCCCGCAGGTCGGCAAGGAACTGGCGTCCGACGGGGCGATGGCGCTGTTGCTGGTGATATGCGGCATCGTGCTGTATCTGGCGATGCGTTTCGAGTGGCGCTTCGCGGTTTCGGCCATCATCGCCAACCTGCATGACGTAATCATCATCCTGGGTTTCTTCGCGCTGTTCCAGTGGGAGTTTTCCCTGCCGGTGCTGGCGGCCGTATTGGCGGTGCTGGGCTATTCGGTGAACGAATCGGTAGTGGTGTTCGACCGCGTGCGCGAAACCTTCAAGAAGAAGCGCGGCCTGACGACGCCGCAGGTGCTCGATCACGCCATCACCAGCACCATCTCGCGCACCATCATCACCCACGGCTGCACGCAGATGATGGTGACCTCGATGCTGGTCTTCGGCGGCCCCGCGCTGCATTACTTTGCGCTGGCGCTGACCATCGGCATCCTGTTCGGCATCTACTCTTCCGTTCTGGTGGCCAGCCCGCTGGTGATGTGGATGGGCGTCTCGCGCGAGCAGTTCATCCAGGTCAAGGTCGAGAAGCAGGAAGCCGTGGTCTGATGCAGCGCTACCGCGTCTGGGATCTGCCGACGCGGGTTTTCCACTGGGCGCTGGCGCTCTGCCTCGTCGGTTCCTTCGTGACGGTCAAGATCGGCGGCAATGCCATGGTCTGGCATGGGCGCATCGGGCTTGCGGTAGTCGGCTTGCTGGTGTTCCGCATCGTCTGGGGCTTCATCGGCTCGACCCATTCGCGCTTTGTCCAGTTCGTGCGCGGTCCCGCCACGATCAAGGCCTATCTGCGCGGTGAATGGCAGGGCGCGGGACATAACCCGCTTGGCGCGCTGTCGGTGCTGGCCATGCTCGGCACGCTGGCCCTGCTGGCGGCGACGGGATTGTTCGCCAACGACGACATCGCCTTCGAGGGGCCGCTTTACGCGCTGGTCGGCAAGGTGCTCTCGGATCGCGTGGTATCCATCCATCGCCTGATCGAGCCGTTGATCATCGCGCTGGTGCTGACGCATCTTGGCGCCATCTTTTATTACGTTCGCTTCAAGAAAGAAACCCTGATCATGCCGATGATCACCGGCTGGAAAGTTATGCGAAGCGGTATCCACGCGGACGGCGCTGGCGAGACGGCGAAAGGGGGCGGAGTCCTTGCGTTCATGCTCGCTCTGACCATTGCTCTGGGCGCGGTGTATGGCGCCAGCGGCGCCTGGATTCAGTCGCCGTCACCCGCGTCACCCTCAGCCGTGCCGAGCTGGTAGACGCAAACGGCCACCCGTGGGTGGCCGCCGCAACCAGACTGGATTTTCCAGTCGTTGCAAACTACTGGTTTTCTTTCTTGCGGAATTCGTCGTGACAGCCCTTGCAGCTCTTGCCCAGATTGCCGAACTGGGTTTTGACTGCGGCAGCGTCGCCACTGGCAGCGACTTTGGCCATTTCGTTGGCTTCCTTGTTGTAGGCCATGCCGACTTCCTTCAATTTCGCGGCGTTGGTGAAGTATTCCGGCTTTACGTTAGTGTCATGCCAGCCTTTGCCGGTGCCGGTGCCCGACTGGAAGAGACCGCCCGAGCCGGAATTGGCAAGCGCCTGAATGGTATTTGCGGCCTGAATCACCTGATCCTTGTTGAAAGTGCCTTCGATATTGGCCTTGATGCGGCCCATGCTCCAGCCCTGGGTTTGCATCACCGACTGACGCCAGCGAATCTGGTCTTCGGCTTTGCCGATGGCTTGCGCCAGGGCGGCGGCGGAAAGACCAAGAGCAAGCGTTGCAACGGCCATATTTTTGAATTTCATGGAGTGCTCCTTGTTCTGTCGAGGGGAACGCCAGCGGCTACCGGTATCGGGCATACGACCGGCGCCAGTGAATTATTCCATACTTCAAGCAGCGGGGTTCGCCTGTCGGGCCAGGCAAGGCGGGCTATTCGCTTGCCGTGGCGAAGACGTGCTTTACCCGCAGCAGGCTCTTGCCTTCGGCGGCCAGTGCCAGCAGGCGGTCGATGTGAGGGTGCTTGCCGGGATTCTGCCTGGCGTCGTCCGTATGCTCGGCGAAAAGTTCCAGGCCTTTTTTGGCCGCTTCCGTGGTGATGGCGCCGTAGATTTGTCCAAGGTGGTTGTAGATCGACAGAGAGCCGGCTTGCCCCGGCCTGTTTTCTATCGTCGCGGCAATCGCGCCATCGCTGTCGAGCAACTGGATTGCGGCCAGATGCGAGATGCGCGGCAGTTGCTTGAGGTTGTCGGCGAACGCCATGTCAGATGCGTTTCGCCAGTTCAGCCGCGAGGCCGATGTAGGAAGCCGGCGTCATGGCCAGCAGACGCTGGCGGTCGGCTTCGGGCAGCGGCAGTTTGGCGATGAACTGGCGCAGCGCGTCTTTCTCGATGCCTTTGCCGCGCGTCAGTTCCTTGAGTTGTTCGTAGGGGTTGGGCACGCCGAAGCGGCGCATCACGGTTTGCACCGGTTCGGCCAGGACTTCCCAGGCGTCATCGAGGTCCTCGGCGAGGCGCTGCGGATTGGCTTCGAGCTTGCTCAGTCCGCGCAGGGTCGAGTCGAAGGCCAGCAGCGTGTAGCCGAAGGCGACGCCCATGTTGCGCAGCACGGTGGAATCGGTCAGGTCGCGTTGCAGGCGGGAGATCGGCAGCTTTTCCGCCAGGTGCCGCAGCACGGCGTTGGCCAAGCCCAGGTTGCCTTCGGAATTCTCGAAGTCGATCGGATTGACCTTGTGCGGCATGGTCGACGAACCGATCTCGCCTTCCTTCAGCTTCTGCTTGAAGTAGCCCAGCGAAATGTACTGCCAGAGGTCGCGGTCGGCATCGATCAGGATGGTGTTGACGCGCGCCATCGCATCGAACAACTCGGCCATCGCGTCGTGCGGCTCGATCTGGATGGTATACGGGTTGAACTCCAGCCCGAGCGACTCGATGAAGCGGCGGTTGAAGGCTTCCCAGTCGATATCGGGATAGGCGGACAGGTGAGCGTTGTAATTGCCTACCGCGCCATTGAACTTGGCGCTGAGCGATACGGCGGAAATCCGCTCGCGGCTGCGCATCAGGCGCGCGGCGATGTTGGCCATTTCCTTGCCCAGCGTGGTCGGTGTCGCGGGCTGGCCGTGGGTGCGAGCCAGCATCGGCAACTCGGCCAGTTGATGCGCCAGTTCGCGCAGACGGGCGATGACGCGGTCAAGCTCGGGCAGCAGACTGCCGGTGACGGCATCTTTCAGCATCAATGCATGCGACACGTTGTTGATGTCTTCGGAAGTGCAGCCGAAATGAATGAACTCGCTGACGCGCATGACCTCGGCGTTTCCCGCGAGGCATTCCTTGAGCCAGTACTCCATGGCCTTGACATCATGATTGGTGCGGGCTTCGATGGTCTTGATGGCGCTCGCGTCCGCCACCGAGAATCCCGCGATGACAGCATTCAGCGCCGTGATCGTGGCCTCTGAAAATGGCGGACATTCGGCGATTTCCCTGGCAACCGCAAGCGCCTTGAGCCATTCGATTTCGACACGAACGCGAGCGCGTATGAGACCGTATTCGGAGAAATGGATGCGCAGGCCTTCGACCTTTGCGGCGTAGCGACCGTCGAGCGGCGAAAGTGCTGTCAGTGCGGTTAGTGTCATGTCTTTGGCGAGAAAGGGTCGAGGCGCAGGAGGGATGCCGACCTGTCAAATTTTAACATGCGGCTTGTGGCGGCCAGATCACAAGCTCGTTGTCGGCATAGGGCAGCGTGTTATAGTTTTGCCACCCCCTCAACGCGTGATTTGAAGAAATGAAACTGATCGGCTCCCTTACCAGTCCCTATGTTCGCAAGATTCGTATCGTGCTGGCGGAAAAGAAGATCGATTACGATCTGGTTATCGATTCGCCATGGGCCGAGGGCAGTCAGGTGGCGGCGCTCAACCCGCTGGGCAAGGTTCCCGTGCTGGTGCTGGACGATGACAGTACGCTGTTTGATTCCCGCGTTATTGCCGAGTACCTGGATACCGTGGCGCCGAACAATCGCCTGATTCCTGTTTCCGGACGGGAGCGTATCAGCGTCAAGCGCTGGGAGGCGCTGGCCGATGGCGTACTCGACGCCGCCGTGGCGGCGCTGCTTGAGTCGCGCCGTGCCGATGGCGAGCGCAGCTCTTCATGGTTCGAGCGGCAGCGTGGCAAGGTGACGCAGGCATTGCGGGCCATGTCCGATGAACTGGGGGAGCAGCCGTGGTGTCACGGCAACGGCATATCGCTGGCGGACATCGCGGTGGGCTGCGCGCTGGGTTATGTGTCGTTCCGGCTCGGCGACATTCCCTGGACCGAGCAATATCCCAATCTCGCCCGACTTTACGACAAGCTCATGCAGCGTCCCGCATTTGCGGAAACCGTGCCGCCACCGGGCTAGTCCCCTGTCTCGGCCTCTGACGGCGTGGCTGTACCGTCAAGGCGGGCGATCAGGCGCGGCAGCAGGTTTTTCTCCGCCTGATGCGTGAGTTCTCCCATCAACTGGTCCGCCAGTCCATCCGTCACCTTGAGCACGGCGTGGGGCAACTCCTGATCGAGCCAGCGTGAGAGTTCCTCGCGCAGGGCGTCGAGATGTCGCTGCATGTGCGGCGGCGCGGTGGCAAGCGCCGCTTCGTGTTCGGTGACGATGTCGGTGAGAACGGGCAAGTCGTCCTCGTGCGGCGGGGCTGGTGTCTCCAGTATGGCCTGTGCCGACGAGTCCGCGACAAATACCCGGTTGCGCTGAATCAGCGCATCGGCTTTGCTCAGCAGATCTGCCGTATCGTCTCCTTCCATTTCCTAGGTGCCTCCCGAGATGTCGCGCGCTTCCAGCGGATAGCCGCGTTCGCGATAAAAGCGGAAGCGCTCGCGACCGGGCAGCCGGTCGCCATCTTCGCCGCTGACGATTTCGATCAATTGCTGAAAGCGACCGAAGCCCGGCGGGATCTCGTCCGAAAGATTCAGCAGGCAGCCGTCATGAGGCGGCTGGTCGAGCTCCGACGCGAGAATGATCGGAGTTTCTGCGGCCAATTTGTCGTCAGCCCGGCAGTGGGGGATAAAGCCGGTAGCCGCGTGTGTCCACAACAGGCGGTCCAGTTTTTCGCTGCGCTCGCCATTCGGTACATAGACCAGCACCGGTCTGGCTTCGCCGCTGGCGCGCGCGAGCCACGCGGCGACTGCCTGGAGCCGGTCGCGCGCGCCGTGAAGGAAGGTGATTTGCGTCATCCCCGCTTGCGCTTGTTGGCGGGCTTCGGCGCGCGACTGGCGCGATCCATCAGGAAGTGTGTGAGCAAGGGCACCGGTCGCCCGGTGGCTCCTTTTTCCTTGCCGGAGCGCCAGGCCGTGCCGGCGATGTCGAGATGCGCCCAGTGGTACTTGTCCGTGAAGCGGGAGAGAAAGCACGCAGCCGTAATCGTGCCGCCAGGGCGCCCGCCGATGTTCGCCATATCGGCAAAGTTGCTCTTCAGTTGTTCCTGATAGTCATCCCACAGGGGCAGTTGCCAGGCGCGGTCATAGGACTCATGGCCGGCATCGAGCAATTCCTTCGCCAGCCCCTCGTTGTTGGCGAGCAGGCCGGTGGCCACGTGCCCCAGCGAGATCACACAGGCGCCCGTCAGCGTGGCAACGTCGACCACACACTCCGGATCAAAGCGTTCAACGTAGGTGAGCGCATCGCAAAGAATCAGGCGGCCTTCGGCATCGGTGTTGAGTATCTCGACGGTCTGTCCCGACATCGAAGTGATGACGTCGCCCGGCTTTGTCGCCGCGCCCCCCGGCATGTTTTCCGTGGACGGGATGACGCCGACGATATTGAGCGGCAGCTTCATCATGGCTGCCGCCTTGAGCGCTCCCAATACGCTGGCGGCACCGCACATGTCATATTTCATTTCGTCCATTTCCGCTCCCGGCTTGAGCGAAATGCCGCCGGAATCGAAGGTAATGCCCTTGCCGACCAGTACCACGGGCTTTGCGCCGGAGACGCCCCCGGCATGGCGCAGGACGATGAATTTGGGTGGCTCGTGCGATCCCCTCGCAACGGAGAGCAGGGTGTTCATGCCGAGCTTTTCCATGTCGGCGCGTTCGAGAATGTCGACGCCTAAACCGTGCGATTTTGCGAGCTGCTTCGCCTGATCGGCAAGATAGGTAGGGGTGCAGATGTTGCCCGGCAGGTTGCCAAGATTCTTGGCCAGTTCCATTCCTGCGGCAATCGCCAGTCCTTCGGCCAGCGCCGCTTCGGCGGTGGCAAGTTCATTGCGGCGGGCGACGCAGAAGGTCAGCTTTCTCAGCGGGCGGCGCACTTCGTCCTTCTTCGACTTGAGGCGATCAAACCGGTAGAGGGTTTCCTGCACCACCAGCGCGGCCTGCCGAATCTTCCAGGCTACATCCCGCTTTCTGACGGCGAGTTCCGTCAGATAGAGCGTACCGTCGAAACCGCCGGTTTCATTGAGTTGGCGAACCGCCGTGGACAATGCGGCGCGGTATTCCTTTTCGCGGAATTCCTTTTCCTTGCCCAGCCCCACCAGCAGGACGCGATCCGCCTCGACATCAGGGACGCCATGGAGCAACAGGCTGGTACCGGCCTTGCCCTCCATGTCGCCACGACGCAGAATGTCGCTGAGAAATTGCTGTGCCGCGTTGTCGACGACTTCCGCCGTCGTGGAGAGCTTTCTCGATTCAAAGATACCGACCACAATACAGGCGCTGCGTTGCTTTTCCGGCCTTCCGCTTTTTATGCTAAATTCCAAAACACTCTCCTCGAGGCTGCGGAAAATCCGGGAAATTGTGTTGTTTCGAGCGATTTCCGTCAGTGACCCGATTATTCCCCAAGTTTTCCCTAAAAGTCAAAGCAGACACTCCGCCAAACGATGATTTTTCAACGCGCTGCAATTCGGGAGTTCACCCACACGGCGGCGGGGGTTTTCGTGGCGCTTTTCGCGATTCTGATGACGACCCAGTTGATTCGTCTGCTGGGCGATGCTGCTGGCGGAAAACTGGCCTCCGAAGCGGTCATTGCGCTCCTGGGCTTTCGCGCCATCAGCTATCTGCCGGTGCTGCTTTCCCTGACGCTTTTTGTCGCCGTGCTGATGACCCTGTCGCGCTGGTATCGCGATTCGGAAATGGTTGTCTGGCTGGCATCGGGCATTCCGCTGACCGCGTGGATCAAGCCCGTGTTGAAGTTTGTCGGGCCGCCGGTGGTCGTGATCGCGCTTCTTTCCCTGCTGCTGGCGCCCTGGGCAACGCAGAAGAGCGACGCCTACCGGCAGAGCATGGATCAGCGCGATGATCTGGCGCGCGTCTCGCCCGGCGCGTTCAACGAGTCGGGCGCGGCGGATCGGGTGTTTTTTGTCGAAAGCATGGCGGGCGAGGAGGGGCGGGTCAAGAATGTTTTCATCAGCTCCATTCAGCAAGGTCGCCTGGGGGTGATGGCAACGGCGCAGGGCCATACGCAAACCATGCCCAATGGCGACCGTTTCCTTGTGCTTGACCGTGGTCGGCGCTATGAAGGCACGGCAGGTACGGCGGAGTATCGGGTGATGGAGTTTGACCGCTATGTCTTGCGCATTGAAACCAAGGAGGCGCGCGGGCTTGAGGATTCGCCGCGCACCAAGCCGGTGTGGGAGCTCGTACGGAATCCGCTGCCAGCGCATCTGGCTGAACTCCTGTGGCGCCTCGGGCTGCCGCTCGCGGCGCTGAATCTGGCCATATTGGCAATACCCCTGGCGTTCGTCAATCCGCGCGCCGGGCGCACCAACAACCTGATTTTCGCCCTGCTCACCTACATGGTCTACAGCAACCTGCTCAGTGTCAGTCAGGCTTGGGTGGCGCAAGGGAAACTGCGTTTCGAGATCGGCGTTTGGGCGGTGCACGTCGGCATGTTCCTGCTTCTCGTCGTGCTGTTCTATCACCGACAGAATCCCCTGGCTTGGGGCAAATTGCGATGGCGCTGAAGCTCTACGAGCGCCATCTGGCGCGGGAGATCTACGCATCCACGGCTCTGGTGCTGACCGCATTCCTGATGCTGTTCGCCTTTTTCGACCTGATCCACGAGCTGGAAAGCATCGGCAAGGGCGGCTATCAGCTTCAGCATGCGCTGGGCTACGTGACGCTGACCTTGCCGGGACGCTTGTATGAACTGTTTCCGATCGGTGTGCTGATCGGCACGCTTTATGCGCTTACGGTACTTGCGCGGCACTCCGAAATTACCGTGCTGCGCGCCGCCGGACTTTCTACCCGCGATCTGCTGGTGACATTGGCGAAGATCGGACTGGTGTTCGCCGCGTTGACGCTCATTGTCGGTGAGTTTATTGCCCCGCCGGCGGAACGGGCGGCCCAGCAGCTCAGACTCAAGGCCATGGGCTCGCTGGTGGCCCAGGAGTTTCGTTCGGGGTTGTGGGTCAGGGATGAGCGCTCGTTCGTGAATGTTCGCGAAGTGCTCCCCGATGCTTCTTTGCAGAACGTGCGCGTATTTGAATTCGATGACCGGTTTCACTTGCAGTCGATCAGCGAGGCCCAGCGTGGGCACTATCTTTCTAGTGGCACCTGGTTGCTTGAGGGTGTGGTTCGCACCGTGTTTGCGGGGGATGCGGCGCGCGTGGAACGGTATGGCGAACTCAACTGGAAGTCGGCCCTCAGCCCCGATCTGTTGGCTGTGTTGCTGGTGGTTCCGGAGCGCATGTCGCTGGTCAATCTGTATCTGTATATACGCCACCTGAGCGACAACCAGCAGAAGACCGGTCGCTACGATATCGCGATGTGGAAAAAGCTGATCTATCCGCTGGCTGCGCTGGTGATGATGGCCTTGGCGCTGCCGTTTGCTTATATGCAGGATCGCATGGGGGCGGTCAGCATCCGGGTATTTGCCGGCATCATGCTGGGCATTGGCTTCCATACGTTGAACGGACTATTTTCGAGTCTGGGCGCAATCAACAGTTGGGCGCCCTTCTTTTCCGCAATAACACCGAGCGTGCTTTTCCTGATGACCGCCGCCATGATGCTATGGTGGGTCGAGCGCCGCTGACCGGCATCGAGCGCGGTCGAACATGAGCCAAAAGCCGTCGTCAATTGTGGTCTAATCATTCGCATGAGCGCCGCCGCATTTCCTACCATCGCCCTGATCGGCAAGTACCAGAGCCGGGAGATCGCCGAATCCCTGCTGACGCTCGCTGCGTTCGTCGGCGGGCGCGGCGTCGAGGTGCTGCTGGAAGAAGATACCGCAGCGGCGGTGGGCGCCCACGGCTATGCGGTGGCCAGCTACGAGATGATTGGCGCCCGCGCCGACCTTGCGGTGGTGCTTGGCGGCGACGGCACCATGCTCAATTCCGCGCGGCGTCTGGCCGAGTTCGAGGTGCCGCTGGTCGGCATCAATCAGGGACGGCTTGGTTTCATGACCGACATTGCGCTCGATGCCATGATCGACAGCGTTGCTGCCTTGCTCGACGGCAAGTTCTCCCGTGAGCAGCGGTTTTTGCTCAATGCCGAGGTGCTGCGTAGTGGCGAGTTGGTTTTTCAGACGCTGGCGCTGAACGATGTCGTGGTCAACAAGGGCGACATCGGTCGCATGATCGAACTCGAAGTGAAGGTCGATGGTGAATTGATCCACATCCTGCGCGCCGATGGACTGATCGTGTCCACCCCGACCGGCTCCACCGCTTACGCACTTTCCGCCAACGGCCCGATTCTCCATCCTTCGGTCCCCGGCATCGCCATCGTGCCGCTGTGCCCGCATGCGCTGACGAATCGACCGATTACCGTCAGTGACGGCAGCATGATCGATATCGCCTTGCTGCCGCCGCACGATGCGCGCATTCACTTCGACGGCCAGACGCGTTTTGACGCCCGTGCCGGTGATGTCGTGCGCATGGTGCGTTCGCGCCACAACATCACATTTCTGCATCCGCCGGGCTACAGCTACTTCGCCATGCTGCGAGAGAAGTTGCAATGGAGTTCGACTCCCCGTCGCTGATGACTGACCCATGCTGCTGCGTTTGATCGTCCGCGATTTTGTCATTGTCGACCGTCTCGAACTTGAGTTCGGCGGTGGTTTTGGCGCCCTGACCGGCGAAACCGGCGCCGGCAAGTCCATTTTGGTCGATGCGCTGTCGCTGGCGCTGGGCGAACGTGCCGATGCCTCGGTGGTGCGCAACGGCGCCGAGCGCGCCGAAGTTTCCGCCGAGTTCGATGTGGCGCCGGACGGCGCACTACAAGCCTGGCTGCGGGCCAACGACTACGACACCGACGCCTGCCTGCTGCGCCGCGTGATCGACAGCGCTGGTCGTTCCCGTGGTTATATCAACGGCACGGCGGCGACGCTGGGACAAATGCGCGAAGTGGCAGACTTTCTGGCCGACATTCACGGCCAGAACGCCCATCATTCCCTGTTGCGCAGCGACGCTCAGCGCGACTTGCTCGACACGCATGCCGGGGCGCAGACGCCGGCAAAAGAGGTGGCTGCCGCTCACGGCGCGTGGCGTCTTGCGCGTGAGGCACGTCAGGCCGCCGAGAAGGATGTCGAGGCCACGCTACGCGAGCGCGAGCTGCTCGAGTGGCAGGTCAAGGAACTCGTCGCGCTGGCCTTCAATACCGCCGAATGGCAGGAAACGGAACAGGAGCAGCGCCGCCTGGGCAATGCCAATGCGCTGCTGGAAGGCGCCAGCGCCGCCTTGGCTGCGCTGGAGGAAGGCGAGGCGGCGAGCCTGCCGCTGCTCCAGCATGCCGGAGCGCGGCTGGCGGAACTGACCGCCTTCGATCCGGCCCTGACCGAAGCGGCACAACTGTTCGAGACGGCGTTGATCCAACTCGAAGAGTCGGCGCTGGCGCTACGGCGATATCAGGATCGTCTGGAGCTCGATCCCGCTCGCTTGAATGAACTCGACAGCCGCATCGACGCCGTGACGCAGATGGCGAGGAAGCACAGGGTCACGCCCGAGGAGTTGCCCGGTCTGTTGCAGACGCTGCAAGCCCGTCTGGCCGAACTCACGCTGCGCGCCGACCCGGTCGCGCTGGCCGAGCGCGAGCGCTTGACGGAAGCCGCGTTTCGCGCCGTGGCGAAAAAGCTGTCGGCCCTGCGGGCGAAGACTGCCAAGGCCTTGTCCGCCGCCGTGACCGTCGGCATGCAGGAGTTGGCCATGGCGGGCGGGCGTTTCGAGATTGCGCTGGAAGCCTTGCCCGAAGGCGCCGCTTGCGGGTTCGAAACCGTGGAATTTCTGGTCTCGGCCAATGCCGGCCAGCCGCTGCGCGCGCTGGCCAAGGTGGCGTCCGGCGGCGAGTTGTCGCGCATCGGGCTGGCCTTGCAAGTCATCGCCAGTCAGGCCAATCCGGCCGGCACGCTGATTTTCGACGAGGTGGATGTCGGCATCGGCGGTCGCGTCGCCGAAATCGTCGGCCGCATGCTGCGTGAATTGGGCAAGACCCGGCAGGTGCTGTGCGTGACCCATCTGCCGCAGGTGGCGGCGCGAGCCGACTGGCAATGGTCGATCGCCAAGCAAACGCAAGACGGCGTGACGACGTCCGCAGTCAATGTGCTGGGTACGGACGCCCGCATCGGCGAAATCGCCCGCATGCTGGGTGGCGAAAAAATCACCGAGACCACGCGTCGCCATGCGACGGAGATGCTGGGCGAAAGTTAGCGTGGGCTAGACCGGTTGAGCGGTCGCGCCGAGCATGGTGACGACGCCGGTGGCGATGAACACGGCGGCGGCGATCCAGCGGATGGCCGTCAGCGGCAAACGCTTCGCCAGCTTTTCGCCGACCATGACGGCCGGCACATTGGCCAGCATCATGCCCAGCGTGGTGCCCAGTACCACGGCAAACAGTGCTCCCTGAAACTGCGCCGCCAGCGCCATGGTGGCGAACTGGGTCTTGTCTCCCATTTCAGCAATGAAGAAGGCAATGGTGGTGGTGATAAAGGCACCAGCGGCGCCGGCGCCATGAATCTTTGGGTCCTCGTCAAGCGAATCCGGATGCAGCGCCCACAGACCGAAGGCGATGAATATTGAACCGGTGATCCATGGCAGCCAGTGTGGCGCGATCAGTTGCGCCAGCCAGACGCCGACCGATCCGGCCAGGCCGTGATTGAGCACCGTGGCGATAAAGATGCCGGCAATAATTGGCCAGGGTTTGCGCAGTCGGGCGGCGAGGACGAAGGACAACAACTGGGTCTTGTCGCCGATTTCGGCGATGGCGACCAGCGTGGCCGAGGTGAGAAATGCTTCCATGAATGCTCTGAGCGTGAAGCCATGCGGTGCGGGCGGCTATGATATAGTTTTCGCGCCTCGATTGGATTGATCCAGTCGGGAAACAACGAGGCGTGCCAGAATAGGCCGCCATGACCGAATAGTGGTTTTCCCGGAAATACCCGATGAAACGATTCCTGCTCCTCCTGCCTTTTCTGGCGGCCTGTTCCAGCACACCGCAGATCACCAACTATCTCTCGCCTTATCGCATTGACGTGCGGCAGGGCAATTTCGTTTCTCAGGAGATGGTGGCGCAGTTAAAGCCGGGCCTTAGTCGCGACCAGGTGCGCTTTATTCTCGGTTCGCCTCTGGTGGCCGACATGTTTCACGCCGACCGCTGGGACTATGTATATCGCTTTCAGCCGGGACACGGCGAGGTGCAGCAGCGCACCCTGACGGTGTTCTTTCAGGACAACAAGCTGACGCGCGTGGCGGGCGACGTGGTGGCCGAAGACAGTTCAAAGGCCGCAGCGCCGAAACCCGCCACGCAGATCATCGACATCCCTGGGCCGGTCGTGGCAAGCCCTGTCGAACCAGAGAAGAAGTAGGGCATGCAAAAGATTCGCTATGCCATTGCCGGCAGTTCCGGACGCATGGGGCGCACCCTGATCGAGGCCGTGCAGCAGGATGCTGGCGCAACCCTGGCTGCCGCGCTGGAACACGGCAGCAGTCCGTTTCTCGGCAAGGATGCCGGCGAACTGGTCGGCGCTCCTTGCGGGGTCATGATCGGTGCCGATCTCGATGCCGCGCTGGCGGTTTCCGATTGCCTGATCGACTTTACGCGACCGGAGGGCACGCTGATGCATTTGGAGGCCTGTCGGCGTCATCGCGTCGGTCTGGTCATCGGCACCACCGGGTTTTCGGCGGAAGGCAGGTGCGCCATAGAAGAAGCGGCGCGGGAGATTCCCGTGGTGTTCGCGCCGAACATGGCGGTCGGCGTCAATGCGGTATTTCGTCTGCTCGATGTCGCGGCTCGCATTCTCAATCAGGGCTATGACGTCGAAGTGATCGAGGCGCATCACCGGCACAAGGTGGATGCGCCTTCCGGCACTGCCTTGCGCATGGGTGAGGTGGTCGCCAGGGCCCTTGGCCGCGACTTGTCCGAATGCGCGGTGTATGGTCGCGAGGGCCACACCGGCGAGCGACCGGCGACGCAAATCGGCTTTTCGACCATCCGCGGCGGCGACATCGTCGGCGACCATACGGTGCTGTTCGCCGGCGCCGGCGAGCGCATCGAAATCACCCACAAGTCCGCCAGCCGCATGCCGTACGCGCTGGGGGCGCTGCGCGCCGGACGTTTCATGCGCGACCGCGAGAGCGGCCTGTTCGACATGCAGGATGTGCTGGGCCTGAAGTAGTCGCGGCGGCGAGCCGCCGGCGCCCGGAATATTTTCCATGCAGTCACTCTGGATGATCGCGGCGAGCCTGCTGTTCGCTTGCATGGGCGTCTGCGTCAAGCTCGGTTCCCTGCAATTCTCTGCTGCGGAACTGGTGTTCTGGCGCGGCTTTATCGCCACACTGATTCTCGGTTCCTACATTCTGGCGCGCCGCTTGCCGCTGGCCACGCCGCATGCGCGAACCCATGTTGTGCGCGGCCTGGCGGGTTTCGTCTCGCTGGTGATGTACTTCCAGGCCATCAGCATGATTCCGCTGGCGGCGGCGGTGACCTTGAACTACACTTCGCCGCTGTTTCTGGCGCTGCTGCTGGTGCTATGGTCCAAGGAGCCGGTGCGGCGGGGATTTTACGGGGCGCTGGCGGCGGGTTTCGTCGGCGTGATGTTTCTGCTGCAACCGACACTCGGGCGCGAGCAATGGCCGGGCGCGGTGTTCGGCCTCGGCTCCGGGATCATTTCCGGCATCGCCTATCTCAACGTGCGCCGGCTGGGCGAACTCGGCGAGCCGGAATGGCGAACGGTGTTCTATTTTTCGGCCATGTCGGCGGCGGGCGGCTTGCCCTGGCTGCTGGTCGCCAGCCCCTTCAAGGCGATTGACGTGCATGGCTGGCTGCTGCTGTTGGGAGTGGGGGGCTTTGGCGTGCTGGCGCAGCTTTGCATGACGGCAGCCTACAAACGCGGCAAGACCATGGTCTCTGCCAGTCTTGCCTATAGTACCGTGGTCTTTTCCAGCTTGTTTGGCATGCTGCTGTGGAATGAAACGCTGCCTTGGCCAGGCTGGGTGGGTGTGGTTCTGATTGTTGCCAGCGGCCTGTTCGCCACTGCGCTGTCGCGACGAACGGATACCGAAGCCATTACGGACTGAATGCCCGGCTTTTCGGAAGGAGAACTTGATGCACATTCGATACCTGCTGGCTCCTGCTCTCATGCTCATGGTTGCGCTGGTCTCGGCACAGACCCCGCAGAACGCAGTGCCCTCGCTTTCGCTCGATGACGCTCGCGCCCTGCGGGTTCGGGGCAAAGCGCTGAAAGAAGAGGCGGAGGCGAGGTACGCGGCAGAGAAGGCGGAATGTCAGAGCAAGATCATCGCCATCAAGTGCATGAGTTCGGCGAAGGAAAGGCGCACCGAAGAGGTGGCCAGGGCCGATGCCATGCAGCGCGAGGGGCGCCAGGCCGAACGCGAGGCGCGCCGCATGGAGGTGGAGGCCAAGGCGGCGAAGCGCGAAGCCGAGACGCCCGCTCGCGAAGCCCGGCAGCAGGCGGATGTCGAACAGTATCGCGAGAAGGAAGCGCAAAGGGCCATCGAGCGCGAGCGACGCGCAGCGGAGGAGCCAGCCAAGCTCGAACAGCGTCGCAGCAAGCTGGCGGCCGAGCGGGCCGCGCGGCAAATCAGGGTGGAAAAGCGGCGGCAAGAGGAAGCGAAAATTGCCCAACAGGCGCCGGAAAATGCGCGGAAAAGCGCGGAGCGGAAAAGGCAACACGCCGAACGGGTGAAGAAGATCGATGAGCGGGCGCGGAAATATGCCGAACTGTTGAAGAGGCGAGAGGCCGAGGCGGCGGCAAAAAGGGCCGCCCAGGCAGCGGCGGCGTCGAACTGAGCGGCGAGACCGGGTGGGCCGACACGGCGGCACTCCGCGTAACGGCATATGCCGGTTCCAACCACGCAAGTCAGATACCACAGGCAAAGCCGGTGGCTTGAGATTGTGGGCGCCCCAAAGGCACCCATGAAACCGCGAGCCGCCGATGGCGGCTTACCCCATGTCGAGCTTCATTTGATCGTACCGCTCGTCTTCGTCTTCCTGATTCCGGATGTGCGCTCGAACCATGTTCTCGTCCAGCCCTATGTTTGGTAACAGACAGAATAAGTGTATTGCGGGGCAGAGTATGAACGTAACGATAGATGTGCTTCTAAGCTTGATGTCTATCGGAAATAGGCAAGGGAATACCGATAGTTCGAGGTGTTTCATTGCCAATGATAGAAACAACTCCAAGGAGCTACAAATGAAAAGAGAAATACGTTTGGCATTACTACTTCTGGCCACCACAGCTGTTCCGGCTATTGCGCAGAATGCGTCACCCCTATGTGGGGCCGCCAATTTCGACGCGACCCGGAATATCTTCACCGTCATGAATCCCGCTTTGGGTGCCGTTAATCAGCAGTGTTTTTTCACCGTGTATAGGAGCAGCGACCTGCCCACATACGCGAAATATCACCGTACGTCCTTCCTGGTCGAAGGAAACTACGCCGTCGAACTTAGTGGAGGTGGAGGTGGAGGTGGGGGTGGTGCCTCACAGGATCAGGGGGGCGGTGGAGGCGGTGCTGGTGCTGCACCATCGCATGTCGTACGTTACTTGGCGCCTGGCACATATAAGATGACCATTGGGACCGGTGGATCAGGCGGAAGTGCCAACGGCGGCAAAATCGGGGCAGGGAATCCGACGAGCTTGACCAATGCCGATACTGGGCAGCTCATCGCCGGGTTTCAGGGCGCCGACACTTGGCAACAGCATATCACTGCGGGTGCAGGCGATGGCCGCGGCGGTGTAGCTTCGGTCGGTGGAAGCCGAGGCGGTGACGGCGGCGATAGCGGTCCCATGGCAGAAGCAGCAGCGCAGTCCGGCGGCGCGTCAAGGACTTCTGGCTACGCGGGCAAGCCTGGAGAGGCTGGGAGCGAAAGTGGCCGCAGGGTACAGGGATATGCCGGGAACGGCGCTCAGGCTAATGCTGGCGGTGGTGGTGGAGCGGGCGTTGGTAGTGGCGGTGCCGGCGAGACCGTAAACAAGAATGCAGTGGCGGGAGCAGGTGACCTGGGTGGTGGTGGTGGTGGTGGACGTGGTGGTTTGAACACCGCAGATGCCGGAGCCCAAGGCGGTCACGGATTCATTCGGCTATCGGTGCTGACTCCTCTCATCTGAACACGTGGAAGGCCGCAACATTTCTATCTTGTAAATGGTGTTGCTTGGCCGCGTGAATCGAATTCAACCCGCTTGAACGGCGGGTTGAGACTGCAAACAGTCACTCAGTTCGGCCAATCGCTGCTGCTATGAGGCCAACAAGCACAGGATTGCACAAGGTCGGCAACGATTCAGTTGATCACCGTTACCTGCTTGACATCGATTGTAAGCGCGCGGTCCTACCGCATTGAACTACTTGGGGCTGTTGTGTAGAGGATTTGCGCGCAGAGGCAACAGCGAGTCTATCTTGTTGTTGAGGCCGGTCGGCAGCTTCTCCAGCGTGTCGCGCAGCTATGCCGCCGGATCGAGCCCGTTGAGTTTCGTCGTACCCAGCAAGGCCTGAATCGCCGCTGCTCGTTTGCCGGCGCGCTCGGACCCGGCGAAGAGCCAATTCTTTCCCGAGAACAATGGGACGAATGGTGTTCTCCACCGAGGTTGTTGTCGATCGGCAGCCGACCGTTGGTGGCATAACGACTCAAAGCCGCCCAGCGCTTCAGGAAGCCGACCAGCAACGGAGCGCTGTTTCCCGGCAACTCGATTTCCCATCCGTTCGGGCTGCGCAGTCGACGACGCTGATCGTTTCCGGTTTGCCCACGCTCACCGGCACCAGAGTCAGCGATCCCCTCGTCCCGTGCCCCTCGGAAACTGACCCACTCGCAATCAAATTCGGAAACTCGCATCAATTAGTGCCCACTACGCCCGTTGCCTGCCACGAGAAGATTTTCTGCAGAATATATTTGGCTGAAAATCCCCCCGGTCAGTCGGGAATGACGGCGGTGGCTTCTATCTCGACCCGGGCCGCGTCCTCGATCAGGCCGACGACCTGCACGGCGGTCATCGCCGGAAAATTGCGTCCGATCACCTCGCGATAGACCTCGCCAAGTCGCGGCAAGGCGGCGACATACTCGCGCTTGTCCACCACATACCAGGTCATGCGCACCAGATGCTCCGGCTTGCCGCCGGCTTCGGCGAGAATCTCGACGATATTTTGCAGTGCCTGCCGGGCTTGTTGCACGAGATCGCTGCTGTGAAAGTGGCACTGGCCATCCCAACCGATCTGCCCACTGATATGCACCGTGCAACCGCGCGCGGCAATCCCGTTCGAGTAACCCTTGGGGGCAGTCCATCCGGCTGGCTGGAGTACCTGCTGGGCAGGTCTTTCTCCGACGTCCACTTCGCTCATATTTGTCGTCCAGGTTCAGGCGTCCAGCGCAAGCTGCGCCGCACGCTCAAGATTGTGTTCGAGTTGCTGCTTGCCCGCCTCGCACTGTTTCGGCCATGCAATATCCTTGAAGCCGAGTTGGGCCGCCGCATGCAGCGTCCACGCCGGATCGGCCAGGTGCGGGCGCGCCAGCGCACACAGGTCGGCGCGACCGGCGGCGATGATGGTGTTGACGTGGTCGGCCTCGAAAATATTGCCGACGGTAATGGTCGGTACATCCAGCTCATTGCGGATACGGTCGGAAAACGGCACCTGGTACATGCGGCCATAAATGGGCGCTTCGTCCTTGCTGACCCGGCCCGACGAGACATGAATGATGTCGGCGCCCGCCGCCTTGAAGAGTTCGGCGACAACCACCGCGTCGTCCGGCGTCGTGCCGCCGGGCACCCAGTCGTGGGCCGAGATGCGCACCGACATCGGCTTTTCGGCCGGCCAGACTTCACGCATGGCGCGGAACACTTCGAGTGGATAGCGGCAGCGGTTTTCGAGATTGCCGCCGTAGTCGTCCTGACGCTGATTGGTCAGCGGCGAAATGAAGGACGACATCAGGTAGCCGTGGGCGGCGTGAAATTCGACCATGTCAAAGTCGGCGCTTGCGGCGCGGCGGGTGGCTGCGACAAAGTCGGCCTTGACCCGATCCATGTCGGCGCGATCCATTTCCTTCGGCATCGGCGAGGTGCCGGCGATCCAGGGCAGCGGGGAGGGCGCCAGCAGCGGCCAGCCGTCCGACTCCAGCGGCATGTCGATGGCGTCCCAGGGCAAGCGCGTGGAACCCTTGCGTCCGCCATGGCCGAGCTGCAGCGCGACCCTGGCGGTGCCGTTGGCGTGGATGTCGTCGACGATGCGCTTCCAGGCTATCTGCTGGGCGTCGTTCCAGATACCGGCACATCCCGGCGTAATGCGCGCGTCGGCGGAAACACCGGTCGCTTCGGTAATTATCAGCGCCGCGCCGCCCATGCCGAGGCCGCCGTAATGGATCAGATGAAAATCCGTGGGGACGCCATCCTCCGCCGAGTAGGTACACATCGGCGCGACCACGACGCGATTGCTCAGTGTCAGGTCGCGCAGCGTGAACGGCGTGAACATCGGCGGCGGTGTCGCCCCGGAAAGTGCCGGCACGCCGCATGTCGCGGCAAACCAGCGGTCGACGCCATCGATGTAGGCGGGATCGCGCAGCTTCAGGTTGGCGTGGCCGACGCGCTGGCTGCCGGTCAGCAGCGAAAAGGCGAACTGCTCCGGCTCCATATGCACATAGCGCTCGACGTTTTCGAACCAGCGCATGCGGTTGCGCGCCGCGCTTTGCAGCTTGAGCGCCTCGACTTCGCGCTCGGCCTGATAGCGGGCCAGCCGGGCCGGTATGGCTACGTCATTGCTGCTGAGCGCCCGCGCCAGCGCCGCCGCATCCTCCATTGCCAGCTTGGTGCCGGAGCCGATGGCGAAATGGGCGGTGTGCGCGGCATCGCCGATCAGCACGATGTTGTCCTTGAACCAGCGCTCGCACAGCACGCGATTGAACTTCAGCCAGACCGCCGAACCGCGCGGATGGCGGTCGTTGGCAAGCAGCGGCTGGCCATCGAGCAGATCGGCGAACAGTTCTTCGCAGAAGGCGATCGACTGATCGGGTGTCATCCTGTCGATGCCGGCCTTGAGCCAGGTTTCTTCGGGCGTTTCGACGATGAAGGTCGAGCATTCCTCGTCGAAACGATAGGCATGCAGATTGAACCAGCCCCACTGCGTTTGCCTGAAGGCAAAGGTGAAGGCGTCGAGCTTTCTGCGCGTGCCGAGCCAGATGAAGCGACACTTGCGTTGATCGATGCGCGGATTGAAATGATCGTTGTAGCGGGCGCGGGTGGCCGACGCAACGCCGTCGGCGCCGACCACCAGGTCGTATTCCCTGGAATAGTCGACCGGATCGCAGGCTTCGGTGCCGAAAGCCAGGTTCACGCCGAGTTCCTCGGCGCGTTGCTGAAGTATCCCCAGCAGCTTCCCGCGCGCAATGCCGCAGAAGCCGTGGCCCCCGGAGGTGATCCTGCGATCCTTGAAGAAAATGTCAATGTCGTCCCAATGGCGGAAGTTGCGCTCGATTTCCTCGACCACCCGCGCATCGTCCCGGCGAAAGCCGGCCATGGTCAGGTCGGAAAACACCACCCCCCAGCCAAAGGTATCGTCGGCGCGATTGCGTTCGATGACGCGAATGTCGCAGGCCGGATTCGCCTTCTTCATCAGGATGGAAAAATACAGGCCGGCGGGACCCCCGCCGAGACAAACGATACGCATTGAAATCTCCTTGAAGCGCGACGTTACCTGCAATATCAATAGTTTAGATGTCTACTGCTTCACTCGTCAACCGGGACGCGAATCGTAGCTTCAAACCCGGCTCCGCCGCAGCATCGTTGTCGCCGCAAGCCGGACGCAAATTTTGATCGAATACAATAGCGCCTCATCGTTCGTCCGGCCCTTGCGCCCGCATATCCTCGAAGCATCGAAGAATTGAAATGAAGACCCTCTTTGTCACCGGCGGCGCAGGTTTCATCGGATCGGCGCTGATTCGTCTGTTGATCGCCGAGAGCGAGTGGCGCGTCGTCAATATCGACAAGCTGACCTACGCCGGCAATCTTGAATCGCTGGCCGGTCTGGCCGACGATCCACGTTACGTCTTCAGTCGCAGCGACATTTGCGACCGCTCTGCGCTGGACGCCTTGTTCGCCGCGCATCGACCGGCGGGCGTGATTCACCTGGCCGCCGAGTCGCATGTCGACCGCTCGATCCACGGCCCCGGCGACTTCATCGAGACCAACATCGGCGGCACTTACACGCTGCTCGAAGCATCACGGGCTTTCTGGTCCACGCTCGAAGCGGAGGCCAAAGCCGCGTTCCGCTTTCATCACGTATCCACCGACGAGGTCTTCGGCTCGCTGGGCGAGTCCGGGCTGTTTGTCGAAACCAGCCCCTACCAGCCGAATTCGCCGTACTCCGCTTCCAAGGCCGCGTCCGATCATCTGGTGCGCGCCTGGCATCACACCTACGGCCTGCCGACGCTGATCACCAACTGCTCGAACAACTACGGCCCCTGCCAGTTCCCGGAAAAGCTGATCCCGCTGATGATCCATCATGCGATGTCGGACAAGCCGCTGCCGATTTACGGCAAGGGCGACAACGTGCGCGACTGGCTGTACGTCGATGACCATGCCCGCGCCCTGCGCCTGGTGTTCGAGCGCGGTCTGGCGGGCGAGACCTACAACATCGGCGGCCATAACGAGAAGACCAATCTGGACGTGGTCGATACGCTGTGCGCCCTGCTCGACGAGTTGCAGCCAAGGCGCGACGGCCGCAGCTACCGCGAGCAGAAAGTCACCGTCGCCGACCGCCCCGGCCATGACAAACGCTACGCCATCGATGCGACGAAAATCGAACGCGAGCTGGGCTGGACGCCGCTCGAAACTTTCGAGTCTGGGATGAGGCAGACCGTGCGTTGGTATCTGGAGAACCCGGCCTGGGTTGCCAACGTCATCTCCGGCGAATACCGGCAGTGGATGGATCGCAATTACGGAGACCGCACATGACCAGTCCGACCCAAATGAGGACAACCCGGGGCATCATCCTCGCCGGCGGCTCCGGCACCCGGCTGCACCCGGTCACGCTGGCCGTGTCCAAGCAACTGCTGCCGATCTACGACAAGCCGATGATCTACTATCCGCTCAGCACGCTGATGCTGGCGGGCATCCGTGAAATCCTGCTGATCTCGACGCCGCCGGATACGCCGCGTTTCGAGCAACTGCTGGGCGACGGCGCGCAGTGGGGCATCGACATCAAGTACGCCGTGCAGCCCAGCCCCGATGGCCTGGCGCAGGCTTTCATCATCGGTCGCGATTTCGTCGGCAGTCATCCCTCGGCGCTGATTCTCGGCGACAACCTGTTCCATGGCCATGACTTCGCCACGCAATTGCAGGGTGCGGAGTCAAAAGGCAGCGCTGGCGCTACGGTGTTTGCCTATGCCGTCAGCGATCCCGAGCGCTATGGCGTGGTCGAGTTCGATGCCACGGGGCGCGCCATCAGCATCGAAGAAAAGCCGAAGGCGCCGAAGTCGCGCTATGCCGTCACCGGCCTGTATTTCTATGACAACCAGGTCTGTGACATCGCCGCCGGCCTCAAGCCCTCGCCGCGCGGCGAACTGGAGATCACCGACCTCAACCGGGTCTATCTCGACCAGGGTCAGCTCAAGGTCGAGATCATGGGGCGCGGCATGGCCTGGCTCGACACCGGCACCCACGAGTCGCTGCTGGAAGCCAGCCAGTTCATCGAGGTCATCGAAAAGCGCCAGGGCCTCAAGGTCGCCTGCCCGGAGGAAGTGGCTTGGCGGCAGAAATGGATCAGCGACGCGCAACTGGCGAAGCTGGCCGAGCCGCTGGCCAGGAGCGGTTACGGCCAGTATCTGGCGGGTTTGCTGAAACACGGAGTCATCGGATGAAGGCGATTGCCACCGCCATTCCGGATGTGCTGCTGCTCGAACCCAAGGTATTCGGCGACGAACGCGGCTTTTTCTTCGAGAGCTGGAACAAGCGCAGCTTCGCCGAATTGGGCATCGACGCCGACTTTGTCCAGGACAACCATTCGAAGTCGCAGCGAAATGTAGTGCGCGGCCTGCATTACCAGATCGAGCATGCGCAGGGCAAGCTGGTGCGGGTGACCGCCGGTTCCGTCTATGACGTTGCCGTGGATCTGCGGCGCTCTTCGCCTACATTCGGGCAGTGGGTCGGCTTCACGCTGTCGGTCGCCGACCGTCGCATGGCCTGGATTCCGCCCGGCTTCGCCCACGGCTTCTGCGTCACCTCGGACTCCGCCGAGTTCCTCTACAAGACCACCGACTACTGGAGTCCGGCGCATGAGCGCACTTTGTTGTGGAACGATCCGCAACTCGCCATTCCCTGGCCGCTGACCGGCGAGCCGCTGCTGGCGGCCAAGGACGCGGCCGGTCGGCCCTTCGCCGAGGCCGAAAGCTTCGCATGAAGATCCTGCTCACCGGCTGCGGCGGGCAGCTCGGCCGCGAATTGAAGCGCTCGCTGGCCTGCCTTGGCGAACTGGTCGCCTGTGATCGCCACCAGCTCGACCTGGCCCAACCGGACGCCCTGCGCGAGGCCGTGCGCGCCATCGCGCCGACGGTGATCGTCAATGCCGCCGCCTACACCGCGGTGGACCAGGCCGAAGCCGAGCCGGCAGTGGCCGATGCCATCAATGCCGTGGGCCCCCGCATCCTCGCCGAAGAAGCCCGGCGTCTGGGCGCGCTGCTGATCCACTATTCGACCGACTACGTCTTCGACGGCGCCAAGCCCGCGCCCTACAGCGAAGACGACACGCCCGCGCCGCTGTCCGCCTATGGCCGTGGCA
Organism: Sulfuritalea sp.; assembly: GCA_023229545.1. Taxonomy (GTDB): domain Bacteria; phylum Pseudomonadota; class Gammaproteobacteria; order Burkholderiales; family Rhodocyclaceae; genus Sulfuritalea. The sequence continues at coordinate 58,109 of JALNZB010000010.1, read as the reverse complement.
AACGCGACGGCGAAACGGCGATTACCGCGTCGGGCGCGCGCCACCTGATTCTTCGCACCAGTTGGGTCTACGGCCTGCATGGCGCGAACTTCATGAAAACCATGCTGCGCCTGGGCAAGGAGCGCGACGAGTTGCGCGTGGTTGGAGATCAATTCGGCGCCCCGACCTGGAGCCGCCATTTGGCCGACGCCACCGCGCTGATCCTCGCTCGCCGCGAAATTCCCGACGGCCTGTATCATCTCGCCGCCGCCGGCGCAACGAACTGGCACGAGTATGCCGAAACCATTTTCGCCGAAGCGCGGCGCGCCGGCCTGCTGGAAAAAATACCCATGGTGCGCCGTATCGCCAGCGCCGACTATCCGCTGCCGGCGCCGCGACCGGCCAACTCGCGGCTCGACTGCTCGCGCTGTCAAAGAGACTTCGGCCTGGCGCTGCCCGACTGGCGCACCGGCCTGATCGACTGCCTCGCCGACGCGCGCTTCTGAACAATTCAATCCCAAAAAATTCATGGCTGTCACCCCCACTTACGACGAATCCTCCTTCCGTGTCCTCAAGGGACTGGAGCCGGTGCGCGAGCGCCCCGGCATGTACACCAAGACCGACTCGCCGACGCACATCATCCAGGAAGTCATCGACAACTCGGCTGACGAGGCGCTCGGCGGTCACGCGAAAAACCTCCACGTCCTGCTGCATCTCGACGGTTCGGTCACCGTCACCGACGACGGTCGCGGCATTCCGGTCGGTTTGCATCCGGACGAGAAGATTCCGGTGGTGGTGCTGGCGTTCACCCGCCTCCATGCCGGCGGCAAGTTCGACAAGAGTGCCGGCAATGCCGCCTACGCCTTTTCCGGTGGCCTGCATGGCGTCGGCGTGGCGGTCACCAATGCGCTGTCGACGCGCGTTTCGGTCGAAGTGAGGCGCGAAGGAAAAATCTGGGCCATCGAGTTTTCCGGCGGCGGCGAAACCGTCGGCGCCCTCACCGAAACCGGCGCCTGCGGTCGTCAGAGCGGCACCCGCGTGCGCGTTTGGCCCGATCCGAAATACTTCGACGCGCCACGGGTGCCACAGGCCGAACTGGAGCGCCTGCTGCGCTCGAAGGCGGTGCTGCTGCCCGGCGTCAAGGTCAGTCTCGACATCGAGCAGGCCGACGGCAGCATTTCCAGCAAGACCTGGAGCTACCCGAGCGGACTCGCCGGCTATCTGACTGAACTGGCGGGCAACGCCGAGGCGGTCGCGCCGCTGTTCGCCGCCGAAAAATATGCCGACGCCGATCATGCCGATTTCGCCCCCGGCGAAGGCGCGGCCTGGGCGATCGGCTGGCATGTCGAGGCGGTGGCCTCCGAATCCTATGTCAATCTGATTCCCACCATGGCCGGCGGCACCCACGAAGCCGGCCTGCGCGCCGGCGCCTTCGAGGCGGTGAAGTCCTTCATCGAACACCGCGCGTTGCTGCCGCGCGGCGTCAAGCTGCAACAGGACGATGTTTGCGGGCGCATGGCCTATGTGCTGTCGGCGCGCATTCTCGATCCGCAGTTCCAGGGTCAGGTCAAGGAAAAACTCAACTCGCGCGAGGCGGTCAAGCTGGTCTCCAGCATGATCCGCGATCCCTTCGAGATATGGCTCAACCAGCATGTCGAAGCCGGCAAGGCGATTGCGGAACTCTCGATCAAGCAAGCCCTGTCGCGGCAGAAGAATTCGCAGAAGGTGGAAAAGCGCAAACAGTCCGGCGTCGCCGTGCTGCCGGGCAAGCTCTCCGATTGCGAATCGACCGACATCGCCGAGAACGAACTGTTCCTGGTCGAAGGCGATTCTGCCGGCGGCTCGGCCAAAATGGCGCGCAACAAGGAAACCCAGGCCATCCTGCCGCTGCGCGGCAAGGTGCTCAACTCCTGGGAAGTCGAAGCGGGGCGGCTCTTCGCCAACAACGAGATTCATGACATCGCCGTGGCGCTGGGCATCGATCCGCATCGCCCGGAAGACGCGCCCGATCTCTCCGGATTGCGCTACGGCAAGCTGATCATCATGTCGGATGCCGATGTCGATGGCGCGCACATCCAGACCCTGCTGCTGACGCTGTTCTACCGCCACTTCCCGGCATTGATCCGGCATGGCCACATCTACATCGCACAGCCGCCCTTGTACCGCATCGACGTGCCCGCCTCGGGCAAGAAGCGTCCGGCGCGCCGCTTGTACGCGCTGGACGAGGGCGAACTGACCGCCATCAGGGACCGCCTGATCAAGGAGGGCATTCGCGAAGATGCCATCGAGGTGGGCCGCTTCAAGGGCCTGGGCGAGATGAATCCCGACCAGTTGCGCGAGACGGCGATGGCGCCGGCCACCCGCCGCGTGCTGCCGGTGATCAACGGCATCAACGCACAAGAGCACACCATGAAACTGTTCAACCTGCTGATGGGCAAGGGCGAAGCCTCTTCGCGCCGCGCCTGGATGGAAGAAAACGGCCACCTGGTGGAGGCCGATCTCTGATGAGCACCGACCACAACACCCCCGACATGTTCGACGAGGCGGGCGCCGCCGCCGCTGCCGTTGGCGACTCGCCGCCCGCCGTACCGCCAGCGCCGACTCTTGAGGACGGCATGGACGACGGCAATTCGCTGCAACTCGCCGCCTACGCCGAGCGCGCCTATCTCTCCTATGCCATGAGCGTGGTGCGGGCGCGCGCCCTGCCGCAGGTGGAAGACGGCCTCAAGCCGGTGCAGCGGCGCATCCTCCATGCCATGAACGAGATGCGCCTGGCGTCCAGCGCCAAGCACGTCAAGAGCGCGCGCGTGGTCGGCGACGTCATCGGCAAGTACCACCCGCATGGCGACACCAGCGTCTATGACGCCATGGTGCGCGTGGCGCAGGACTTCTCGCTGCGCTATCCGCTGGTCGACGGCCAGGGCAACTTCGGTTCGCGCGACGGCGACGGCGCGGCTGCGATGCGCTACACCGAATGTCGGCTGACGCCTTTCGCCGAATTGCTGCTGGCGGAAATCGATCGCGGCACGGTCGATTTCATCGCCAACTACGACGGCTCGATGACCGAGCCGCAACTGATGCCGGCGCGTCTGCCGGTGGTGCTGCTCAACGGCGCCTCGGGCATCGCCGTCGGCATGGCGACCGAGATTCCGCCGCACAACCTGCGCGAAGTCGCCGAGGCGGCGCGGCTGCTGATCAAGAAGCCGGAAGCCATGCTCGAAGAAGTTCTGGCGGTGATGCCGGGACCGGATTTTCCCGGCGGCGGCCAACTGATCTCGACCCCGGCCGACATCCGCGACGCCTATGCGGCGGGGCGCGGCTCGCTGCGCATGCGCGCCCGCTGGCGCATCGAGGAACTGGCGCGCGGCCAGTGGCGCGTCATCGTCTACGAACTGCCGCACGGCGTTTCGGTGGCCCAGGTGCTGTCGGAAATCGAGGGCCTGACCAATCCGCAGCCGCGCGCCGGCAAGAAGGATGTCAGCCAGGAGCAGAAGAACCTGAAGGCGCTGGTGCTCGGCGTGCTCGACAGCGTGCGCGACGAATCCAGCGACCAGCAGGCGGTGCGCATCATGCTGGAGCCGAAGAGTTCGCGCATTCCGCAGGACGAGTTCATGGCCGTGCTGCTGGCGCATACCAGCCTCGAAGCCAGCGTCTCGCTGAATCTGACCATGGTCGGCCGCGACGGCAGGCCGCAACAGAAGAACCTGCTGAATATTCTCCATGAATGGATCGCCTTCCGCTTCGCCACCGTGGAGCGCCGCACCCGGCACCGGCTGGCCGAGGTGCTGCGCCGCGTGCATATTCTCGAAGGGCGCATGACGGTGTTCCTGCGCATCGAGGAAGTGATCCGCTGCATTCGCGAGTCGGATGAGCCGAAGCCCGACCTCATTGCGCGCTTCGGCCTGACCGAGATTCAGGCCGAAGACATACTCGAAATTCGTCTGCGCCAGTTGGCGCGCCTGGAAGGCATCCGCATCGAGAAGGAACTCGGCGAGCTGCGCGTCGAGCACGGCCAGCTCACCACCTTGCTTGAGTCGCGCCACGACATGACGCGGTTGATTCTCAAGGAGATCAACGAGGACGCCAAGCGTTTCGGCGACGACCGGCGCACCTGGATGGAAGCCGTGACGCCGATATCGCAAGGCCAAATCGCCGCGCCCGACGAGCCGGTCACCGTCATCATCTCGAAGAACGGCTGGGTACGCTCGCGCCAGGGCCATGGCCTCGACCCGAACGGCATTACCTACAAGACCGGCGACTTTCCCTGGCTGGTGATGGAAACGCGCACCGTCTGGCCGCTGATCGTGATCGACAGCAACGGTCGCAGCTACAGCGTCAGGGTTTCCGACCTGCCGGGCGGTCGCGGCGACGGCGCGCCGCTGAATACCATGGTCGATTTCCATGACGGCGGCAAGCTGACGCTGGCGCTCAGCGCCGCACCGGAGAACAAGTACCTGGTGGCCGGATCGAACGGCTACGGCTTCGTCGTCAGCGTCGCCGACATGATCACCCGCAACAAGGCGGGCAAGGCCTTCCTGGCGCTGGACAAGGGCGAGAAGCCGCTGCCGCCGGCGCCGCTGTCCGGCGACACGGTCGCGGTGCTCACGCAGGGCGGTCGGCTGCTGCTTTTCCCGCTCGCCGAACTCAAGGAAATGGCCAAGGGCAGGGGACTGATGCTGATCGACCTGACCAAGAACGACGAGGTCGTCGGCGTCGCCGTAAGCGGCGGGCAGCCGCTGCTGATCGGCGGCAGCGGACGCGGCGGCAAGTTCGTCGAGCAATCGCTCGACGTCCGCGCCCAGGCGGCTTTCCGCAGCGCCCGGGCGCGGCGTGGACAGGAAATTCCGTTCAAAGTAAAACCCGCGAGCCTGGGCTTGACAGCTAGTCGCTGATGCTAGAATCTCCGCGAGACTGGCCCATTGGCAGCCACCCGTTGCTTGCGGGGATGGTTGCCGCATAAGGAGAATAAAATGCTATTCATCCTCTATTACGTAATCGCCATCGTTGTGCTGGTCATGCATTTCGCCGGGGTTCTGGCTCGCTACAACGCGGATTGGCTGGTACTTGTACTCGCTGCGACGGTATTCCCGGCGGTCATCTACCTGTAGTTCCCGAATCGCCGCAGCGCTTCAATGCATTAACAGTGACGGACGATGATGTTCCTCACTTGATCCACCGCCGCGTCGACCACCTCGACCTTTTGCGGCAGGTTCTCGATGCCTTCCAGTTCCTTCGGTCGCACCGGATCGCGGCCCAGCGCTTCCTGTATCGTCTCGGCGAACTTCACCGCCTGCGCGGTTTCCAGCACGATCATCGGCAGACCCGCGACGCGATGTTGCCGCGCCACCTTGACGCCATCGGCTGTGTGCGTGTCGATCATCAGCCCGTAACGCTGCCAGACATCGCGAATCGTCGCCAAGCGGTCGGCATGCGTGCTGCTGCCGGAGACGAAGCCATAGTCCGGCAGGCGCGCGGCGAACGGGCCGTCGGCCAGGCTGAAGCTGCCGCCGGCATCCACCTGTCGCCACAGTTGGCGCACGATGGCGGCGTCACGGTCGACCAGATCGAAAATGAAACGCTCGAAGTTCGACGCCTTCGAGATGTCCATCGATGGGCTGGAAGTGACGTGCGTCTCCGCCGTCGCCCGTGGCCGATAGACGCCGGTGCGAAAGAACTCGTCGAGCACGTCGTTCTCGTTGGTGGCCAGCACCAGGCGGGCGATGGGCAGGCCCATCATGCGCGCAATGTGGCCGGCGCAAATGTTGCCGAAGTTCCCCGACGGCACGCAGAAATCCACCTCATCTTTGTTTGACTTGGTGGCCTCGAAATAGCCCTTGAAGTAATACACGACCTGGGCCATCACCCGCGCCCAGTTGATCGAGTTCACCGCGCCGATCTTGTACTTCGCCTTGAACTCGGCGTCGTTGGACACCGCCTTGACAATGTCCTGGGCGTCGTCGAACATGCCGCGCACGGCGATGTTGAAAATGTTCGCGTCCGGCAGCGAATACATCTGGGCGCGCTGGAAGTCGCTCATTTTGCCTTCGGGAGAAAGCATGAAAACGCGCACGTTGTGCTTGCCGCGCATCGCATATTCCGCCGCCGAACCGGTGTCGCCGGAGGTCGCGCCGAGGATATTGATGGTTTCATTGCGCCGGTCCAGCACGTACTCGAACAGGTTGCCCAGCAACTGCATGGCCATGTCCTTGAAGGCCAGCGTCGGCCCGTTGGACAGTTCCAGCAGGTGAAAATCCGCTTCCAGTGTCGTCAGCGGCGCGATGTCCGCCGCCTTCGCCGCATCGCGGCTCCAGCGATAGGTCTGCGCCGTATAGGTCTTGTCGCAGATCGCCTTGAGGTCGGCGCCCGGAATGTCATCGACGTAGAGCGAGAGGATCTCGAAGGCCAGTTCGGCATAGGAGAGCGTGCGCCAAGCCGCAAGCCGGTCAGCCACCTGGGGATAGGATTCGGGCAGGTAAAGCCCACCGTCGGGTGCGAGACCGCCGAGCAGGATGTCGGAGAAGGACTGGGTGGGCGACTGGCCGCGAGTGGAGATGTAGTTCATGTCAGGTCGGGACCGTGGCAAAGCCTTTGCGCAGGAGGAATCCGGTGATATCGCCAAATGTTGCGATGACGTATTCGGCTTCCTCGATGATGAGATTGAGTCTTTCGATACGAAGAGCGGCTTCTTCAGGATAATGGTGAGAAAACTTGTTGCGGAGAACCGCCGCCGAGCCGAAGTCGTCCGCCGATTTGATTGCGCCAAGTTTTTCCATCAGCAGGCTCTTGTCACGGTTCGATTTATCGCTGATGTCTTCCTGTTCGACATAGGCGATACCCCTGAAAATTTGATCCTGAATCATCGCAACGCATTGCGAATAGCGGAGGATCAAGGCATCGATGGATTCCTCTTGATTGTCGGTCAGGTTTTCGATACCTTCCCGTGTCATCGGGAATAGCGACCGATTCTTGTTGAGTGAGTAACTCATCTTTTGAATGCGCTGGCCGCAAGCAGCAATGTTGGCGCGCAGAATTTCGAGTTCGCTGCTCACAACGGCACTCCTCTTTTGGCAATGACATGGATGGGCTGTTCGGCCTGACCCGGATTACGAATCAGCAGATCGACTTTTGAACCGCAAAGAGACGCCAATCGATATTCCAGCGCCAATGATGCCTTCAGACTGACCGGTTGGCTGGCTTCAAAATAAAGATCGATATCGCCGCCGCGCCTGGAATCGTCCGCGCGGGAACCAAATAGCCAGACCCGACCGGCGGGGTCCGCGTCGAGCAGTGTTTGCCGAACTACTTGCAGTTCGCGGGGGCTGAGTCTCATGATTCTGGAAGTATCGAATCTTGCGCCGCAAGGGTGAAATTATTTATTGCTGAATTCAATTCGAGCGTGGCCCCTTTTGCTCTTCTCTTTTGCTTACTTTTCAACGGACGTTCTCGCAGTGCACAACGACTAATCCGTTGTGACGGTGGCAGGCTGCGCTAATCCGATTGGTTGTTCTAGCCAATTCGGTTGGTCTGGCTGCAAGACCATGGCTTGACCTGTTTGATCTACCGTGACGACATGATAGACAAATCGGGTTTGCCTTACTCCCTGTGTATAGATGGATTTGTAGTTAAGGCATCCATAGGCAACTGGAGAGATCATTTTGAAGTCCTTATCTGCCATATCTTCTTCAATGTCTTGCAGCGGGAGGAAGACCATATGCCCAAGGTTAGCACTAGCCTCAGGAAAAATCGCATCCGCATCGCGATCGGAGCGTTCGCGAATCGAATCGCAGTACTTCTTCATTTGTTCTTCTGGAGAAGGTGTGTTCTTTCCGGTCAGCGCAATTTCCGCGTGAAAACTCACGCCGGTTGCTGGGGAACGTCCGTGGTTTTTGGCTTGGCAAACGACGTTGAAGTAAATACCTTTAACCCCGGTTTGAGTTATACCAACCGATGGCTTTTCCAGCGTGCAAACTGCTGAGACCCAAGCACGGCTCTGTGACTCATTGGTCTCTCGGGCGACGGCAACTGCGTTTTGAGCCGCAGCGGTTGCCTTCCTGTTTAGCAGGAGTGAATACAGCAGAGCAATTAGCCCTAATCCACTGACTATCGCACTTGCCAGTACAACAAGGAACGAAAGCTTTGCCCAATGGGCCATTTCTTCCTGAGCTGCAAGGTTACGTGTTGGACGATTATCGTTTTTTTCAGCTTCGCGTTGCGCTACCGTTGTCTCTTGTGCCTTAGCAATTCGTTCAAGTGGCCCAGCAATTTTGCTGCTGGCAGGTGGTTGTGCGCGAACAGTAGAGATGGGAGAAAGGGCGTGTAAGGTGACTTGGGCATCCGCATATGGAATCGGCATTATTCCTGCGATGATTACTAGGAATTGAAGCATTGAGAGTAGTCTGTGCCGAGGGTGCGGAGCCATGTTTTTTAAAGAGTAAAAGGGGTCAGGCTCAAATAGTAAAAGGGGCCAGGCTCGGATTATTCATCAATCCGGAATACGCCATACACCACTACGACGAATTTCCTTGTGCATGGCATCGGGCGCGATGTCGGCCCCATTGGGCCAAGTGACAGCCCCGCAATCGAGATAGGCTTGTGCGAAAAAAGCCGGATCGGACAAGGCATCGAAGACTCCTGCATCCGGCCCATGGACCAGCGCGGAAAGGTCGACGATGCCGATCAATCCGTCGTTGAATGTCACCGCCAGTTGCCATTTGGGAAGCACGCTGAGTGCGCGCAACCGCCATGGCGCGGCGGGAATCACTCCAGCGGCTTGATGGGTTTCGGTAGTTGCTTGGCTCGACATAGGTTCCAATCCCCCATCAATTCGCCCCCTTGATCGTTGTTCGGCGTCTCATCGCGAACAATCTTCGCCACCGGCTTGCCATTTCGGGCCAAGATCACTTCCTCGCCTCGCTCTACCGCTGCTACAAGGTAGGCCCAGTGCTTCCTGGCATCGCCCATGTTGAATTGCATGATGTTCTCTCAGAGACGTCGACTAGCCCAGCTCTTCCATCCGCAACCGGATTACCTTTTTCTTCACCACCGGCAGCGCCTCGATCTTGACGATGGCGGCGTCGATGTTCTTTTCGCGCGTGATGTGGGTCAGCATGATGATGTCGGTCTGCGATTCGCCTTCGGCGGGCTCGCGCTGAATCATGGCGTCGATGGAAATCTGCTGGTCGGCGAGGATGCGGGCGATGTCGGCCAGCACACCCGGCCGGTCCTCCACGCGCAGGCGCAGGTAGTAGCTGGTTTCCACTTCCGACAGGGGCAGGATCGGCGTGTCTTCGACCGCGCCGGGCTGGAACGCCAGGTGCGGCACGCGATGTTCGGGGTCGGCCGTGTGCATGCGGGTGACATCGACCAGGTCGGCGATCACGGCGCTGGCGGTCGGCTCGGCACCGGCGCCCTTGCCATAGTAGAGCGTGGCGCCGACCGCGTCGCCTTGCACCAGCACGGCATTCATCGCGCCTTCGACATTGGCGATCAGGCGCTTGGTCGGAATCAGTGTCGGATGCACGCGCAACTCGATGCCCGCTTTCCCGTCCATTTCGCGACGCCGGGTAATGCCGAGCAGCTTGATGCGGTAGCCGAGTTGCTCGGCGTACTTGATGTCGTCGGCATCGAGCTGGCTGATGCCTTCGACATGGGCCTTGTCGAACTGCATCGGAATGCCGAAGGCCAGCGCCGACAGAATGGTGATCTTGTGCGCGGCGTCCACACCCTCGATGTCGAAGGTCGGATCGGCCTCGGCATAGCCCAGGCGTTGCGCTTCCTTGAGCGCGACATCGAAGGCCAGGCCCTTGTCGCGCATCTCGGAAAGGATGAAATTGGTGGTGCCGTTGATGATGCCGGCGATCCACTGGATGCGGTTGGCGGTGAGGCCTTCGCGCAGCGCCTTGATGATCGGGATGCCGCCCGCCACTGCCGCCTCGAAGGCGACCATGACGCCTTTCTCGCTCGCGGCGGCGAATATCTCGTTGCCATGCACCGCCAGCAGCGCCTTGTTCGCCGTCACCACGTGCTTGCCGTTGGCGATGGCTTTCAGCACCAGTTCCTTGGCGATGCCGCAGCCGCCGATCAGTTCGACGACGATGTCGATGTCGGGATCGGTCACCACCGCGAAGGCATCGTCGGTGATGCGCACCTTGCCGCCCGTGACCTGTTTTGCCAGTTCCAGGTTCTTGTCGGCAACGACGGAAATGCGGATCGGGCGCCCGGCGCGGCGGGTGATCTCGGCCTCGTTGCGGGAAAGCACGTTGAACGTGCCGCCACCGACGGTGCCGATGCCGAGCAGTCCGACGTTGATGGGTTTGGTCTGTTCGTTGGATTTAGTTGCCATGGCGTTTGCGATAGGAGTCAAGGAAGCGCGCGATGCGGCCGATGGCCTCGCGCAGGTCGGCCTCATGCGGAAGGAATACAAGGCGGAAATGGTCGGGATGCGGCCAGTTGAATCCCGTGCCTTGCACCAGCAGCACCTTTTCCGCCAGCAGCAGTTCGGCGATGAAGTCCTGGTCATTGGTGATCGGGTACATCTTCTGGTCGAGGCGCGGGAACATGTACAGCGAGGCTTTCGGCTTGACGCAACTGACGCCGGGAATGGCCGTGATCAGTTCGTGCGCGATGTCGCGCTGGCGGCACAGGCGCCCGCCCGGCGCCACCAGGTCATTGATGCTCTGATAGCCGCCGAGCGCGGTCTGAATGCCCAGTTGCCCCGGTACGTTGGAGCACAGGCGCATGGAGGCCAGCATGTCGAGGCCGTCGATGTAATCGCGCGCATGCTTCTTCTCGCCGGACACGATCATCCAGCCTGCCCGATAGCCGCAGGAACGATAATTCTTCGACAGGCCGTTGAAGGTGATGGTCAGCACGTCCTCCGACAGGGATGCAATCGAGGTGTGGGTCGCGCCGTCGTAAAGCATCTTGTCGTAGATCTCGTCGGCATAGATGATCAGGTCGTTCTGCCGCGCGATGTCGACAATCTCCTGCAGCACCTCGTCGGGGTACAAGGCGCCGGTCGGATTGTTGGGGTTGATGATGACAATCGCCCGCGTATTGGGCGTGATCTTGGCGCGAATGTCGGCCAGGTCGGGCAGCCAGCCGGAATCCTCGTCGCACAGATAGTGGCGCGGCGTGCCGCCGGAAAGGCTCACCGCCGCCGTCCACAGCGGATAGTCGGGGGCCGGCACCAGCACTTCGTCGCCGGTATCGAGCAGGGCGTTCATGGCCATCACGATCAGTTCGGACGCGCCGTTGCCGATGTAGATGTCCTCGATCGTCACGCCTTTGATGTGCTTCTGCTGGGTGTAATGCATCACCGCCTTGCGCGCCGAGAAAATGCCCTTGGAATCGACATAGCCGGCCGCGCCGGGCAGGTTGCGGATCATGTCCTGCTGGATCTCTTCGGGCGAATCGAAGCCGAAGGCAGCGAGGTTGCCGATGTTCAGCTTGATGATCTTGTGGCCTTCGTCTTCCATCTGTCGGGCGCGGGCGAGCACGGGTCCGCGGATGTCGTAGCAGACGTTGGCGAGCTTGGCGGATTTATTCACGGGCTGCATGGGCAACCGTCCTTTCTGCATGAGGCCGACCGGGGCGGGCGGCGTCGTCGAAGGTATAATGTTAACCGAAGCCCATGCTGCACCGCAAATCCAGATGTGATGCGGCTTCCCGCCACTCTTGTTCCTGACCGGTCTTTGCCGCCCCGTTGCCAAACTCGTGCCCCGAATGAAGCTGCATTCCCCTGACGCCGCGCTCATCATCGAATGCGCGAACTGATCGAATTGCGCGAGTTGCATCGGGGGCCGCTGCTCGCGCTGCTGCTGATCTTTGCCCTGGCCTGGTTCGGCACGCTGGAGCAGCGCCGCCTGATCAACCCCGACGAAGGGCGCTATGCGGAGATTCCGCGCGAAATGGTCGCCACCGGCGACTGGCTGACGCCGCGCCTGAACGGCATCAAGTATTTCGAGAAGCCGGCGCTGCAATACTGGGCCACGGCGACGGCCTTCACGGTATTTGGCGAGCATCACTGGACCGCGCGACTGTGGCCGGCGTTGACCGGATTTCTCGGCGTGATCTTCACGGCCTTCGCCACGGCCAGGCTGTTCGGCGCGCAGGCCGGATTGATCGCCGGCGCGGTGCTGGCCGGCAGCGTGCTGTGGAACGTGATCGGTCACGTCAATACCCTCGACATGGGTGTCAGTTTCTTTCTCGCCGCCGCCGTATTCGCCCTGTGCCTGGGACAGCGCGATGACGCCAGTCCGGGTGAAAGTCGGCGCTGGCAGGACGGCGCCTGGGTGCTGCTGGCGCTGGCGGTGCTCTCCAAGGGCCTGATCGGGCTGGTGCTGCCGGCGGCCACCGTCGTCGCCTACGCCCTGTGGCAGCGCGACTGGGGCTTCATGCTGCGCATTCGCCCGTTGCGTGGCCTGCTGATTCTGCTGGCGATCACCGCGCCGTGGTTCATTGCGGTGTCATGGGCCAACCCGGAATTCGCCCATTTCTTTTTCATCCACGAACATTTTCAGCGTTTCCTGACCAAGGCTCACGGTCGCTATCAGCCGATGTGGTATTTCATTCCCATCCTGCTGATCGGCATGCTGCCGTGGCTCGGCAGTCTGGTACAGGGGATTGCCGCCGGTTTTCGGCGCGAGGCGGGCGTCCGTTTCCAGCCGCAGCGTTTCCTGCTGGTCTGGGCCGTGCTGGTCTTCGTCTTCTTCTCGGTGTCGAGTTCCAAGCTGGCGTCCTACATCCTGCCGATTTTCCCGGCGCTGGCCGCGCTGATCGGCCTGCATCTGGCGAGTCATGGGCCATCGCGGCGCATCGAGCGGCATGCCCTGCCGGCCATAATCGTCGGCGGCGTCTGCCTGTTTCTGGTGCCTTACGTCACCCGCTTCGCCAACGCGCAGGTGCCGGCGGCGCTCTACGCGGCCTATCAACCCTGGCTGTATGCGGGAGCCGGCGCCTTGCTGCTGGGCGGCCTGATGGCGTTCTGGCTGGGACGGCAGGGACGCAACGTGGCCGCCGTGGTCGCGCTGGCTTTCGGCGGCTTCGCCTTCGGCCAGGGCTTCCTGCTCGGCCACGACAGTCTCGGTTCGGTCAATTCGGCGCATGACGTGGCTGCGGCGATCAGATCGAAAATTCCGCCGGACGCGCCCTTCTTCAGCGTCAATACCTATGACCAGAGCTTGCAGTTCTACCTGAAGCGCACCACCACCATGGTCGCCTATCGTGACGAACTCGGTTTCGGCATCGATCAGGAGCCGCACAAGTTCATTCCCGACATCGCCGGCTTCGAGCGCTCATGGCGTGTCGCCCCCGTCGCCTGGGCGCTGATGTCGCCGGGCACCTGGAGAGAAATGAGCAAGAAGGGATTACCCATGACCGAAGTCGTCCGCGATAGCCGCCGCGTCATTGTGAGAAAGCCATGAACGCCCTCAGCTTTTCCCTTGTTCTGACCGGCGTGCTGTTGAACGCCGCCGCGCAACTGTTCCTCAAGGCCGGCACCAACGCCGTCGGCCATTTCGAGTTTCATGTCGATAACATCTGGCCCATCGGTCTCAAACTGGCTTTCCAGCCGTTCATCCTGGGCGGCATGGCCTGCTATGCGGTGAGCCTGGTGGTCTGGATCATGGCGCTGTCAAGGGTTCCCGTATCGATTGCCTACCCGATGCTGTCCATCGGCTATGTCATCAACGCCTTCGTCGCCTGGCAGTGGTTCGGCGAGGCGCTGGCGGCGCAGAAACTGCTGGGCATCGGCTTCATCGTGGTCGGCGTGTTTTTGGTGGCCAGGTCATGACGGCTCCGTTTTTGCCTTTCACCCGGCCCTCGATCGACGAGGAAACCATCGCCGAAGTGGCGAACGTGCTGCGCTCCGGCTGGATTACCAGCGGCCCCAAGGTGGCGGCCTTCGAGGCCGCTTTGTCCGACTATTGCGGCGGTCGCCCGGTGCGTGTTTTCAATTCGGGCACGGCCACCCTCGAAGTCGCGCTGCGGCTGGCAAAAGTCGGCGCTGGTGATACGGTGATTACCACTCCATTGACCTGGGTCGCCACCGCCAACGTGATTCTGGAAGTCGGCGCGACGCCGGTGTTCGTCGATGTCGATCCGCTAACCCGCAACATCGATCTTGACAAGCTTGAAGCCGCCATTACGCCAAGGACCAAAGCCATCATCCCGGTTGACCTCGCCGGCCTGCCAGTGGATCGTGACCGGCTTTACGCCATTGCCAACAAGCACGGACTGCGCGTGATCGAAGACGCCGCGCAGGCCTTCGGCGCCTCGTGGCAGGGCAAGCCAATCGGCAACTCATTTGGCAACGGCAAAGATTTCGTCTCCTTCAGTTTCCACGCCAACAAGAACCTGACCACCTGCGAAGGCGGCGCCTTGGTGCTGCCCGTCGACATCGACCCGCCTTTGTGCGAGCGCCTGCGCCTGCAAGGCGTGCAGCGCTTCCCCGACGGCGGCATGGATGTCGACGTGCTGGGCGGCAAGTTCAATTTGACCGACATCGCCGCCACCATTGGCCTCGGTCAGATGAAGCATATCGAAGCCTTCACCGCCCGCCGCCGCGAACTTGCGCGACGCTATTTCGCAGCCATCGATCCCGCGCTCGGGCTGGAAATGCCGGTGGCGGATTTCAGCAACTGCAACTGGCACATGTTCCAGGTTCTGCTGCCCGCCGGCGCGGATCGCGGCAAATTCATCGCGGCCATGAAGCTGCAGGGCATCGGCGTCGGCGTGCATTACCCGGCGCTGCACCTGTTCTCGCTGTATCGCGCAATGGGGTTCAAGGAGGGCGACTTCCCCCATGCCGAGGACATCGGTCGCCGCACCATTACGCTGCCGCTGTTTCCCGCCATGGCCGATTCGGACGTCGATCGCGTCTGCGCCGCGATCACGGCTGCAGTTCGGTGAGATTTCGGCAGGCCGCGCCCAGGATTGTTTTGATGCGGCAATGCGGGCCTGCTTGAGGCGAAAGCAAGGTCGCAGTTCATACCTCGAATCGCTTTGCTTCAGTTTTTCTTGTTCAGCGCCGCGATGGCCAGCACCAACACGCCACCGCCGACCAGCAACCAGCCCAGCAACGGCGGCAGCAAAACCGTATGGGTCTTTTCGGCCGTCGCCGTAATCGTCCCGATCTGGAACACCTGTTCTTTCGTCGTATAGCTGTATTGCTCGTAGCCGAGAACGGCGCCACCCAGAACTATCAGCGCGATGCCGATGATCAACGTCGGTTTCATGAAGTTGCTCCTTGGACTCGCGTCCGGACATGTGGAAGTTCGTGCCGTGCCTGGAACGATGTTTACGCCCAGGACGCAGCGGGCTCCGTGCGGTCTCCCACATAGGCGCATCAATTCCCGCAACTACCAGGGACAGGCAGGGCAACCGTTCGAACAGGCATCCCTAAGTGCTTCAGCGAACGGAGAGGCACACGGATGCGGCGTAGCTTTTGGCCGCAACTCCGACGGATGCAAACCCGCCTATGTCGGCCATTGTTCTCAAACATTCAAGAAGGAAATTGCCATGAAGTATTCGATAGTATTTTCGGCAGCATTGATGGTTTCGGCGTTGAGCGCGTGCGACAGACCGGCCGCCGTGGCTCCCGCAGTGGTCACGATTGCCGTTCCCGGACCCGCCGGCCCTGCAGGCGCTACAGGAGCTACAGGAGCCACCGGCTATACAGGCGCGCCTGGCTCGACCGGGAATACCGGCGCACCAGGATCGACCGGAGATACCGGCGCCACCGGCGATACCGGTGCAACAGGTTCGCGTGGCCGGACCGGCGGCGATACCGTGATAGTCGTTCCGCCCGCACCTCCGGCACGCTGAGTTCGGCTTGACACCGGGGCGGGTGCAAGCTCACTTGCTCACTCGTCCCCGGTGCGGCGCAAACTGATCCGAATACGTCCTTTATCTGCCGCCCAAGATCATGCGCCTTCACATTCTTTCCTGTCTGTTGTTGTTTGCCGTCTGTTTCGATGCGATGGCGGGCGATCTATACACCACGATCAATCGGCTTCGCGATGGTGAAGGCAATTGCGACATCGCGAAGCAATTGCCGTTACTGAAACCGCAGGCCGCGCTGGAACGCGTCGCCAGCGGTCTGGCGCGAGGAAACAATCTGGAGCAAAGCCTGATGGCAGCGGGATACCGGGCGACCCATGCCAGTGCCCTGAGCTTCAGCGGTAACGGGATCAATGCACAGGTGGCAGGGATACTGGAAAAACGAAGCTACTGCCGGCAGTTACAGGATGCCGCAATGACGGAGGTTGGAATATATCTGGACGCGCAGCAGGTCTGGATCGTCATGGCGGCGCCCTTTGCGCCAATGGCGGAGATGGACGGGCAAACCGCAGGGCAGCGCACGCTCGACCTGGTCAACCAGGCTCGCGCAAGGCGGCGAAACTGCGGTAACCAGACGTTCAATGCGGCGCCGCCACTAAGCTGGAACGACGAGCTTGCCGAGGCATCGAGCCTGCATTCCAGGGAAATGGCGCGCTTCAACTACTTGAGCCACGGCGGTCGCGACGGTTCGACTGCGGCGCAACGTGTCGAGCGGGCCGGCTACAAATACCGGGTTACTGGCGAAAACATCGCTGGCGGGAAAATGAGTCCGGAGGATGTCGTGGCTGGCTGGATAAGTAGCCCGACGCATTGCGCCAACCTGATGGATCCGGCGTTTACCGAAATGGGCGTTGCCTTCGCGATCGATCGCAAGAGCAAATTGGGCGTGTACTGGACGCAGGAATTCGGCACGCCGCGCTGATTGGATAGATTCGGTGGGCGGCGTAATCGACCCAATGGGTCCGCTTGGGATGCGACAGCGGCCTACAACACCCGCATGAAGGCCACCAGGTCCTTTTTTTCCTCTTCATTCAGCTTCAACTCCAGCACCAGGTTGAAGAACTCGACCGTGTCCTCCAGCGTCAGCAGACGGTCATCGTGCAGATACGGCGGCGAGTCCTTGATGCCGCGCAGCGGGAAGGTCTTGATCGGGCCGTCGGCCGATGCCGTGCGTCCGTTGATCGTGACCTTGCTGAAGAAGCGCTCCACCTTCAGGTTGTGCATGAGATTATCGGTGTAGTAGGGCGGGGTGTGGCAGCTCGCGCACTGGCCCTTGCCGAAGAACACCGCCTGGCCGCGCAACTCGTTGGCGCTGGCTTTGGCGGCATCGAGCTTGCCGAAGACATTGAGTTTCGGCGCCGGCGGGAAGTCGAGCAGGGCCTGAAACTCCGCCATGAAATGCACCTGGCTGCCGCGTTCGAGCACGTTGGTGCCCTTGCGCGCCGCGTCGGCCGGGATGCCATCGAAGTAGGCGGCGCGCTGCTCGAATTCGGTGAAGTCCTCCACGGTTTTCATCGCCCGCTGCGAACCGAACAGGCGCTGGATGTTCAATCCGCGCAGCGTTGGCGTGCCGATGCGATGGCGATGCTCATTGGGTCGGATGTCGCCGACGGTGTGGGTGGAAGCGTTGGTGTGACCGTTGGCGTGGCAATCAAAACAGGCCACGCCCGGATGCGCCTTCAGGCTGCGGCGGTCTTCGGTGGCGTTGAACTGCTGCTGGGGAAAGGGCGTCACCAGCAGGCGCAAGCCTTCGAGTTGCTTGGGATTGAGGATGTCCTTGAACACCCGGTAGTAGTTGCCCAGCGTCAGCAGTTTGCCTTGCGACACATCGCCCAGATCGGGTCGCGTCGTCAGATAGATCGCCGCCGGAAACTCGGGCAGGAAATGATCCGGCAAGTCGTAATCGAGATCGAAGCGCGTCAGATCGCGATCAGTTTGCTGCTTCATTTCCTTGATGAGGAATTTGGGGAAGACCATGCCGCCCGCTTCGTGGTGAGGATGCGGCAGCGGCAGGAAGCCGACCGGCCAGAGTTGCCGTGCCTTGACTTCATCAGGCGACAAGGCGGCAAGCTTTTCCCAGCTCATGCCTGCCGGTAGCCGCACGCGCACGCCATCCTGCATCGGTTTGCCGCGCGACATGGTGGCTCCCTTGAATGGCCGGTCGGCGAGGTCGTAGCGCTGCGCGAGCAAGTCCTGCTGGCGCTGCGCGAACTTCGGCTTCTCCGCTTGGAGGCGTTTGCTCAGCGTGGAAAAGTCCTCGTCGGCCGCTGACGCGGTCAGCGCGCAGCAGGCAAGCGCCGTGGCGGGCAATACGACCATCAGCCGACTAATTCGAGACGAAACTGACATGGCTCACTCCTTACGAATTCATTGCGTCAGGATATTTGTGGTCGGGGAACCGTCTGACGTGCGGTCGAAAGTTGCCACGGCCCATACCGAAAATTGCGCAAAGCGCTTTTGTCCGACGCCTGTCGCGCCCTTTTCCAGATACAGCGCCCAAGCCCAATCCGGTTCGAACAGGCTGGTGGTGGATGACCAGTAAATGTCCTGCACGTCGGTGAAAGGATGCCCGGATGGCAAGGCCGGGCTGTGGGCGGCGCAATCCACCAGGGTTTCCAGTTCGTTGATGGTGGGCAGCCGCCAGTGAGTTCCCGCAGCTTCCCGGTCGAGTCCGGCCACCGCTGCCAATGCCTCGCGCCACAGCACTGGTTGCGGTGTGAGGTTCGCGCCGCGACGCCAGATCAGGCCGGTGAGATGATCCAGTACGCCGGCATGAACTATTTCGAAGCGTGGCTCGGGCCACGGCGCACCATAACGGAATTCGCCGTCCTGACCGAAACCGGAGCATGAAATGACTTTGCCGGCGGTGTCGTGGCACAGGCTCTGGCCTGTGCGCGGGACAAGGCCCAGACCTGCGCCCCGTACCGGCCACAGCATGAAGGATTGATCTTTGCCGCCGTAAAACATGCGACCGCCATCCAGCGCCACATACCAGGCGTGCGCCGGGCCGATGGCTGCCGTCGTCGCTGTCCAGTACCAGCCGTCGAACACGTTGATGAACGGATGGTGCTCGGGCAGGGCCGGCAATCGGGTTTGCAGGCTGAGCAAGCTGCGCAATTCGCGGCGATTCGGCATGCGCCAGTCGCGCTGACCAAATTTCTGTTCCCGGTTCATGATCGCGACGAAATCCAGCGCTTCCTGCCAAGTGAGCGGAAACTCCGCCAGACCTGCATTGCGACACCAGATCAGGCCGGTCAGTAGATCCATTACTTGGTCATCGTGCAATTCAAAACGCGGTTGCGGCCAGGGCGTGCCAACGGCAAACGACGCGTCATGTCCGGAATCCTGGCACGCAACCTGACACCCATCGTCGTCATGACAGGTGCGTTGCCCGGTAGACAGGTAATGGTATGAGGTCACGATGGTCGCCGTCTCATGGTGTTGGCACGCACCGAACATCAGCCCTGCTGGCTTCCGCTCATGTGCTGGCAGTACTTCTTGAGCTTTTCGGGCAGATCGCAGGGACAAACGCCACAGAGCTTGTTGCCGGGCACTGCGTAGTCAATGAACTTGGGATAGGGCAGGTTCAGGTTAGCCATGATGTTTCTGAATTCCTCCAGGGTCCGTTTCTGTCCAATCCGGGGATTGCACTTCTTTTCCTGCGCTATCGAGGAAACGTGGCGATTCTTGTAGTCATGAGCCGGGTACACCAGAACATCGTCCGCCAGGGAATACAGCTTCTCCGTGATGCTCTTGTAAAGTGTGTCGGCATCGCCGTCCTGAAAGTCGGTGCGACCGCAGCTCCCGATCAGCAGCGCATCGCCGGTAAACACCCTGTCAGCCGACAGATAGGCGAAATGGCCGGCGGTATGGCCTGGCGTGTGCAAGGGTTGCAGCGCGATGCTGCCCACCTGAAAAGGTGTGCCTTCCTCAATGCCGATGTCGACGCATGGCAGCCGGTCAAAGGCCGGCGCGGCGATCTTGCTGCCGACCCTTTTCTTCAACTCCAGCGCCGCTGTGATGTGATCGGCGTGGATGTGCGTATCCAGGGTATGGGTCAATGTCAGTCCGAGCTGCGACAGTTCAACCAGATCGCGCTCCACGGCGACGATCACCGGATCGATCAACACGGCGCGACGGGTTTCCTCGCAGCCGAGCAGATAGGTATAGGTACTGGAGAGTGGTTCAAATAGCTGGCGGAAGATCATCGAAACTATTCTCTCCCACTTCAAACCAATTCGTTGGCATATTGGTGATTGACGTCGCGGTGGTGACATTCGTCGGCACGTACCGCGATAATGACCTCGCGCAAGCGCGCGCTGGCGTCGAGCTTCCAGTAGTCGATGGCGATTTTTGGCGCCGCGACGTTGGCGTAGCTGCCGTCATCCACGCCGGCCAGATACTCGGTGTAGCTATGAACCGCCTCTTCTTCCAGGTAGCCGACGATGCGATGGGATGTCCTGGGCGAAATCAGGTAGATCAGGAAGAACAGGTTGTAGAAGATGCCCTGCGCAATGACTATCAGCAGATGCTCCAGTCGCGTCGGCCGGGTAATGTGGATGAAGGTCATCAGGTGCATGCGCTCATTCTCGGCCTCTTCGAGAAGCACGTGAATCCAGCCGTGATCGCTTTCCATCCGGCGCAGGGCGCGCAAATGTTGCAGCGAGCCGCCCACCATGCCCGGCACGCCTGCCACCGTTTCCAGTATCACGGCTCGATGGCCGTACCGCTTGGCGAAAAAGGTATCGGCGAAGAAACGCAAGAACCTGATGAAGGCATAGGCCAGACGGTCGCGAAAATCCCTCGGGGCGTAGTGGCGGTCAAGCGGAGGCGTAACAGGCATGTCTTTCATGCTCCAAGAAAGTCGAGCAGATCGGCGTTGAGCTGGTCCTTGTGCGTGATGGTGAGGCCGTGAGGCGCGCCGGCATAAATCTTCAGGGTCGCGTTCTTCACCAGCTTCGCCGAGAGCAGCGCCGCAGCGCCGATCGGCACGATCTGGTCGTCGTCGCCATGAACGATTAGCGTTGGCACGTCGAACTTCTTCAGGTCTTCGCTGAAGTCGGTTTCGGAGAAGGCCTTGATGCAGTCGAAGGTGTTCTTGTGACCGCCCATGATTCCCTGATGCCAGAAGGTGTCGATCATGCCTTGCGAAACCTTGGCGCCCGGTCGGTTGGCGCCGAAGAACGGGCCGCCGGCGAGATCCTTGTAGAACTGCGAGCGGTCGGCGAGCGAGGCGGCGCGGATCGCGTCGAACTTCTCGAGCGGCAGACCGCCGGGATTGGCTGCCGTTTTCAGCATCAAGGGCGTCACGGCGGAGATCAGCGCCGCCTTGGCGACGCGCTGCGTGCCGTGGCGGCCGATATAGCGCGCCACTTCGCCGCCGCCGGCAGAGAAGCCGACCAGCACCACATTCTTCAGGCCGAGTGTGTCGATGAGTTGTGCCAGATCGTCGGCGTAGGTATCCATGTCGTTGCCATCCCAGGACTGGTTCGACCGGCCATGGCCGCGCCGGTCATGGGCAATGCAGCGATAGCCGTGCCCGGCCAGGAACAGCATCTGCGCCTCCCAGCTATCGGCGCTGAGCGGCCAGCCGTGGCTGAACACCACGGTTTGTCCCGTGCCCCAGTCCTTGAAATAGATCTGCGTGCCGTCTTTCATCGTGATCGTGCTCATGGTCTTCCTTTTGTGGCGATGTGGCTCAGTCCGCCGGCCGTGGCGGTGTTTCGGAGTGGCCCTTCAACGAAATTGATATTGGCTGCTGGGCGTACAGGTTGGCTGAAGCCGCGAGCAGCAGCGCAACCGGGGCCAGCCAAAACAGGTTGCCGGTAAATGTGGATGGCGTGGTCATGCTGACTCCTCAAGGAATGATGGAAGCGGCGTGCCGGCAAGTAGCTACAGGCAGTGCTGAAACGCTTCAAGCCCGCAGACACAGTGCGCCCCGAGCGGCCTTCATTCCGTTCGCCAGCGCACAAAGATCATTGGCCCTGCTATGTGCGCTGGCGCACAGCCTCGGCGGTCACGCATTGGCATGCTGGGTCCAACCACAAGGAGGACACTTGAAAATGAATGAAATAGGGATTCTGGGCATCGTCGGAAGTCTGCGCAAAGACTCCTACAATCACTTTGCGCTCAAAGCGGCGCAGGAACTGGTGCCGGAAGGCGCGGTGCTGAACCTGATCGAGTTGCGCGGCATCCCAATCTACGATCAGGACAATGAAATGGCTCCCCCGGAAATCGTGCTCGAGTTCAAGCGACGGATTCTGGCAGCCGATGCCATTCTGTTTGCCACGCCGGAATACAACTATTCGATTCCCGGCGGACTCAAGAATGCCATCGACTGGGCATCGCGGCCTTATGGTGAAAGCGCCTGGCTGGGCAAGCCGACGGCAATCATGGGGGCTTCCGTCGGCAATCTTGGAACCGCCCGCGCGCAATACCATCTGCGACAAATTCTCGTCGCTCAAAACATGCCCGTGGTCAATCAGCCGGAAGTGATGATCGCCAGTGCCACGAAGTACTTTGACCAGAGCGGTAGGCTGACCGATGAGACAACCCGGCAGTTCATTCAGAAGCTTCTGGCTGAACTGGTGCGGCTTGTCACAACGATCCGGCGAGCAACAGCCGCGCCGGCCAACGCTTGATAGTCAGAGGAGAGTAGAAAATGAACCATGAAATCCCGTCGCGCCGGCGTGTGCTGCGCGGAGCATTCGCAATGGGTTGCGGTCTGTGCCTGCCGGTCATCCTTTCCGGCTGTGACGCAAAGCCGGGTGCGAGTTCCGGCAGCGCCGTCCCACCCGCTGGTCCCACTTCCGCTCCCAGTGCGGATGCCGCTGCCCCGGCAGCCACCAAGAAGGTGCCGCAGGCCAGCGTGCAATATCAGGCTCAGCCGAAGGGAGACCAGAAATGCGCTGCTTGCACGAATTTCATTGCCGGCTCGAATGGCTGCAAGCTGGTCGATGGCCAAATCAGCGCCGAGGGCTGGTGCGTACTGTGGGCAAAGAGGGTTTGAGCCAGTGCATCGCGTTTCGTAATTCGAGGAGAGTCTTCGTGCCGAGAACCAAATCTGCTTCCGTGGCCAATCGTCGACCGTCCGGCATGAAGTGGTGCGAAATTGTGCGCGTCGATTCGCCCCTGCTGCTGATCAGCTCGCGGCAGCACGCGTGTCGCTACGAAACCGCTGATGGCGGATTCCTGGCAAATGGCTATTACCTGGCCCTGTCGCCGGTCGGGACCTACCCTTCGTACTATGGTCGTGAACTTCGCTACATTGGTCCGTTGGCGACCAGGACCGAGGCGCAGTTGCTGCAAACCAGCGCGTTATGGATGGAAATAGCTGACCTCGAGGTGAATGGAGACCACACGGCTTTCCCCTTCATGGCATCGAAGGATCGGTCGCGGTTGAACCTGAAAGCCAGCCCGGTGCAAGAAGCGCCCGACGAGGAAGCCGGTTATCAGGGAGCCTAGAGTTTCCAGAGCGTCAGCGGTCCTCGAAGAAACGGATGGCGTCCAGCAAATCGGGGAAATTGTGAATGATGTAGTCGGGCGCGACGCCTTCCTTTTCCTGCGTCCCCTGGTTTGACCTGAAAAATACCGTTTTCATTCCGACTCGTTGCGCGCCATGAACATCGCGATACATGTCGTTGCCGACAAACAGAACTTCTGACGCCTCCATTTTCATGGCGGTCAATGCCGCCGTGAACAGGCGCGGGTCTGGCTTGCGGTAGCCGAAGTCGCCCGAGATGATGATTGGGTCAAAATAGTCGAGCAAACCGACGGCATTCAACTCGGGGACGGCGTAGGCGGTCTGTCCGTCGGAGATTATTGCCAGAGGAAACTTCCGGTGAAGTTGGCGGAGGGTATCCTCCACGCCGGGATAGACCTGCAAACGAAAGCGCGATGCGGCACGGTGCGTCTCGGCAAGCAGTAGCGGCAACTGTTCGAGCTTTTCGCGTGGCAGGGCGCGCGTAAAGTCCGTCGCGTATTGCGTGATGATCTCGCGGAAGATGCCGACGACATCGAATTCACGGTGACGATCACCGCGCGCGGTACGTTGTTCCTTCATGATCTGGAAATAGATATCCTTGACCACGCCGGGACCGAGCGCTATGCCCTGATACGACAGCAGATTGCTGATGACGCGATACACGTCGTCGTGCCATTCGTTGGTCCGGATATCCGACAGCGTGCCGTTGATATCGAAAATGATGCCTTTGACGATCATCTAATACCTCCTCAGGCATTCTTTCGCCTCGGCGATCAGGCGGTGGCGGTATCCCGCGTCAATCCAGTTGTTGCGCGCAATCCGCAGCAGTGTAATGCCGATGTAGAACGGTGTTCTGCCGGTGATCGACTCAAAGGCGCTGTCGCGGTTGGGGAAGTGGCAGGAGTATTCCCAGAGGAAATGTCCGATGAAGGGATCGGCGGCATCCCTGTTGCCGGTGGCGCGCATGAAGAAGTGCTTCAGTTCCCCGGCAATGCGGCCGGTATCGAATACACGATCGGCGTGTTTGGTTCGCTCCAGATCGAAGGCGATGACTTCCAGACCGTTACCGAACATGAAGTTCTCAGGTGTCGCATCGCCATGCACGATGACCTGCTGGTCTTGCCACATTTTCGGCTGGCTGCGCCACTGGTCGCGCAGCCAGTACAGCTCGCGCGCCTCATCGCCGCCGATGGCCCAAATTTCGCGCAGCTTGGCGATCAGGCTGTCCATGTAGTCGCAATCTTCGTGAAAGTTGACCCCGACGCCAATGGCGGTGCGGTTGTGAAACGAGGACAGGAAGTAGGCCAGCGCGGTCAGCTTGTGATACAGCTTGCCGTGGTCGTGGCTGCGAATCGCTTCCAGAATCACTTCGCTGAGCAGTTGTCCCTCGCAGCATTCCGTGACCAGCAGCGCGTTCATCGCATAGTTGCGACCCAGCGGCCGGACGATGTCGTGGGGATAGCCCATCAGGCCATAGTCGCGCATCATGTGAAGATTGTCGAATTCGCGCGTCAGGCGCGAGCCGGCTTTCGCGGCGTTCTTCTTTCGCGAGGAGAGAAAGAACTTGCCTATGACCTTGGAACCGGTATGGCGGTCTTCATAAAGGTACACGTCGTTCGAGCCATTGAGCCTGAACACGCGATAGCCCGAACTGCCCGAAGTGCCGTTGATCTGCGGCTGAATGTCATGCTGGAGGTAACCGTGCAGAGGGTCGCCTTCCGATAGCCGTCCTACATATGTTCCGCTCATTGATGTTTTACCGAAATCAACTCATGACCAAGGGTCCCCCCAGTCCCGCCAGTGCTTCGCGCATTCGTGTACAAACGTCCGCTGTTTCGTAGATTGCCCCATGTTAAGGGCGCAGTCTGTGCGTCACCGAACACGGGCGAGTCAATGCTTGTGGCGCAAGGAAGTCGAACCGTGTGCGCGTTCAGCAAGAGTCGGCGCTGGCGGTACGGCGGTCGAGAAGGTCAGGGCGCGGCGGATTTCGCCCAGTCACGCACGATGGCGCGAATGCATTTGTCCTGATCGGCGTGGCGCAGAGGGTCAGCTGGCAGGACGCGATTGGGCAAAGTCGCCAGGCATCCCGCTGCTACGCGCCAATGCCGAGGTCCTCGCGGTAGGGCGTGCTTTTCATGTGGAAGGCAACCGGCCCCGTGGGATGGGCGTGAAGAAACTGGTCCACAAACGGGTCCGACGAGGCCAGCAGTTCTTCCGCCGTTCCTTCGGCTGCGACGACGCCTTCATGCAACAGGTAGGCATAGTCAACCACCTTCATGGATTCCGAAACGTCATAGGTGACGATGATCGATGTTCCGCTCAGCGCGTCGTTCAGACGCCGGATCAGTTCCGCGATGACATTCAGCGAGATCGGATCGAGGCCGGCGAAGGGTTCGTCGTACATGGTCAGCATCGGGTCAAGGGCGATCGTTCTGGCCAGTGCCACGCGCCGCGCCATGCCGCCGGAGAGTTCGCTGGTCATCAGGTCGATGGTGCCGCGCAGGCCGACCGCCTGCAACTTCATCAGCACCAGGTCGCGGATCAGCGGCGGCGACAGATCGGTAAGTTCGCGCATCGGGAAGGCGATGTTGTCATAGACCGACATGTCGCTGAACAAGCCGCCGGCCTGGAACATCATCCCCATGTTGCGCCGCATCTCGTAAAGACCGTGGTGGTCAAGCTCGTGGATGACCTGTCCGTTGACCTTGACGCTGCCCTGGTTCGGCCGCAACTGCCCGCCGATCAGCCGCAGCAGGGTACTCTTGCCGGAGCCGCTGGCGCCGAGGATGGCTACCACTTTGCCCCTGGGTACACGCAGGTTGATGCCGTCAAGCACCTTCTTGTCGCCGTAGGAGAAATGAAGGTCGTTGATCTCGATGAGGGTTTCGGATTCCTGGCTCATGCGTGTTTTCCTGCTGAATAAGGATGATGGTCGGGGATGGACAGGCGTATCGTCACGAATTCTACGACGGGGATGCCGTAATGAGTTTGTGCATTGCCGCCGATAACGATGCTTCGCCTCAAGGAGACCAAGCGATGCTGATGATCGCCGCACTCACTCTCAAGAAAACAATCACGCTGTTCGCGTTGGTGGGACCGATCTCCATGGTTCCGCTGTTTCTCGCCACGACGCGAGGGCTGGATCGACCGGGGCAATTCCGCTTCGCACGAACCATAGGCATCAGCGTCACGGTCGCCTTGCTGGCCGCAACTTTTCTGGGAATGCCCCTCCTCGGCTTTGTTGGCGTGTCGCTCGGGTCGATGCGGGTGGGCGGCGGCATCATTGTCCTGCTGCTGGCGATAGCCATGGTGCTGGGCCAGGAAACCAGCTTCAAGGGATTGCCGTCCGCCACGACCGGCGGCGGCGCCAGCGAAGCGTCGATCGTGCCACTGGCGGTACCCTTGCTGGCGGGTCCCGCCGCCTTCAGCTACGTCATGGGCAACAGCGAATGGCACCGCTATGCCGATCTGATCCATGTCGTGGCGCCGATCCTCATTGTCGGTTTCGCCTGCTGGGTTACTTATCGCATGGCCTGTCATCCGGGGATGGAAATTCGCCAGTCGACGCTGGATATCGTCGAGCGCGTCGGTGGCTTCATCCTCGCGGCGATGGCCGTGGAGATGATCGCCACCGGCTTGCGCAGCCTGTTTCCGGTGCTTGTCTCCGGTTGATGGGACGCCATGCGCCCAGCGCCAGCGCGGTGCGTTCCTTCGGGAACTTTCAAAGCAGGCGCCGATGACGATACGGAATCAGGCGAGGCGGAACCCGGCGGCGAACAAAGCAAGCGTCACGCTTACCCGGCAGAGCGTGTCTGGCGGCGGCTCTCGTATTGCCGGAAGGCGTCGCGCACGGTTTCCAGCAGTTTTTCGTCATCCCATGGCTTTGTCAGGAACTTGAACAACTCACCCTGATTCACGGCATCGGTCACCGCATCGAGATCCGTATAGCCCGAAAGCAGGATGCGGACGCTGTCAGGGTGCATTTTCTTTACCCTGCCGAGGAATTCAGGACCGCTCATGCCGGCCATGCGTCCGTCGGAAATCACTACGCCGATTTCGTGCGTAGCCAGCAGTTCCAGTCCTTCGCCGCCGCTCGCCGCAGTGAGGAGCGTGTAGCCCTCGCGCCGCAACAGGCGCCGCATGGCGGCGAGTATGCCGGGTTCGTCGTCCACCAGCAGCAACGTGCGCGCGGACAGTTCCGAATCGGGCGGGAATTCGAGTTTGCGATGCGCGCGCAGCAGTAGTTCGAATTCGGCGGCGGGCACGGGCCTGCTGAAATAGAAGCCCTGCATCTCGTCGCAGCCGCGCGCGCGCAGAAAATTGAGCTGCGCCTCGGTTTCCACGCCTTCGGCGATGACGGTGAGTTTCAGGCTGTGGGACAGGGCAATCACCGCCAGGGCTATGGCGGAACTGTTGGGGTCAAAGGTGATGTCTCTGACGAATGACTGATCGATTTTCAGGCGGTCGATGGCGAAGCGCTTGAGGTAGCTCAGGGACGAAAAGCCGGTGCCGAAATCGTCGATGGTCAGGGTGATGGCCAGTCCCTTGAGTTTTTTTGTCGTATTGATGAAGGCTTCGGCATCCACCATCGCCGCGCTCTCGGTCAGTTCCAGTTCAAGGTAGGCGGGATCGAGGCCGGTTTCCTGTAACACGCGTCCGGCCAGTTCCACCACATCCTGGGCGGCAAACTGCACCGCCGAGAGATTGACGGCCATGGAGATCGGCGCCAGCCCCGCCTCCTGCCACGCCTTGTTCTGGAGGCAGGCGGTGCGCAGCACCCAATCGCCCAGTGGCACGATGAGGCCGGTTTCCTCCGCCAGCGGAATGAACTCGTTGGGCGCCACCAGGCCGCGTTCCGGGCACTGCCAGCGCACCAGTGCCTCGACGCCGATGATCTCGCCGCTGCGCAGGTTGAGTTGCGGCTGGTAGTGGAGGACGAATTCGCCTTTTTCCAGCGCCTGCCGCAAACCATTTTCCATATCCAGCCGTTCCAGCGAACGGGCATTCATTTCAGCGGCATAGAAACGAAAAGCAGCGCCGCCATTGATCTTGGCCTTGAGCATGGCCGCACTGGCGTTCTTCAGCAGGGCTTCGCCGTCCTCGCCATCCTTGGGCGAAACAGCGATGCCGATGCTGGCGGAAAGGAAGAATTCCCGCGTGCCGATACGGAATGGCGGCGCCAGCGTTTGCAGCAGCGACTGCGCCAGCCCGGTCACCGCGTCGATGCTGCCGACTTCGGCGACCAGCACGAACTCGTCCCGTTCCACCCGCGCCACGGTGTCCGCTTTCTGCACTTGTTCGCTAAGGCGTTTCGAGACCTCTTGCAGAACGTGGTCGCCGGCACTGCGCCCGAGACTGTCATTGACCGCCTTGAAGCGGTCCAGATTCAGCGTCAGCACCGCCAGCGTGTTGCCTTCCTGCCGGGTATGCGCGATGGCGTGGGAGAGACGGTCGGCCAGCAGGTTGCGGTTGGGCAGACCGGTCAGGTCGTCGAAATTCGACTGACGCTCCAGTTGCGCCAGATAGCGCTTGCGCTCGCCGATGTCCATCATCGTCACCACCGCGCCCAGCAGTTTGCCGTCTTCGAGGATGGGCGTGCTCAGGAACTCGATGGACACGGGCGTGCCGTCCTTGCGCCAGATGACTTCATCGTATCCCCGGGTCGCGATCCCGGCAGCAAGGGCAATCGCTACCGGACAGTCCTCGCGCGGGTAAGGACTGCCGTCCGGTCGGGAGTGGTGGAAGGTGAGGTGGGCGTTCCGCCCCAACAGTTCGTCCGGCTCATAGCCGAGCAAGCGGGTAGTGGCGGGATTGACGAAGTTGATGATGCCGTCGGTATCGGTGCCGTAGATGCCTTCGCCGGCCGAGATCAGGATCAGTTCTTTCTGGTGATTCAGCCGCGTCTGGGCACGATTGTTCTCATCCCGAATCTGCAAATTTTCGTGGACGCGCCGCGCCACTTCCGCTTCGAGAAAAGCGTTCTGGTCGCGTAGCAAGTCGCGGGCGCGCTTGAGTTCGAGCTGGGCGTGTACCCGCGCCAGGACGATGACGGCGCGATAGGGCTTGGTAATGTAATCCGCCGCGCCAAGTTCGAGACCCTTCTCTTCGTCTTCGATCTGATCCCGCCCGGTGACGAAGATGACCGGAATATCGCGGGTGGCGGGGTTGTCGCGCAGGCGGGCGAGCACATCGTAGCCATCCAAACCCGGCATCAGGACATCGAGCAGGATCAAATCCGGCTTGGCTGTGCCAGCGGCGATCTGCAAAGCACGCTCCCCGGAAGGTGCGGCCAATACCTCATAGTGCGGCTGGAGCAGGCTGCCGAGGATACCGAGATTGCCGAGGTCGTCGTCCACCACCAGAATTGTTGTCAGGGGCGCCTCGACCGGTTTGTCTGTGGTCAATCGATTCATCCTCTCATCCTTTGTCTTCATTGCGCCGCCAGTTCCGGGTGTTCCCCTCGCGCCCGCTGCAAAGTCTCCAACGCTTCGGCGTAAAGGAAGCGCTCGATTCGCTGTTCCAATTCCGCGCCCAGAGGGCCGAGCGCGGTTTTGAACAGCGCGGCATGGGTTTCGATGACGCGGTTGGCGCGCATGCTGCAAGCCGCCAGCAACGGCTCCAGTTCGGCCAACACCTGTCGCATCGCCGTCCAGTTCACTTCGCCCGCACGGGGGGCGGCGGCTTCCTCGGGAAGCGCCGCGAGGATCGCCGTGGTCAGCCGCCGCAACTCGATTTCGACAATGCTGGCGAGCGGCTCGATTGCCACTGCGTCGCGGCCATCCTTGATCGCCATCTCCAGTTCGGCGGCCAGGTGCTGCACGCCGGTTGCCCCCATATTGCCCGAGCTTCCTTTCAGGTTATGGGCCAGCCGCCTTGCGTCGTCACGGGCTCCGCAGAACATTCGTTCGCGCAGTCGGGTCATGTCTTCGGCATGGTCGAGCGCATAGCGGCGCAGCAGGCGCAGGTAGGCGGCCAATTTGCCGTTCAGTGCCAGCAGACCGCGCTCGGCGTCAAGACCGGGGATCGCCGCGAGTTCGGCGGGAAGCGTTGCGGCCGTAAAAGTCGGCGCTGGCGGGACGGCGATGGCCGCAGCCGGCAGCCAGCGCAGCAGCGTGCCGAAAAGCTGTTCGGGATCGACCGGCTTGGCGACGAAGTCGTTCATGCCGGCCTCATAGCATAGCTTGCGATCCTCGTCGAAGGCGTTGGCGGTCATCGCCACGATAGGCAGCGTCGCGCAGCCGGGCAACAGGCGGATGAGGCGAGTCGCATCCAGACCGTCCATGCCCGGCATCTGCATATCCATGAGGATCAGGTCGAAGCCGCCGGCGCACGCCTTGTCGAGCGCCTCATAACCGTCGCTGGCAACCTCCACGCTCAGTCCAACCCCGGTCAGGAGTTCCACCGCGACTTCCTGGTTGATCCTGTTGTCCTCCGCCAGGAGGATGCGCGCACCGGTCGGCATGGCTTGCAGGCTCAATTCGGAGGCGACCGGCGCCTCGGCCAGTTCTTTCACGCTGAGCCGGCTTTTTCCCAGGCGGGCGGTAAACCAGAAGCTACTGCCCTGGCCGGGCACGCTCTGTGCGCCGGCCTCGCCGCCCATGAGGCGCGCCAGCCGCCGGGTAATGGCCAGCCCAAGACCGGTACCGCCATATCGACGCCCGGCAGTGGCATCGACCTGCTCGAAGGCCGCGAACAGGGTCGCGAGATTCGCCGGCGCAATGCCGATGCCGGTGTCTGCGACTTCGAAGCGCGCCAGAACGTCGGTTATCGTTTCCTCCACCAGCGACAGGCGCACAGTGATCTTGCCCTGCTCGGTGAATTTGACGGCGTTGGCCAGATAGTTCAGCAGCGCTTGCGCCAGACGGGTGGAATCGCCCACCAGTACCGGCGGCAGTTCGTTTTGTTCGACGACGAGTTGCAGGCGCTTGTCGCGCGCCCTGGACCCGATCATGGAGACGACGTTGTCCAGCATGCGCTCGCAGGCAAAGTCGGTGATGCTCAGACGCAGCTTGTTCGCCTCGATTTTGGAAAAGTCGAGAATGTCGTTGATGACCGAGAGCAGGTGCTGCGACGCACCGACGATTTTTTCCAGCTTCTCCTTTTGCGCAGGATCGGCGTGGCCCCGCAGTAACAGGTGAGTGAGGCCGACGATGGCACTCAGGGGCGTGCGTATCTCATGGCTCATGTTGGCGACGAAGGTGCTCTTGGCCTCGTTTGCCGCCTCGGCTGCGGCCTTGGCTTGTGCCAGTTCGTGCGTGCGGGTGTCGACCAGGTCCTCCAGGTGATAACGGTGCTGCTCCAGTTCGTTGGCAGTTCGCTTGTACTCGGTGATGTCTTCGCCAATGCTTGCTATGCCGATCACATCGCCGCCCCCCGAGCGCAACACCGTATTGTTCCAGCGTATGAGCCGCCGTTCGCCCGACCGCGTGAGGATCTCGTTTTCGTGATGCGATGCGTCGGGAAGATCGGCAAGGAGCGACGCAAAGAAGTCACTCTTGAAATCGCCGATTTCCGGCGGTATGAAAAGCTCGAACCAGTTTTGCCCAATCACTTCGTCGTGTCGCCAACCGCTCAGGCGCAGCAAGTACTCGTTGCAATACGTGATCCGCCCTCCGCAGTCCAGCATCATGGAAATCATTTCCACATTCCCCAGCATGTTGCTGAAGCGACGCTCGCTTTCGCTCAATTCCTGCGCGGCAAGTCGGTGCTCGGTGATGTCGCGAGCGATGCCCAGCACACCAATGAGCTTGCTTTCTGCATCAACCATGGGCGTCTTGATGGTTTCAAACAGTCCTCGGTAACCATTGTCGGGGAAGGTCAGCCATTCTTCATTGACACTGGGCTTACCGGCCACCATGGCTATGCGGTCATGTTTGCGGAAGAAGTCGGCTAGTTCCTTGTCCAAAAAGTCGTAATCCGTCTTGCCAAGGATGTCGGCTTCCTTGGCGCCGAAAAAACGCTCAAATACTGGGTTGCAGCTAAGGTAAACCCCTTCCTCGTCTTTTAGCCAGATCAGGTCAGGAATGGTCTTCACCAAGGTGCGCAGGCGGGTTTCGTTTATTACCAGTGACTGCGTCAGCAGCTTGCGTTCTGTGATATTCATGTGCATGACCACTGCGCCATTCGGATGGTCCTCTGCCAGAGGGGTCACCGTCACCAGGAACCAGCGCATTTCCGTTGGTGAATGACAGGGATATTCGAGCGAAAAACTGCCTGCCACGCCAGCCAGCACCGAACGGATACCCGCAGCAACTTGGCGAGCCACGTCGGCGTCATTGCTCCGCGCGGCGTCACAAATCCGCAGGTAATCGAGGCCCAAGCCATAATCCGGGCTTTGGAGCGCATTCTCACTGGCGAATCGCCGCCACCCTTCGTTCACAGAGACGATGCGTCCCTGGGTATCGAGCAAGGCAATATGCGCGGGCAGCGCGTTGAGGATGGCGGCCTGCTTGGCCGCCTCGCTGTGACGCAACATCTCCTGCGCCCCGAGCAGCAGAAATGTCCGGCCGTCCGGGTCCGCCACCGAGTCCACCTCGCCGGCCGTCAGTTCTTCCAGACGATGCCCGGTTCGGTGCAGCGTCTCGATCAGCGCGGCAATTTCCTCAGTCGCGTCCGCAAGAGGCGGTGATTGTTTCGGCTTCATGCCGTCAAGTCTTGCAGCCCCAAAGCCAGCAGCACGGTTTGCGTATGACTGAGGGTGCCGACGATCCTGCGGACCGGGGGCGGCGTCAGCACGACCAGCGTCGGCGTCATGAAGATGCCTTCCGCCAGCGCGCGCTTGGGTTCCCGGAAAACGTCGATGATTTCGATTTCGTACCGATCCGGCAGGTGTGCCCGGCAGAATGCGGCAAGGTTGGCAATGGCCTGAGCGGAGTTCGGTGCCTCACCGGCGACAAAAAGGCGGAACTTGAACATGACGGGTCGGCTCATTGCGGACTCCCCTTCTTGCTGGCCGCAATCGTCGCATCGGCCCCCCGCAACTCCTTCATCTGGGTGCGACCGCGCGACAACTCGCCCTCGTGACTTTGCGTCGAGCGAACCAGCAAGGCCTTCTCGACCTGCTTTGCCACCAGTTCCGTCTGTAGCGACTTCACTCGCACTTCGAGTTCCGCCTCCTCAGCATCGAGCCTGACGCGCTTGAGCTTCGCGGCAGCCTCGGCGGCTTCGGCGGCGACACGCTCGGCGCGTTCCTTTTCCCAACGCAGCGTGCCCATCAACACCTCGCCGCCGGCCGTATAGGTATCGGTCAGCGTCACCCCGGCGTCGCTCAGGATCAGCTCGCGCACCTGGTTCGAATGCGCCGTGCCGCGCGACTTGACGATGGACAGGCCACGGTTGCGCTCCCCGGCTTGCATCAGGTAGTTGAGGTGGATCCAGGTGTCCGCCAGCGCCGATATCTGTAGCGGCGAGCCGATTTCCGCCCGGTTCGACATTTCGTCGAGCAAGCTGGTACACACCAGTGTGATGCCGTCGCCCTTGGACCAGTCGATCAAGCGGTCGGCCACGCTTTGCGCCGTCAAGTCATTGCTGGATTTGTACCAGGTGGATACCGGATCGATCACCAGGCAGCGCGCGCC
The DNA here is from genome assembly GCA_023229545.1 of Sulfuritalea sp. Taxonomy (GTDB): domain Bacteria; phylum Pseudomonadota; class Gammaproteobacteria; order Burkholderiales; family Rhodocyclaceae; genus Sulfuritalea. The sequence continues at coordinate 24,230 of JALNZB010000010.1, read as the reverse complement.
ATGCTCCTTCGCGATCGTCTTGATGCGCACCAGGTAGGTCTCCGCGCTGCCGGCGATGGAGCGGGCCGAAATCATGCGCAAGCTGCCGTCTTCGATGTATCGATCCAGCCCGATTCCCACCGAGGCCAGGTTGCGGATCACCTCGTTGCAATCCGAATCGAAACTGACGAACAGGGTGCGCTCGCCGCGCCGGCAGGCCGCTTCGGCAAACGCACCGCTCAAGGTGGTCTTGGCCGTGCCCGAAAAGCCGGTGATCAGAATGCTGGCGCCACGGTAGTAGCCGCCGCCGAGCATGGTATCGAGCCGTTCCACGCCGCTGGAAACGCGCTCGCTGCTGACCTTGGCGTCCACGCGGGCCGGCGTGCGTGCGACAGCGACCTCCAGTCCGCTTTTCCCGATCAGGAACGGCGATTCGTTCTCGTCGAAGGCGGAGCCGCGATACTTTTGCACGCGCAGATCACGATGCGACACGCCCAACGCCACGCTATGGTTGAGGATGACGGCGCAGTCCACCATGAACTGCATGAAGCCGAACGGCTCCTGGATGGCGGCGCTGGCCTCGTCGCCGCCAGACTTAGCCGTGATGATGGCCGTCAGTTCCTTTGCCAATAGCCATTCGTGCAGCCGGTAGATCTCGCGCCGTCGCGTCGCCGGGTTGGGCAGCAGCGCCAGGATGACATCCAGGGCGTCGAACACGATCCGCCTCGCCCCCATTGCCCTGGTCTGGGCTTCCAGCGCCGCGAGCATTCCGCTCAGATCGAAATCTCCCGACTGGATCAGGTCGGACAGCGGCTGGGCGTCCATGAAATACAGTTTCTTTTTTTGTAACGCCGCGAGGTTCCAGCCGAAGCTCTCGGCATTGGCCGCAATGCGCTGCGAAGATTCCTCGAAAGCGACGAAGATGCCCGGCTCCATGCAATCCTGCGCACCATGTACCAGGAATTGCAGCGCGAGAACCGTCTTGCCGGAACCGGGTCCACCCACCAGCAGCGTGGTGCGACCGCGCGGCAAGCCGCCGCCGGTGATTTCATCGAAACCGGCAATGCCGGTCGGCGCCTTGGTTGGCACGTTCACGAGGGGAGACGGAAGGAGGGATTTCATCAGTTGCCTTTGAGAAGGAAGAAGTGCAATGACGCATCCGCCATGAGGTCAGCAGGCAACACACGTCCGGTACATGGTTCGTATGTGGCTCGACCGGGAGCTATCGCCATGACACAGTATGTCGATGGGCACATCCCATTCTGTGCGGCATCGCACATTGCAAGGCGGCGAACCATCTCCGAGCCGAATGGTCGGGTCATCAATCAGGCAACTCTGACGAGCAGGAGCGAAAGCCGAGGGAGCGACATGGCCTAGAATGCTCCTACCATGCACGGATTTCGCATCTTCGACCGCCGCAGCCTTCTGCTGCTCCTGAGCCTGCTCCTGTCGGCCGGCTTCTTCGCCACGACCCTGTTCGGCTATTTCGTTTCAAAACAGGCGATCCGCGACGCCATCGTCGGCCAGGACCTGCCGCTCACGGCGAGCAATATCTATTCCGAAATCCAGAAGGATCTGGTGCGGCCGGTGCTGATTTCCTCGACCATGGCCCACGACACGTTTTTGCGCGACTGGGTAGTAAAGCGCGAGAGCCGCGTCGCCGAAATGGCGCACTATCTGCGCGAGATCAAAGAGCGCCATGGCGCCTTCAGCAGCTTTTTTGTCTCCGACAAAAGCGCCATTTACTACACCGGTGAGGGAGTTCTCAAGCGCGTTTCGGCGACCGATCCTCTCGACGCCTGGTATTTTCGTGTGCGCGACATGAAGCCGGACTACGAGATCAACGTCGATCCCGATCTCGCCAACGCCAATGCGCTGACCATCTTCATCAACTACCGCGTCTTCGACTTTTCCGGAAACTACATTGGCGCCACGGGCATCGGACTTACCGTGGATGCGGTGCGCCGCCTGATCACCGACTACCAGCGGCGCTTTCAGCGCACCATTTATTTTGTGGACGCCCAGGGGCAGGTTGTCCTCTTCGGCAACCAGTCCGGTCGTGCTCGCGATTTGCGCAGTGCGCCCGGGCTGGGCGCGCTGGTCGAGCGCATCCTTCGGGAAAAGGCCGGGACATATCAATATTCGGCCAATGGCGACAACCACATACTCAACGTGAACTATCTGCCGGAGCTCAAGTGGTATCTGTTCGTCGAGCAGAACGAGGCGACGGCGCTGGCCGGCATCCGCCGCACCTTGTATATCAACCTTGCCATCAGTCTGGTGGTGACCCTGGTGGTGCTGCTCCTGACGCATTTCGTGCTGTCCCGCTATCAGCATCGCATCGAGGAAATGGCATCGACCGACAATCTCACCGGACTGCTGAATCGCCACGCTTTCGACATCCTGATCGGCAAACTGCTGGCCGACTACCGCCGCGCGCCGAAGCCGTTTGCCATACTGCTCGCCGACATCGACCATTTCAAGCAGATCAACGACCGCCACGGCCATCTCGTCGGCGACCAGGTGCTCAAGGGCCTCGCCGGTGTGCTGCTTGGCGGCCTGCGTCAGTCGGATATTGCGGTGCGCTGGGGTGGCGAGGAATTCCTGCTGCTGTTGAACGGCTGCGATCACACCGAAGCACAACGTGTCGCCGAAAATCTGCGACAGCGGATTGAGACAACACCCATCGAGGTCGATGGTCTGGACATTGTCGTGACCATCAGCGTTGGCGTCAGCCAGTATGACGGCGTCGAACTTCCGGATCAGATGGTGAATCGGGCCGACACCGCCCTGTATGCCGCCAAGAAGGGCGGGCGCAACCGGGTAGAAGTTGCGGCACAGCCCGATCTGGCGCAGGTCGCCGTACCGCCAGCGCCGACTCCGGGTAGTGGAATTTGACAGGGGCACAAGGGACGCCGATACTTGGGTTGCGAGGTTGTTTCCTATGCTTATAGTGATAGCTTCGGTCTTCTCAAACCGCTCCACTGTCAAGAGAAAATATGCAATTCTGGAAATCCAGACTCCCTGAGCTTCAGGAGGCCAGCGAGAGTGGCAAGGCCGGCGTTGGCGGCAGAGCTGAGTTCAAGCTGTTGCTTTTTTTCACAACCACCAGCCTGGTGGCGTTCGTGGTGGTAGCGGTCTTGCTGGGTTATGTGTTTCGGACCCTGGCCATCGATGGCCTGATCAGCGGGTATGAGAGCGAACACGTCAATCATGCCCAGGTGCTTGCCAACGAGATGTGGGACGATGATTTCGGACCCCTGATTCTTTCGCTAGCAGGAAAATCTGCGGCGGACGTCAAGGCCGCGCCGCAGATTCCCGCGATACTCAAAAAGGTATCGAGGCTGCTCAAGGGCACCAAGATATTCAAGATCAAGGTCTATGACTTGCGGGGAATGACGATCTTTTCGACCGAACCCGGGCAGATTGGTGAGGACAAGAGCAGCAATGCGGGAGTAATGGACGGTCTGCGAGGTCGAAACAGTTCCCGGCTGACTCATAGAGATCAGTTCAGCGCCTTTGAAGGCGAGGTGCAGAACCGCGATCTGGTCGAGAGCTACATTCCCCGCTACGATCCCGCCACTGCCAAGGTGAGCGGCGTGTTCGAAATCTATGGCGATGCCACCTCGATACTGTCGGAGGTCGACAGGCGGCAGTGGTACATGGTTTTCTCCGTAATTGGGCTGCTGACCTTGCTCTACCTGGTGCTGTCGGCCATTGTCAAAAGCGCCCAGGATCTGATTGTTCAGCAGAGTCAGGAGCGCGAAAGAGCCCAGGAAGCGTTGCGACTTGCCTCAACCGTTTTCCTTACCATGGACGAGGCGGTGACAGTGACCAACGCGGAGAATGTGATCGTCTCGGTCAATCCGGCATTCTCGGTCATTACCGGCTACCCGGCCAGCGAAGTGATCGGCAAGAACCCGAAGCTGCTGGCCTCCGGGGCGCATTCGGCGGAGTTTTACCGGGAAATGTGGGAAAAACTGGACACGGAAGGTCACTGGCACGGCGAGATCCAGAATCGCAGCAAGAGCGGCGCGCTCTATGTCGAATGGGTGTCGATCAAGAAAGTGTGCAGTAACAAGGGCGTGCCCACGCACTATGTGGCGGTGTTCTCCGACATTTCCGAACGCAAGGCTTCCGAGCAACGCATGCAGCATCTGGCACACTTCGACGTACTCACCGGACTGGCCAATCGAACCCTGTTTTCAGACCGTCTGCGGCAGACCCTCGCCAAGGCCCGGCGCGACAAGACGCATATGGCGCTGATGTTCATCGATCTCGATAAATTCAAGCCGGTCAATGACGAGCTTGGCCATCATGTCGGCGACATGCTGCTGAAACTGGTGGCGAACCGCCTGGCGGAGTGCGTGCGACGCGAATCGGACACGGTGGGGCGGATGGGGGGCGACGAATTTGTGGTGATGTTGCCGGAAATCGAAACGATGCAGGATGCCATGACCGTCGCCGGGAAAATCCTTCACGCTCTCGGCCAGACGTTCGAAATAGCGGAACACGTCATCCACATTTCATGCAGTATCGGTATTGCCATGTTCCCGGAACATGGCAAAGACGAAGGCCTTCTGCTCAAGAGCGCCGATGCCGCCATGTACCGCGCCAAAGAGCGCGGCCGCAACTGTGTCGAGGTGGCGAACCACCCCTGAGCCAGGTGGCTCGCCCGGGCCGCCCCGTCAGGCAGCCGGAAAGTACTTCCTGATTTTCGTGTCGTACTGCAAGAGATGACCGACGATCCAGCCTTTGATCATCAGCAGAACCTCGGAACGGGAAACTTGCCTGCCTTGCATCAGGTCGAGATTCAGGGTGGCGTATTGGTCAATGATTTCGTTGTGCGCCTGAATATGCTCGGCAACTTCATCGACGGGCATGCCGCATGATCGGAGGACGCCTTCCTCGCTGTCGAAGTGGGCGTTGATCTGCCGGCCCAATTGACTGAGAACCTCGGAAAAGGCCGCCGACCCAGTGTCAGCGCGAGCGTCGTCAATCAGGCGATTGAGCTGCGAGACGAGCGCATGATGCTCCCTGTCGATCGACGGCACACCGATCAGCATCGATGGGTCAAGCTCTGGTTGGTTCAATGACCGACCAACGTCCGGAATCATTTGAAGTGCCCTGAGAGGTTCAGGTGTCACTGTAGCTCGTATCCTGAACTCTGTCTCATGAAGAATTATCTGTTTTAACGGTCGCCGCCGACCATCTCCGCCGGCTTCACCCAGCGGTCGAACTCCTCCGCCGTGACATGTCCCAGCGCCAGCGCCGCCTCGCGCAGCGTGCTGCCGTCATGGTGCGCCCGCTTGGCGATCTCCGCCGCGCGGTCGTAGCCGATGTGGGGCGCCAGCGCCGTCACCAGCATCAGCGAGCGCTCCAGCAGTTCGGCGATGCGCTCCGGTCTGGCTTCGATGCCGCGCACGCAGTGGGCCTCGAAGCTCGTCATGCCGTCGGCCAGCAGGCGCACGCTTTGCAGGAAGTTGTGGGCGATCAGCGGCTTGAAAACATTCAGTTCAAAGTTGCCGGAAGCGCCGCCGATACCGATGGCGACATCATTGGCCATGACCTGGCAGCAGACCATGGTCAGCGCCTCGCACTGGGTCGGGTTGACCTTGCCCGGCATGATCGAACTGCCCGGCTCGTTTTCCGGGATGCCGATCTCGCCGAGTCCCGAGCGCGGCCCGGAGGCCAGCCAGCGAATGTCGTTGGCGATTTTCAGCAGCGCCACGGCGAGCGTCTTGAGCGCGCCGTGCGCGGCGACCAGGCCGTCGTGGGCGGCCAGCGCGGCGAACTTGTTGGCGGCGCTGACGAAGGGCAGTCCGCTGCTGCGGGCGAGTTCCGCCGCGACGCGGGCGCCAAATTCCGGATGGGTGTTGAGTCCGGTGCCGACGGCGGTGCCGCCAACGGCGAGCGGGTAGAGCGACGGCAGCGCGGCCTTGATCACCGCTTCGGCATGGTCGAGCTGGGCGACGTAGCCGGAAAATTCCTGGCCCAGCGTCAGCGGCGTGGCGTCCTGCAAATGGGTGCGACCGATCTTGACGATGTCGGCGAAGGCGGTCGATTTTTCCGCCAGCGTCGCGCGCAGCCCGGCCAGCGCCGGCAGCAGCGCGCTGGCGATGCCGAGCGCGGCGGCGAGGTGCATGGCGGTGGGAAAAATATCGTTCGACGACTGCCCGAGATTGACATCGTCATTGGGATGGACGTTACGTCTTTCTCCACGCTCGCCGCCGAGCAGTTCGGCGGCGCGGTTGGCCAGCACCTCGTTCATGTTCATGTTGCTCTGCGTGCCGGAACCGGTCTGCCAGACCGACAGCGGAAACTCCTGCTCGTGGCGGCCGAACAGCACTTCTTCCGCCGCCGCGATGATCGCCGTCGCCTTGTCCGCCGGCAGCAGCCCGAGATCGCGATTGACTTGGGCGCAGGCCGCCTTCACGGTGGCCAGGGCTAGGATGATTTCCTCCGGCATGCGCTCGCTGGAAATGTCGAAATGCTCCAGCGAACGCTGCGTCTGCGCCCCCCAGAGCCGGTCGGCGGGGACTTCGATGGCACCGCAGGAGTCGCGTTCTGTTCGCGTCGCGCTCATGGCATGCTCCGCTGCGGGGCCAAAGTCACTACCAGAAAAAAGGCCATTGTCTTTCTCCTTTCGGTGGGCGTTGCTATCATAGGCCGAATCGCGTACCGGCTGTATTTTGCGCCGGACGTGGACTATTCTGGGCGTATCCGCCGATGAGTCGCATCGCGCGCAGGCACCAGTGGAGGCCACCATGTCACACGATCCATTCAGCGCCTTGCAGGACTTCAGTTTCGCCTCCGGCAAGTCGTCCCGCTACTACTCGCTGGCCGCGCTCGAAGCGGCGGGGCTCGGCAGAATCTCGCGGCTGCCGGTGTCGATCCGCATCGTGCTCGAATCGCTGCTGCGCAACTGCGACGGGCGCAAGATCACCGCCGATCACGTGCGCCAGCTCGCCGCCTGGCAGCCCAATGCGCCGCGCAGCGCCGAGATTCCCTTCGTCGTCGCCCGCATCGTCTTGCAGGACTTCACCGGCGTGCCGCTGTTGTGCGATCTGGCGGCGATGCGCGGCGTGGCGCAGCGCTTCGGTCGCAATCCGAAGATCGTCGAACCGCTGGTGCCGGTCGATCTGGTCGTCGATCATTCGGTGCAGGTCGATCACTACAACGTCGCCGACGCGCTCGACCTCAACATGCGCTTGGAATTCCGTCGCAATGCCGAGCGCTACCGCTTCATCAAGTGGGGCATGCAGGCTTTCGATACTTTCCGCGTGGTGCCGCCGGGCATCGGCATCGTGCATCAGGTGAACCTCGAATATCTGGCGCGCGGCGTCCTGTACAAGGATGGCGTGACTTATCCCGACACGCTGGTCGGCACGGATTCGCACACCACCATGATCAACGCGCTCGGCGTCGTCGGCTGGGGCGTCGGCGGCATCGAGGCGGAAGCCGGCATGCTCGGCCAGCCGCTGGTCTTCCTCACGCCCGACGTGGTCGGCGTCCATCTCCACGGTCGCCTGGCCGAAGGCGCCACGGCCACCGACATGGTGCTGGCCGTCACCGAGCGCCTGCGCCAGGCGCAAGTGGTCGGCAAGTTCGTCGAGTTCTTTGGCGACGGCGCCGCCTCGCTGACGGTGCCGGATCGCGCCACCATCGCCAACATGGCGCCCGAGTACGGCGCGACCATGGGCTTCTTCCCGGTCGATGTGGAAACAGTACGCTATCTCGTCGCCACCGGGCGCAGCGACGAGGAGGTCGACGCCTTCCAGTCGTACTTCATGGCGCAGGGAATGTTCGGCATGCCGCAGGTCGGCGACATCGACTACAGCAGCGTGCTGTATTTCGACCTGGCCGGCGTGGTGCCCGGCGTCGCCGGCCCGAAGCGACCGCAGGACCGCATCGATCTGCCCAGGCTCGGTCATCGCTTCGCCGAATTGTTCGTCGCGCCGGTGGCGCAGAGTGGCTACGGCAAGTCCGCCGCCGAACTCGGCAAGCGCCATCCGCTCGCATCCACCACCGCCGACACCGCCGCCGACATCGGCCACGGCGATGTGCTGATCGCCGCCATCACTTCGTGCACCAATACCTCCAATCCCGGCGTCATGCTGGCGGCCGGCCTGCTGGCGCGAAAAGCTGTGGCAGCGGGGCTGACGGTCGGGCCGCGGGTCAAGACTTCGCTGGCGCCGGGTTCGCGCGTGGTGACCGAATATTTGACCAAGGCGGGGCTGCTGAATGATCTGGAAGCGCTGGGTTTTTGCGTCGTCGCCTACGGCTGCACCACCTGCATCGGCAACGCCGGGCCGCTGGCGCCGCAACTGGAGGAGGCCATTGTCGCCCACGATCTGATCTGCGCCGCCGTGCTTTCCGGCAACCGCAACTTCGAGGCGCGCATTCATCCCGCGCTCAAGGCCAACTTCCTGATGAGCCCGCCGCTGGTGGTCGCCTTCGCCATCGCCGGTCGCGTCGATATCGACCTCGCGCATGATCCGCTTGGCATTGGCCGCGACGGCCAGCCGGTGCTGCTGAAGGACATCTGGCCAAGCAGTCAGGAGATCGCGGCGGCGCTGGTGCATGCCACCGACCCGGTCACCTATCGCGCGCTGTACCGCGATTTCGTCAGCGGCAATCCGCTGTGGAACGACATTCCCGCCGACACCGGCCAGGTCTATGCCTGGGCGCCCTCGACCTACATCGCCGAGCCGCCGTTCTTCGACGGCTTTGCCATGAAGCCGGGCGGCGTCGCGGACATCCATGCCGCACGGGTATTGGCGATTTTCGGCGATTCGGTGACCACCGACCACATCAGCCCTGCCGGTTCGATCAAGGCCGGCTCGCCGGCCGGCGAATACCTGCTCGCGCACCGTGTCGCCAGCGCCGACTTCAATAGCTATGGCTCGCGCCGGGGCAACCACGAAGTGATGATGCGCGGCACCTTCGCCAATGTGCGCATCCGCAACCTGATGCTGCCCGCCAACGATGACGGCTCGCGCGTCGAAGGCGGCGTCACGCTGCACCAGCCCGGCGGCGAACTGCTGTCGATTTACGAGGCGGCGATGAAGTACCAGGCGGCCGGCACGCCGAGCGTGGTGTTTGCCGGCACGGAATACGGCACCGGCTCCAGCCGCGACTGGGCGGCCAAGGGGTCGCGCCTGCTCGGCGTGCGCGCCGTCGTGGCGCGAAGTTTCGAGCGCATCCACCGCTCCAACCTGGTCGGCATGGGCGTACTGCCGTTCCAGTTCAAGGGCGACGACAGCGTCGAAGCGCTGGCCATCGTCGGCGACGAGGAGTTCGACATCCTTGGCCTCGAAGGCGAACTGCGACCGCGCCAGGATGTCGTGCTGGCGATCACGCGGCGCGATGGCCGCCGCCAGGAGGTGACGCTGCAACTGCGCGTCGATACGCCCATCGAGGTGGACTACCTGCGTCACGGCGGCATCCTGCCCTACGTGCTGCGCGGGCTGCTGGCGGAAGTGCCGATGTAGCAGCCAGTCGTTCATTCAACCGGGAGATCATCATGAATCACACTGCCAAATGCCCCAAATGCGAAGCGACCGTCTCTTCCATCAAGTTCGAAGTGGTCGACATTTCCGAGCGCGGCCAGAACATTGCCCTGGGCGGCGTGTACCTGTGCCCAAGCTGCAATGCGGTGCTTGGCGCCGGACTGCATCCTGAAGCGCTGGTCAGCGACATCGTGGCGCGGTTAAAGGCCTAGCGGCGCGCTGTGTTCTGTGCCGTGGCGGACGCGTCATCGTTGCGGATGCCGGCAAAACTACCGGCAAACTACGTTGATAAATTACTTGATTGGTAATTATTAGTCTATATACTTCATATTGTTGAGTAGTCTCCACTACCGGCATAATAACCGGCAATATGACTTCCGTAAAAATCGACCAGTACACGCAACCCCACCAATTCGAGCCGCTGTTGCCGCAGCGGCGGCTGGACGAGTTGCGTCTGCGCGCGCACGCGGTCGGCGAGCGATCTCTCCGGCTATCCGGCAGCGCCCATCCGGCGACGCTTGCCAGCCTGCGAGAGCTGGTGCGGGAGATGAACTCCTACTACTCGAACCGGATAGAAGGTCAAAGCACGCATCCGCTGAATATCGAGCGGGCATTGCGCCATGACTTTTCCGACAAGCCCGACATCGCCAAACTGCAACGCCTGGCCCTGGCCCATATCGAAGCCGAGCGGGACCTCGAACAGCGTGTCGCCGCCGGCGAATCCGCCACCACCACGGCCTTCCTGCGGCAAGCCCATGCCGCCCTGTATGGCCGCCTTGCCATCGAAGATCGCACCACGGACGATGGCCGCATCATCGAGCCGGGTGCATGGCGGCAGGAACAAGTGGCGGTTGGCCGCCACGAGCCGCCGTTGTGGTCCTCGCTGCCCGCGTTTCTCGCCCGCCTGGATGCCGTGTATGGCGCCGCCAGTCCGCCGGATGACGCGCTGATACGCATCGCCGCCGCGCATCACCGCACGGCCTGGGTGCATCCCTTCCTCGATGGCAACGGTCGCGCCGTGCGGCTGCAAACGCACTGCGCGCTCTGGCCCCTGAGCGCCGGACTGTGGTCGATGAACCGGGGGCTGGCGCGCAACCGCGACACGTATTACCAATTGCTCGATTCCGCCGACAGCCACCGTCAGGGCGATCTGGATGGCCGTGGCAACTTGAGTGAAAAGCTGCTGGGGGACTGGTGCAACTGGTTCATTGCCGTTGCCGGGGATCAGGTGAGTTTCATGAGCAAGATGCTCGACCTCGACGCAATGAAGACGCGCATCGCGGCATTGATCAGCTTTCGCTCCCGGTTCGACAAGGGCATTCGCGCCGAAGCCATCCTGCCCATCCATCATTTGTTTCTCGCCGGCCCGACCCCGCGCGGCGAATTCCTGCAAATGACCGGACTCGGCGAGCGGACCGCGCGTTCGCTGCTGTCCCGGCTGATCGAGACCGGATTAGTGACCAGCACCGGCCATACGGCCCCGGTGCAACTGGCGTTTCCCCTCGATGCGCTGCAATTCCTGCTGCCGGAACTGTATCCGGAGGCGGCAACGGCGGTTTGAGTCAGGCCCGGACGAAGCCGCGACGCACGGTGGCGCGACAGGCACGGGCGGCGGCTCGCGTTCGACGCGGGTAGCGATAGCGTCAAGCGTGCGCGTGCGGCGTCCGCACGGATTGCACCGCGAGGCGCAGTCCCATTGCCTTGAGGATGGCCGACAAGCTGCTGAGTACGGGATTCCCATCGGGCGACAAGGTGCGATAAAGCTGCGTCGTACTCAAATGAGCCGTCTCGGCCACCGTCGGTACGCCACCGAAGGCTTTCGCCATTTGCCGCAAGGTAATCAGAAGTTCGCTCTGGTCGCCTTCCTCCAGAATACTGTTGAGCAATTGAACAGCGTATGCGGGATCTTCACGGAACATCTCGGCCATTGCTTCGTCATGCGCTCTATCTCTCATCGCTTGCCCTCCTTTGCCAGTCTTGCCAGTAGCCGCAGGCGCGGTCGATATCCGCATCCTGCGTTCGCTTGTCGCCGCCGCACATCAACGCGGAGCTCCCATACGCCATCGCGGCAAAACTTGTGATCGCCGAAGTTGCCAAGCTCGATGCGGTTCACGCGCCGATCCACGGCAATTCTTGCAGTCACATCGCGCAGCTTGCGCAGCCAGTCGAGGAAGACATCCTTCCCGTCGGGCGTCAGGTAATGACGAACTTCGTACATGACATAGTTTCGTTTAAAAACGAATTGATGTCAAATGTCACGAAGCCGGTCGGTCATGCGGCATCGAGGAAGAGAAAGCGCAGGCGCACAGCCTGCTGCTCTATGCCTACGTTTTCGGCGTCAGCTGATGCGCTGCGGCGGATTTACCAGCAACATCGAATCGCTGAAAGCCTGGATCGCCGAGCGCATCGCGCGCTAATTGCGGCGGACCGCGTGACGCAAGAGTCGGCGGTGGCGGTACGGCGGTTGTTCGGCCTGAACGGCCATTGAAGGCTTGCTGCTTGAGCGGCAGCAACATTGTGCATTGCCGCCGTTCATCAATTCATCTCTTGCTCGATGCCATCAAAGCGAGTAGGTTTCCCACTTCGGCGCGAGGGCTATTGCGTGTCATGGTTTGTGGAAAGCTGCCGCAAGTAGTCTTTGGAGGAAGGCAGATGAGTGTCGATTTTGTTTGGCAAGCCGACAGTTGTTAGCAGTACTTAATGATTTCCATCAACAATAATCAGGAAATAATGATGAACAAAACATTAACGTATATTGCGGTTGTTATAACGTCTTTCGTGTCTTTTGGTTGCGCAACGATGAATACAGTCAATCAGACATCTGTTGAGATTGATACAAAAGTTAAAAGCATGCAACCTCCGGCCGGAAAATCATTGGTCTATGTTGTGAGACCTACTTTCCTTGGGAAACCCTTTGCCGGTACTATTACAGCAAATGACGAATATATTGGAACAACGCAGGGTGGAATGTACGTATATGCTGCTTTAGTCCCCGGAGGATATAAATTTAAGGTGACTGGTCAGGATAGCGATTCCGAAGTCGATGTCACTCTCGAAGCAAACAAAACATACTATATTAAACAAGGAGTTTTTCCTGGCATCTTTAAAGGCACGACAAGCATGTCACTCTTAAGCAACGAGGAAGGTCGTGAAGCTCTTAAAGAATGCGCACTGGGTGATAAATTAGGCAAACATATTGCACATTAACGTTCCCAATTAAGCTGCAACCGAAAGGGTCTCGTCTCAGCTTTTGGCAATTACAAGAGTCGGCGCGCGCCCTTTTTATTGCAACAGCGAGAAGAAACGAACAGTGTTAAGTTTAACTTTTCACAAGAACAGTAATACCCACAAGGATTAAGAGAAAACTGTCCACGCAGATGCGGCTAGACTCGCCAAAATAACTGCCGGTCAGACAAGTGTCATTCCCACTTTCTTTGAGTGTTGGTAGGTTCCTTACCTGATGATCTACAAGTTGTAGTCAAAAGCAGGAGGTGGTTAATGAAGCAGGCAATGTTGAAGCTGGTTGGAGCGTTGCTGGCTGTTTTGTGGGTAGGCGCCGTATTTTCGGATGACAGTCGATTCGTCCTTTCTGATATGACCGTGAAAGACAAACACACCGGCCTTATCTGGATGCGGAATGCCAACATTGGTAAGCAGGACAAAGATGGAGCCACAGAACTGCTAAAAAGACTGAACCGAGAAAAGTACGCAGGGTATGAGGATTGGAGACTACCGACTGTCGAAGAGCTTGAATCACTGGTGCAATATGCCGCTGACGTAGGGTACAGTAGTTACCCTAAAGGTCCCTATAACTTCTTCAATCAAATGGGCTTTTATAACGTGCAAGCAGGGGGCTACTGGTCTTCCAGTACCTGGATCTTCATGGCCTTCGGTGGCGGTGGATGGGGCGTGAGCATGGACAACGGCAAGACGGACGACAACAATAGAGCCAACCGACTCCATGTTTGGCCGGTTCGGGAAGGAATATAGGCAAGGGAAAGGATGGGGTCGTCATGAGAGAGCCCAACCGAGTTTTACTTGCCAATGACAGCAACTGCGGTTAAAGCGGAAACCTGCACGACACCGGCCACTCAACTGACCCGACGCCAACGGCGGCAATGGCCGAACAACCGCCGTATCGCCAGCGCCGACTTTCGGCATTCGACAAAACGACCGTTGTGGCTGATGAAGCGGGGGATGGGGGAGGAAACGAGCGTTTTGCAGGTGTGTCACGGCCAGTTTGCCCCATCCCCTCCCCAGCCCTCCCCTTGAAGGGGAGGGAGCGCCCAACACTGCCAATTTCGGGGTTTCTCGGGAGCGGGGTTCCTGTCAGCGGACCACTGCGGTCAGCGGCAGTTCGCCCTGCGGCGATTCGGTCGCCTCCTGCGGCGCGTTGCTTGACGACAGCGCGCTGGCGCGCACACCAAGCAAACGCAGCTTTTGTTCCAGCGGTACGCGGCGCAGGCACTCGCCGGCGGCGCGGCGGATGACGACCGGGTCGGCGGTGGGGCTGGGCAGCGTCAAGTCGCGCGTCACGGTGTGGAAATCCTCGAAGCGCAGCTTGATGCCGATGGTGCGACCGAGGTAGCCCTTGCGCTGGAGGTCGCCGGCGACGCGGGTGCACAGCGCGGTGAAGACTTCGGACAGGGCGGTGCGGTCGCGGCGCGGGTGGAGGTCGCGCTCGAAGGTGGTTTCGCGGCTGATCGACTTGGGTTCGGAATGGGTCACCACTGGTCGCGGGTCGATGCCATGCGCCGCCTCGTGCAGCCATTCGGCATAGCTTCGACCGAAATGTTCTTGCAGCAATGCGGGTTCGGCGCGCGCCAGCTCGGCGATGGTGGCGATGCCCAGCGTCGCCAGCTTTTCGCCGGCCTTGGGGCCGATGCCGTTGATCTTGCGCACCGGCAGCGGCCAGATGCGCAGCGCAATGTCGCTCGGGTCGAGCAGGGTGATGCCATCCGGCTTTTCCAGGTCCGAGCAGATTTTCGACAGCAGCTTGTTGGGGCTGACGCCGATCGAGCAGGACAGACCCGTGGCGTCCTTCACCGCCTGCTTGATGCGCTGCGCGAGGGCCAGCGTTTCGCCGGGCAGATCGGTCAGGTCGATGTAGATTTCATCGATGCCGCGATCCTCGATCTGCGGCGCAATGGCGGCGACGGCGGCCTTGAACAGGCGCGAGTAATGGCGATAGGCGTCGAAGTCGGTGGGCAGCAGGATGGCGTCCGGGGCGAGCTGCGCCGCCTTCATCACGCCCATGCCGGAGAAGACGCCGAGCGCGCGCGCTTCGTAGGTGGAGGTGGTGACGACGCCGCGTCCGACGTAGTCGCGCAGGCGGGAATAGCGGCGAGTGCCGTCGGCCAGCAGTTCGGGTTGGTGTTGCCGTCGCCCGCCGATCACCACGGGCAGGCCGCGCAATTCGGGATAGCGCAACAGATCGACCGACGCGTAGAAGGCGTCCATGTCCAGATGCGCAATGCGGCGAGGGGGCGTGTTCATGGAGCAGTGAAGATACCGTAAAACCTGTTTTGTCGATCAAGGCGTCGCTTTCGGCTAGGATTGGCAGACCGACACCGTGACTTCGCCATGATCAACGAACTGCTGCCGACCCTGACGCCGAAAATCGCCGCGCTGCGACGCGACATCCACGCCCATCCCGAGCTGGCCTTCGACGAGAAGCGCACTGCGGAGAAGGTGGCGGCGTACCTCGATGGCCTCGGTCTTGAAGTCCATCGCGGCGTTGCCCGCACCGGCGTGGTGGCGAAGCTCTCGCTGGGCGCAAACCCGCGCGCTATCGGCCTGCGCGCCGAAATGGATGCGCTGCCGCTTGCCGAACTGAATACTTTTCCGCACCATTCGACCCATGAGGGAAAGATGCACGCCTGCGGCCACGACGGCCACACGGCGATGCTGCTTGGCGCGGCCGAGGCCTTGAGCACGCTGCGCAATTTCGACGGCACGGTGTATTTCATTTTTCAGCCGGCCGAGGAGCACGCGGGCGGTGGCCGGGTCATGGTCGAAGAGGGGCTGTTCGAGCGCTTCCCGATGGACAGGGTGTTCGGCCTGCACAACTGGCCTGGCATGCCGGTGGGCAGTTTCGGCGTCACCGAGGGGCCGGTGATGGCGGGCACCGACAGTTTCGAGATCATCATCACCGGACGCGGCGGCCACGCCGCGATGCCGCATCAGGCGGTGGATGTGGTGCTGGCCGGCAGCGCCCTGGTGCAGGCGGCGCAGTCGCTGGTATCGCGCGACACCGATCCGCTCGCGGCGGCGGTGGTCAGCGTGACGCGCTTCCACGCCGGCCATGCCGATAACATCTTGCCCGAGACGGCGATGCTCGGCGGCACCGTGCGCACGCTCAACGGCGAGTTGCAGGATGCCATCGAGGCGGGCTTGCGCCGTGTTTGCGCCGGCATCGAGGCGACCTACCGGGTGAGCATCGATCTGCGCTACGAGCGAGGTTATCCGCCGACCACCAATGCCCCCGAGCCTACGTCCATTGCTCGCGAAGTGGCGCGCGAAGTGGTGGGTGATGCCAAGGTGCTGACGCACTTGCCGCCGAGCATGGGCGCCGAGGATTTCGCCTACCTGGCGCGCGTGGTGCCGGCCTGCTATGTCTGGCTCGGCAACGGGCCGGGGGAGGGTGGCTGCACGCTGCACAGCCCGCACTACGACTTCAATGACGAGATCATCGCCACCGGCATCCGCTACTGGGTAAGGCTGGCGGAGCGGGCGTTGGCGTAGAAACGACAACGGGCAGCCTGGGCTGCCCGTTGCCTTGCCTGATTCGGCGGAAACGCGATTACTTGATGACGCGGGCGCGATATTCGCCGGTGCGCGTGTCGATTTCGATCTTGTTGCCGATCTCGACGAACAGCGGCACGGGGAGTGTCATGCCGGTGCTGATTTTGGCCGGCTTCATGACCTTGCCGGAGGTGTCGCCCTTGACGGCGGGTTCGGTGTAAATCACTTCGCGCACGACGCTGTTGGGCATCTCCACCGAGATGGGTTTTTCATCGTAGAAAACTACTTCGACGGGCATGCCGTCTTCGAGGTAATTCACCGCATCGGCCATGTTTTCGCCTTCGACTTCGTACTGGTTGTACTCGGCGTCCATGAACACGTACATGGGATCGGCGAAATAGGAATAGGTGCATTCCTTGCGTTCGGGCACCACCTGCTCGAACTTGTCGTCGGCCTTGTAGATGTTTTCGGAGGCGGCGCCGGTGAGCAGGTTCTTGAACTTGAACTTGACCACCGCGGAGCTGCGGCCGCCTTTGTTGTATTCGGCCTTTTGCACGACAAGCGGATCGCTGCCGATCAATATGACGTTGCCGGCGCGGAGTTCCTGAGCGGTTTTCATGGCTATGCTTCCTGAAGCGGAAATTGAGAACCCGCTATTATAGCCGCTCAAGGCAGAACTGCACAAGCCTGTTGGCGAGATCGGGGCGGGCGGCGAGGGTCTTTGCCCACTGCTGCATTGGCGCTTTCAGGCCGGGCAGCGTTGCGGCGAATTCAGGCCAGTCGGGCGTTCCCGCGCCATTCCAGGCCTGCCAGAAGGCTTTCAGTTGCGGCCCGGCGGGGTGAATGGACAGGAAGGCATCCAGCTTGGCCTGATGCGCCTCGTCGGTCTGGGGATAAATGTGCCAAACGAAGGGTTTGGCCGCCCACTGGGCGCGGACGAAGGAATCCTCGCCACGGACGAAATTCAGATCGCAGGCCCAGAGCAGTTCGTCGTAGCGCGGTTGGGGCAGAAAGGGCAGGGGATGCACGGTCAGATTGCCCTCTATCCGCGCCGTTTCGCCGCTGCCCGGTTGCAACAGGCGGATCGGGCGTGGCGACGCAGCCCAGGCCCGCAGCAGATCGGGCAGCGGCGGGTTCGGGTAGCTGAACAGCGAAATCGTCGTTTCGTCCGGTGCTTTTTGGGGCAGGCCGAATTCGGCGCGGAAGGCGGACTCGTCGAAGGCTTCTCGGCGCGCCTCGTAGTCGCGCTCGCGCAGCAAGCCGCCGGTGCCGGGGTCGAAGCCGGGAAAGAAGAAGTGCTTGACCAGCGGCAGGCGCGGATGCGGCGAACTCAGGCCGTGGCAGCCGGCGACCCAGCTTTCGGCCGAGAGGTATTCGAGATTGAGCCAGACCGGCGACCGGGCGCGGGTTGCCATGGCTTCGACATAGGGTGCGGGCGGTTCGCAGGCGAAGGCTTCGATGACGACATCGGCGGTGTCCTCGGCGAGCCAGGGGTTTGGCCACATCTTTGGCCACAGGCGAACCTCGACCGGGCCGGCGGCGTGATCGGGCGCCATCCGCAGCAGGGGTGCCGTATCGTCGATCCACAGCCGCACCCGCCAGCCGTATTCGCTGGCCAACTGGCGCGCCAGCCGCCAACAGACGCCGGCATCGCCGAAGTTGTCGACGACGGTGCAGAAAATGTCGCAATTTTTGGGTTGTTGCAAATCTTCAAACATAACAAATTGTTAGCGAAGAGTTGCCTAAGAATTGCGCTGTACTGCCCAAGACTTACGCGCCGGCACGGGTTGAACGACTACCGTTTCCTTGCTCCGCTTGTAGCGTTTATGGCTGGATTCTGTCGTGTGGTCAAGTAGGGCCATAGAGTCAATTCCGGCCTCGTCTGCATCGGTTGCGCTACTCGCCCTGATGTCGTGGAAAGGCGCATCCTTTGCACGTTCGCCCAATTCCTTGTTGAACCGCTGATGTGAAATTAGCATTCCCTGTTGTTTAGGTGAATATTCCCAATATAGTTAATACTCTTGTCGTAATACGTATAGCCAATGGCAACCCGATCAAGAATTGTTCTGAAGCCAGCCTCAGAACACCATTTTGTTGTTAATACTGGAACTAACGCATCAATGTTTTTTTGTGAAAATTTTCCCTTTTTAACATCAATATCAAGCACGTATTCAAAAGTTATTTCTCCGTCTTCCCAAACGCAAAGTGTAATCCTTGCGGTCGTAATTTCATCTACTCTACGAGGGAACTGTTTGTTCTCGTTTAATGAAAAGGCATTACATTCTTGCATGGTCATTGCGGCTGCGAAAGCCGAACCAACAGAAAATACAAGCATCCCTAACGCAAATAACATCTTCATTTTTGCATTCCTATAATTGATGCCAGGCCGCTCTGAATACGGGAAATTGAGGGTTCCGGAATTTTGTGTCAACGGCTTTTGGATTAGTGCTGCTTCATCCGATCTTCGAATTGGATAGTAAAGCGAATCATCGCCGCCTTCCAGTCCCGAACTGGCATAGTCTATTTCTGACTGATATTTCTGAGCGCCAAGTAGAAGAGTTTGAGTAGCGCATCGTCGTTCGGAAACGAGCCACGATTCTCGCAGCGGGTTGGTGTGTTGGTCATGGCGAGGCGGTATCCTAGGCAAATGAATGCACTTTTACGTTGTACCGACTGTCCGCGACTTGCGGGATTCCTCGCCGAGGTGCGCCGCCGCAACCCGGATTATCACGGCCGTCCGGTGTTGCCATTCGGCGATCCGAGGGCGCGGCTGTTGATCGTCGGGCTGGCGCCTGGCATGCATGGCGCCAATCGCACGGGACGCCCCTTCACTGGCGACTTTGCCGGCATCCTGCTCTACGAGACTTTGCACGCCTTTGGTTTCGGCTCGCAGCCGGTATCGCTCGCGGCCGACGACGACCTGACACTCACCGATTGCCGCATCACCAACGCGGTGAAATGCCTGCCGCCGGAGAACAAGCCGGAGCCGGCCGAGATCAGGACCTGCAACCATTATCTGGCTGCCGAGTTGAGCACCGCGCCGGACGTGCGGGTGATCCTCGCGCTGGGGCTGGTGGCGCACAAGGCGGTGCTGATGGCGCTGGGATTGAAGCAGTCGGCGCTGACCTTCGGCCATGGCGCGCGTCATGTTTTGCCCGATGGCCGCATATTCATCGACAGCTACCATTGCAGCCGCTACAACACCCAAACTCGCCGTCTCACCAGCGCCGACTTTCAGAATGTCTTCCGCAAGATCCGTGACGAGCTCGACGCCTAAACCAACTTTCGACTCGAAGGAATTCCTGGCGACGCTGACCGATGCGCCGGGTGTCTATCGCATGCTCGACGCCGAGCGCAAGGTCTTGTATGTCGGCAAAGCGAAGAACCTCAGGAAGCGCGTCTCGTCCTATTTCACGAAGACCGGTCACAGCCCGCGCATCGCGCTGATGCTGCAACAGGTTGCCGCCATGGAGGTGACGGCGACGCGCTCCGAGGCCGAGGCGCTGATTCTCGAAAACACCCTGATAAAGAAGCTGGCGCCGAAATACAACATACTTTTTCGCGACGACAAGTCCTATCCCTACATTGGTCTTTCTGGCGGCGAGTTTCCGCGCTTGTTCTACCATCGCGGCCCCTTCGAGAAAAAATCGCAATACTTCGGACCTTTCCCCAACGGCCTGGCGGTGCGCGAGAGCATTCAACTGATCCAGAAAAGTTTTCTGCTGCGCACCTGCGAAGAGTCGGTGTTCGCGCATCGTTCGCGGCCCTGCCTGATGCACCAGATCAAGCGCTGCAAGGCGCCGTGCGTCGGCCTGGTGTCGCAGCAGGACTATGCCGCCGACGTGCGGCTGGCGGAACTCTTTCTGCGTGGCCGGCACTCCGAGGTCATCGAAGGTTTGACGCGGCAGATGGATGAAGCCGCGAAGGCCTTGCGCTTCGAGGAGGCCGCCACCCTGCGTGACCAGATACGGGCCTTGCAGGCGGTGCTGCATCGCCAGTACGTCAGTTCGACACGGGACGCCGATGTCGACATCATCGCTGCCGTGGTCGAGCGCGGAAGTCTGTGCGTCAATCTGGCCATGGTGCGCGGCGGCTTGCACCTGGGTGATCGCGCGTATTTTCCGCAGGCCGCGCCCGAGGCGGAAGCCGCCGAGGGTCTGGCGGCCTTTGTCGCCCAGCACTACGCCGAGCAACCGGCGCCGGCGCGGCTGATCTTGAGCGAGTATCCGGTCGAAGACCTACCCACGGCTGTCAATGCCGGCCCGCCGAAGAACGAAATGGAGCGCGCCTGGGTCGAGATGGCGACGACCAATGCACGACTCGCCGTGCAGGCTCGCTGGCAGGCCAAAACGCGCAGCAGCGGTCGCCTGACGGCCTTGCAGGAGGCGCTGGACATGCCCGAACCGCCGCGTCGCATCGAGTGCTTCGACATCAGCCACACCATGGGCGAAGGCACCGTGGCGTCGTGCGTGGTCTGCGTCGATGGCGCGATGAAGAAGGGCGACTATCGCCGCTTCAACATCGAAGGCATACAGCCCGGCGACGACTACGCGGCGATGCGCCAGGCATTGACACGGCGCTACGAGAAAGTCGCCACGGGCGAGACGGTGGCGCCCGACCTGATCCTGATCGACGGCGGCAAGGGCCAGCACCGCGTTGCGCGCGAAGTGTTCGCCGAACTGGGGCTGGACCACCTCGCCAGCATCGGTGTGGCGAAAGGCGAGGACAGAAAGCCCGGACTGGAAACTCTCTTCGTTCATGGCCGCAGCCTCCCGCTACAATTGGGCATGGATCATCCGGGCTTTCACCTGATACAGGAAATTCGCGACGAGGCGCATCGCTTCGCCATCGTCGGCCATCGGGCGCGCCGGGCCAAGGCGCGCGGACGGTCGACGCTGGAAGACGTGGCGGGAGTCGGCCCGGCGCGGCGCAAGAAATTGCTGGCGCAGTTCGGCGGCCTCGATGGCGTGAAGGCGGCGACGATCGAAGATCTGTGTCGCGTCGACGGCGTCTCGCGGCGCCTGGCCGAAGCAATTCACAAGACAATGAAATGACATGCCGCTGAACATTCCGAATCTGTTGACCTGGGCGCGCATTCTCCTCATACCTTTGGTGGTGGGCGTGTTCTACCTGCCGCTGTCTGCCGCCGAGCAGAACTTCATTGCCACCGCAGCCTTTCTCGTTGCCGCCATCACCGACTGGATCGACGGCTGGCTGGCGCGCAAGCTGAATCAGACCTCGGCGTTTGGCGCCTTCCTCGATCCGGTGGCGGACAAGCTGATGGTGGCGGCGGCGCTGGTTGTGCTGGTGCGGCTTGAGCGTGCCGATGTCATGCTGGCCTTCATCATCATCGGGCGCGAGATCGCGATCTCGGCGTTGCGCGAGTGGATGGCGAAAATCGGCGCGGCGAAAAGCGTCGCGGTCTCGCTGGTCGGAAAACTCAAGACCATCGCGCAGATGACGGCGATTCCGCTATTGCTTTGGCACACGCCGATTGGCCCGATTGATACTTTTCTTCTCGGTACATGGTCGTTGTGGATTGCGGCGTTGTTGACGCTGTGGTCGATGGTTTATTACTTGAGAAAAGCGTGGCCGGAAATCTCGGCGCGCAGTCGTTGACACCGGAAGTGCGGACGCTATAATGCGCGGCTGTTCTGCGGGAGTAGCTCAGTTGGTAGAGCGCAACCTTGCCAAGGTTGAGGTCGAGAGTTCGAGACTCTTCTCCCGCTCCAGAATTCCAAGGGAAAGCGTTTCGGCGCTTTCCCTTTTATGTCTATAGCGTATCGCCGAATACGGTATCCAGGCGATTAGTTCCAGTCATGGTCTTTCGACCCTGGCGCGATGGCAGAGTGGTTATGCAGCGGCCTGCAAAGCCGTGTACCTCGGTTCGATTCCGGGTCGCGCCTCCAGTTAAAACACCAATAAATCAAATAAATAAGGTGTTTTTGGTACGCCTTGGTATTCCCTGAAATCCCTTGGTAATCCCTTTTTTTTTGGGCCAGTTGTCGGAGAATTGTCGGAGCAAATGGCCGGCGGGTGTTGCTGCGTCTGGTTGAGTTTGGTATCCTGCACGGGCTGGTCTTTTGCAGTAGGTCAGATCATCGACGGAGCCTGAGATCCGCTTGGCAGACGAACTGCCAAGGAGCCGTGCCGCGTGGTGGAGGATTGTCAGGTGTCCATCATGTTGTGTGCGTGGCACCGCAGGGGAAAAGCAATGCTACGGGAAGATTTGCGGACTCTACGGTGTTATGGCATATGAATACGTGTGGGACAGGGATGTTGCCCCTTATCCAAGTCAGCAGGGCGCTCATAAGTATATTGAGGCAGCGGAGCTAGAACGGGTCCAAGGAAGGCATCGCCGGTAGAGCGCAAAGCTCACCATGACGTGCATTCTCGTTTTCTGGAGATCCAGAGGACGGTAATTGTGTCCTCCGGGTTGGGAGACGCAAATGCATGTACCCACCACACCCACGCTTGTCGATGTACTGCTGGCCAAGTTCAACGGTCGGATTCTCATCCCATTTCTTGATGCGATCGATGCAATTGGCATCAACCATCAAACCGCACGCAATGAGCTTCATCGTGGCGTTTTCCCCGTGCCAACGATGCTACAGGGATCGCGGAGGTTTATTGCGATCACTGATCTCGCTGCCTATGTTGAGGCGCTTTACGCAACTCGGCAGCAGCCTGAGCAAAAGAAAAGGATTGGTAGACCGACGAAGGCGGAGCAGGTTGCGGCTCGACAGTCTGCTGCAAGTCGGGGAGTGTGACCATGGCTGTCGATATGGTCACACAAGGCAATTCCGTCAGGGCTGATCAAGCGTGGCGCGACGGATACAAGCGCCACCTGGAAGCGAAAGGCGTTTCTACCGACCAAGCCGCCGACTTAGCAGCGCGGACGGCCTATCGTCCCGATCTGTACCCTACTGGCACGATGCCGCTGTTTTCGGTGGATATGCCTACTACACCAGCCGTAAAGCAAGGGGTAGCGGCTCGACCGCTCTGCAAGCAGGTGCTTGCCCTTGGACGGTTGGCCACGACTACCGCCGAATTTGCCTGCGAAGATCGGCCTGCGAGCGAGGACATGGCTTTTACTCATGCCGTACTTTGCCAAGTTGGCTTGCCTCGCTCCAAAGTGGCTGGCGAATCGTTTCTGCGGAAGTCGGGAACCGCATGGGTCCATGTTCAGGCGGGTGTGCTCGATGAAGGCAACGGGCCCGTGCAGCAACCAATACCCTACGGCGCATTGCCTCGCTTGGCGTTGGCGTGGGTATCTACCTTCGCAAAGCGCAACAATACCCGCGAAATCCCTATTGGCGACAGCGCTGCCGCGTTCCTGCGCTTAATGAACATGGACGACCAAGGCAATCGCTACACTACCCTGCGCCGCCAAATGCACGCGCTGGCGGCGTGTCGGCTACAACTCGGCTACCAGGGGCGTACCTACAACGGTCAGCCGGTTGAGCAGTTCGACGCATGGATTGGCGGGCCAAAACATGCCCACCAGAAAGCTCTTTGGCCGGGCGTGATGATCTTGTCGGAGGGGTATCACAAGGAGCTGATGGAGTACGGCGTACCACTCAGTAACCATGCCCTGCATGCGCTAAAAGGATCTGCGCTGGCACTAGATGTCTACACATGGATGGCGCATCGACTCCATCGCATCGCTGGCAGGCCAGTGATGTTGCACTGGTATTCGCTACGCGAGCAGTTCGGCCAAGAGTACCGGGGTAAAGATCCCGACAAAGACTTCAAAAAGCGGTTTTTGCCGGCGCTACGCCACGCCATGAACGAATACCCGACGGCCAACGTCAAAAAGGTCACGGGGGGGCTGTTGTTGCTGCCGTCACCACCGCCCATTGCTCCTCGACTACGTTGATTCGGCACCCTGTTGTTCCGTTAAATCCGACCCCCCCATTGCTGTGGGAAACCCTGTGAGGCGTTGATGTTGTCCACGTTAAATCCGCCCCCCCCATCCGTTAAATCCGACCCCCT
>JALNZB010000075.1 GCA_023229545.1 Sulfuritalea sp. | reverse complement strand
TTGTAGGACGGGCCCTCCTTTGACTTGTCAACGGCGTGACACTTGAAGCAGTCGTTCTTCTTGGCCAGCGCCCTGGCCGCGCCCTCATCGACCGCAGCATGCACGGGGGTCATTCCGGCAAGGGCGAAGACCAGCGATCCGGCAAGTAGAAGGGTGGTTTTGGTTTTCATGGTTCAGCTCCGAAATAAATGTTGGAATGAGTTGTGATGCATCGTCTTTTCCAAAAGTACCGGTCGGCGCTTCTCTGTAGTTCTGTAGTTGGGATTTTCCGTAAACCACGGTAGCTTCCATGAAGGCAAGGCGTCGATCGGGGGCTCCTGCAACAGCGCATGGTTCCCTGATCCTTTTTCAATTCAGGCGCAACAAGTCCGCCTCAACCCGCACGAAGCGCTCGGTAAATCCCGCCAGTTCTCGATAGAACGCCGTATCGGCGCCCGCCCTGATGGCGGCTGCGAAACTGCTGACCCAGGCGCCCAGGTGATCGGTCACGAAACGGCGGTGCAACGCGTTGGCTGCCGACAGTTGATCCGTGCTGCCGCCGGGCTGTGCCTGGTTCTGCGAAAAAATAAGCAGGTAAAGAAACTCCAGTTCCGCTGCGACATGGTCCGGCAATTCGCGAAAATCATCACTGATGTCGAAACCACCCTGCTCGTAAAAATCCAGCACCGCCATGGTCGCCTCGTGCCGCATCGACGGATCATCGGTCAACCAGAACGAGGCATAGGGCATGGCCACCGGTTGCGACGGACCGATGAACAGCCGGGTGTAGTCCACCAGCAGTACCAGCAGATCTTGCGCCGCAAAGGCTGCGGCCAGCTTGCGGGCGGAATCGGCGAGGTCGGGATCGATGGCAATCGCCGCGGCCAGCATGGAATCGAACAGGCGCTCTTCGCTGAACTCCGTGCTTGGCTCGTAATAACAGGCCGCGAGATAGCGGCACAGATCCTCGCGCGCACCGGCCCTGCCGGTGACATAGTCGCTCATTGCATCTCCTGAAAGAGGCCGGCCAAAACCGGCCCCCGATTCTATTTCACACACGCGGGCTGTACTTGCCGACGTAGTACACATTGGGCTTGGTCCCTTTCTCTTCCTGCAGGCGGAAGGTCTTTTCCTTCTTCAGGATCTGCGAGATCTTGCTGTTCGGATCCTGCTGGTCGCCAAAGATGCGCGCCTGGGCCGGGCAGACTTCGACACAGGCCGGTTGCAGTCCGTTCGTTACGCGGTGATAGCAGAAGGTGCACTTCTCGATCACGTCATCCGAGCGGATCGGCTGCAGTTCTCCGCCCTGCCAGGCGTTCATCGCCGGAATCCTGGTACCGGCCTTCGCCGACACCTCAGCGCCCGATGACGTGCCGCCCGGAATGGCCGACGCCTTGTCCGCCCAGAAGGGCTGCGGCTCGTCGTCCATGGGATTGAGGCTGATCACGCTGTAGGTCTCGCCGTTCAGGCTCGAGGGACCGAGTTTCTCGTGGCTGTAGGGACACCCTCTCGCCCTCTGGCAATCGCCGCAGCCGACGCAGAGTTCCGGATTGTGCATGGTGATGCCTTCCGGCGTCTTGAACAGCGCCTTGTAGGGCTTACCCTTGCCCGCCTTCTCCGGATTGCCCGGGCAAATCGTGATACAGGGGGGTTCGTCGCAGTGATTGCACAGCACCGGCATCACCATGTGGCGGGTATTGGGAAATCTGCCCTCGCTCTGCATGAGGAAGTCGGCCCAGTTGTAGCTTTGTCCGTCAGCCCGATTGCGCGTGTTGTTTTCGGCCTTGCAGGCAAAGGCGCAAGCTCCACAGCCTACGCACCGTCCCAGATCGATAACCATTCCTAGTTTCATGATGTTCTCCTTATCGACGGCGCTCAGGCCTTGGTGATCCGCACGCCGGTGAAGCCGCCGTTGCGGGCCGTGGCGCCACTCAAGCGATCGTAGTCATCGACCAAGATCTCGTTGTTGTTGCCGCCTAATGGGACAGATTTGGCGTAGTCCTTTGAGGCCACTCGCCCGTAGGCCCAGTGACCCTGGCCGTAGCACTTCGCCACGGTGCCGGGACGTACCCCCTCCCACAGCTTGAGCTCGGTCGTGATGGAACCCGCCTGCGACGTGATCTTCACCATGTCGCCGGTCTTCAGCCCCAGCTTCGCGCCGTCTGCCGGATTCATCTTGACCACGTCGCTCCAGGACACGTCGCCCGGATCGACCTTCTTGAACTCCTGGTACCAGGGCAGGTTCTGCGAGCGGCCTTCGCGGTTGAGGCGCGATTTGTAGTCGATGAAGGTGAAGGGGAATTCCTCCATGCTGCCGTGGCGCTTGGGTACTTCGTAGTGCGGCACGAAAGCGAGGTCGCCGCGCGCGGTATAGCCGCTGACAGCGAGAATGTCGTCGGTGGTGGTCTGGTGCTTGGTGGCATGCTCGGTCAGTTTCTTCTTCAGCGTTGCGCTGTAAAACTCGAACTTCTTGGTCTCGGTCTTGAACTTGCCGCCCCAGTTCTTCTTGAGGGTGTAGCGCGGGCCGCTGAACATGCCTCTGGCCTTGAACTCGGCCCAGCCATTGATCGGGGCGTCGCCCTTGAGCGCTTCCTTGGCCATCCAGATCGGCGCGCTGGTGAACTTGGCGGCGAACTCGCTGAATTCGAGTTCGTTGCTTGCCGACTTGCCGGTTTCGGGATCCTTGATCGTGTCGTAGTAGTCGGCCAGATTGGGGAAGC
>JALNZB010000074.1 GCA_023229545.1 Sulfuritalea sp. | reverse complement strand
CGCATCTCCGCCCACCTGTCGAAGGAAGTGCGGATCGAATCGCGCTTCGACGAAAAGCACGAGCGCTGGATGCTTGCCGTTATCCGGATGCGTCACGGCAACTTGCGCACCGGCCGCATCGACGAGGATTTTCTTCTTTCGGGCGACTACCTGCAGATCCGGCGCACCGCGCAGATGATCGCCGGGCTTATGGGTGAGGGTGCGGTAATCCGTCGCGGCGAAAAATCGCTGGCCGTTACGAGTTTTGCCGACGCCATGAAGTGGATGCTGAACGAAGTCGAACGTGGCCTCGGCAAGCAGCGTTACAAGGGCTTGGGAGAAATGAATCCCGCCCAATTGTGGGAAACGACGATGGATCCGACCGTGCGCCGCCTGCTGCGGGTGCAGATCGACGACGCCATTGCCGCGGACGAGATCTTCACCACGCTGATGGGTGACGACGTCGAGCCGCGCCGCGCCTTCATCGAATCGAACGCACTCTACGCCCGCAATATCGACGTATAGGGACGCCGTTGTGAAGCGCTCTGCGGCGAGCGCTTCACGCCGCGCATGCCGCCGCAACGATATCGAGCGAGCGGAGCCGCAAAGCGGGATCGAAGATGTCGCAAACCAGCATCAATTCGTCGGCATCCGTAGCCTGCACCAGTGCAGCAAGGCCCTCGCGTATTCTTTGCGGCCCGCCGATCACGGCGGCCGCGAGAAAGTCGTCAATGGCGGCCCGCTCTTGCGGGAGCAACTGAGCCATGAAGTTATCCGTCGGAGCTTGCAGGCGGCCACGGTCACCGCGCAGGATGCCGAGGACGCGCTGATAGGTGCTGCTGGCGAGGAATTCGGCTTCTTCATCGCTCGGTGCGGCGATCAACGGCACGCCGATGATCGCATAGGGTTTTGCCAGCGTCGCTGACGGCTGGAACTGGCTGCGATACAGGTCAAGCGCCTGCAGCAGCAAGCGCGGCGCAAAGTGCGAGGCAAAGGCGTAGGGCAGGCCTCGCTGCGCAGCCAATCGTGCTGAAAACAGGCTCGAGCCAAGCAGCCAGACGGGTACCTTGGTGCCGGCGCCAGGCATGGCGATTACTCGCTGGCCCGGCTGCGGGTCGGCCAGCAACTGCTGAAGTTCGGCCACCTCGCGCGGGAAGTCTGCTTCGGTCTCCACTCTGTCGCGGCGCAGCGCACGCATGGTTGTCTGGTCGGTACCGGGGGCACGGCCGAGGCCCAGGTCGATGCGGTTCGGGTACAGCTCGGCCAGGGTTCCAAAGGCCTCGGCGACCACCAGCGGCGCGTGGTTGGGCAGCATCACTCCGCCCGAACCGACACGGATGCGGCTTGTCCCGCTCGCGATATATCCCACCAGCACCGCAGTGGCCGAACTCGCTATCCCCTGCAGGTTGTGGTGTTCGGCCAGCCAGTAGCGGGTAAAGCCCAGCGATTCGGCGTGCCGTGCGGTTCGCAGCGCGATTGCCAGCGCATCGCCTACGGTGCCACCCTCGCGCACGGCAACGAGGTCGAGCATGGACAAACAGGTGTCGTGAAGTGTTTTCATGGGGCGGATTATCCGTCGGTATCGTGGTTCCTGGTCAGATCTCGGGCTTTGACCGGGGAAGCGATTCTTAGAGTGCCGCGCCTAATCATCGGCGTCCAGGAGGCATAGGATGAATGCCTCCTCCTCTGATCCGCAAGGATTGGATTCAACCCGATACTTCGGTACCGGGTTTTTTTTGGTCCGCAAAGCTCGACCGCGGCCAGCCGGTTTGCAGGCAGTTTTCGACCCGGAATCGAGCTCGATATTGGTGCAGTGCAGCAAACTTATCTTGACAAATACGCCTTTCTCCCTAAAATGTGACACTGGTGCAGTGCACAATCCATGTTTCCATGTTTCCATGTGTTCATGGGTCGCCACAGGATCCGACAGGTGCACCGGCAATACTGTTTCACTAGTGTAGGAGATCGCCATGTACAGCGTACCCGAGCAACTCGTCAGCGCTAACAAGGCCAGGGTCGAAACTCTCGCGACTTTCGCCAATGCCGCATTTTCCGGTACCGAACGCCTGGCCGCCCTGAACGTCAGCGCCGCGCGATCGCTGCTGGAAGACAGCGTTCTAAGCATCCGCGCCCTGCTCGCCGCCAAGGATGTACAGGATCTGGTTTCATTGCAGAACATGCTGGCTCAACCCGCTACCGGGCAGGCGGCCGACTACTCCGGCAGCGTCCTCGAAATCGCCATTCAAACTCAGGCGGTATTGTCCCGGGTGGTGGAAGCCCAGGTTTCGGAAGTGAACAAAGCCTTTTCCCTGGCAGTGGACAAGACCGCCAGGCAGATCATGCAAATGGCTCAGGCCAATCCGGCTGCGACGTCCGCAGTCAAATCAGCCAAGAAGGCTGCATAAGCAATTTTTCAGTGTCTTATCCTCCCGCCCTGAGAGGCGATGGATTCAAACCCGACGCATCCCGACCGGGTTTCCCCAGCAGCACCGCAATCACCCTGCCGCCATCACGGCCGGCGGAACGCTGCGGCGACGGGGCACGGGCAACAGCAAAGGAGAAATTTTGACGGCAACTCTCTCTCAACGGTATTTGATGACACGTGGCCTTGGTGCCTTCCTGAACTACCTGCATCTCGACGTGGCAGTGATAGGGCTGGCACTCCTCTTTGTCCTCGCCGGGGGTGTGGCAAGCAACCTCGACATCTTTAGATCAATCGAATCGGCCATCCC